>NC_014217.1:2223677-2541345 GCF_000092925.1 Ancylobacter novellus DSM 506 | reverse complement strand
TTGATCTGCACCTCGATGGTGTCGGTGAGCGGCAGCGAGCCCATCATCCATTCCGGCAGCTCGACGCCGACCTCGCGCGGGCCGAAGACCGAGCGGTAGACCTGCTGGAGGATGAGGCTGAGGCCCCAGGTGGCGAGCAGCGTGTCGAGCGGGCGCTTGTAGAGCCGGCGGATCATCGCCCATTCGATGAACATGCCGAGCGCGCCGGAGGCGATGAACGCCAGTATCATCGCCACGAAGAAATAGGCGGTGAACAGCGCAGGCAGATGATTCAGGAAGAATTGCGAGGTGAAATAGGTGACATAGGCGCCGAGAATCATGAACTCGCCATGCGCCATGTTGATGACGCCCATCTGGCCGAAGATGATGGCAAGGCCCAGTGCCATGAGCACGAAGACCGAGAACAGGATTAGGCCGGCGAAGCCTTGCATCACGAAGATCGAGCCGAGCTCGGCCAGCGAATAGTCAGAGAACATCGCGAATTCCCCCGCGTGCGCCGGGCGGCGCGCCTGCGTTCAACCGGAACGGCCCGGAGAGGGGCGACCCTCTCCGGGCGGCAGCTTCAGGCGATCACTGGTAGCCCTTCGGGAACGGATCGGGCTCGATCAGGTCCGGGGTCTCGAACACCACCTTGAACTGGCCGTCGAGCTGCGCCTGGCCGACGCGGGTCTTCGACCACAAATGGTGGTTCGGGTGGATCTTCACATAGCCTTCCGGCGCCTTGCTGAACTCGATGCCGGCGGAGGCTGCGGCGATCTTGTCGACGTCGAAGGAGCCGGCCTTCTCGACCGTCATCTTCCACAGCCAGGGGCCGAGATAGGCGGCCTGGGTGACGTCGCCGATCACGGTCTTCTCGCCCCACATCTTCTTGAAGGCGGCGACGAAGTCCTTGTTGTTCGGGTTGTCGAGCGACTGGAAGTACTTCATGCAGCTATAGGCGCCGGCGAAGTTCTCGCCGCCGATGCCGTCGATCTCGTCCTCGGTCACCGAGATGGTGAGCAGCGTCTGCTTGGAGAGGTCGATGCCGGCGGCCTTGAGCTGCTTGTAGAAGGCGACGTTGGAGCCGCCGACGACCGCGGCGTAGATCACGTCCGGCTTCTTCAGCTTGATCTTGTTGATCACCGAGTTGAACTGGGTGTGACCGAGCGGGAAGTACTCTTCGCCGACGACCGAGGAGTCCTTAAGGTGCCCCTCGATGTGCTTGCGGGCGATCTTCATCGAGGTGCGCGGCCAGATGTAGTCCGAGCCGATGAGGTAGAAGGTCTTGCCGGCCTTGGTCTTCTGCACCCAGTCGAGACCGGCGAGGATCTGCTGCGTGGCTTCCTGGCCGGTGTAGATGACGTTCTTCGACTGCTCGAGGCCTTCATAGAAGGTCGGGTAGTAGAGCATGCCGTTATACTGCTCGACCACCGGCAGCACCGCCTTGCGCGAGGCCGAGGTCCAGCAGCCCATGATGGCCGCGACCTTGTCGTTGACGAGGAGCTTCTTGGCCTTCTCGGCGAAGGTCGGCCAGTCGGAGGCGCCGTCCTCCTGGATGAACTTGATCTTGCGGCCGAGCACGCCGCCCATGGCGTTGATCTGCTCGATGGCGAGCTTCTCGGCCTGCACCGAGCCGGTCTCCGAGATCGCCATGGTGCCGGTGACGGAGTGCAGGATGCCGACCGTGACTTCGGTGTCGGTCACCGCGAGGCCGGTCGTGTTGACCGCCGACGTCGCGGGGGCCTGGGCGAAGGCCGGCGTGGAAAAAAGCCCGGCCTGCGACAGAAGAGGCGCAGCAGGCAGCGCCGCCATGCCCATCAGAAGCTTGCGGCGCGTGGCCGAAAACTTGGAAGACTTATCGTTATTCGAAGACATGCGATCCCCTCCACGGGTTTGACGTGGCCTCAACAAGCTTAGCGATGTGCTTGCATTGTCAGGATGGTGGAGGGCGATGACGCGATGCAGCAATACGTCGATTGACGTATAGGGGATTTGGGGCCGCTCCCACACAGTGGCGTGGCAGGCTGGGGCGTGTGTGCACGCTCCGCCTCGTCGTTTTCACGCGCGCGCGGACGCGAATTCTTCGGGGGTGGGTAATTCAGTGATCGAAACGACATGCCTCAATTGCATTCAGTTGGGCATATTTTCATCGATCGGCAGGTAAATACGCTGACTGTTGCAGGACATTCGGCCGCAGGGGCTCAAGTCGACTTAACTGGAACGATTTGTGCTTGGTTGGTCGGGCGGGGCGAGCAGTCGGCGGCGTGTGCAGTGCAGCATTACAAGGTAACAAACCACAAAATGCCCAGGGGAGGGTGAGCGCAGAAGAATGTCTGGCGTCGGCACGGCGAGGCAAAACCCTATGGCGGCGGAACAAAAGATCGTTCGCGTTCGGCGCCGCTACAATCAGTGGGTCGTCAACGAGACGCTGGAAGACTATGCGCTGCGCTTCACCGCCAAGAGCGCGCGCCGCTGGTCGGCGCTGCGCGTCGCCAACACCGCGCTCGGCGCGGTCTCCTTCCTGGCGCTGGAGGCGATCGGCGGGGCGATCACGCTCGCCTACGGCTTCCAGAACGCGGTGGCGGCCATTCTCGTGGTCTGCGCCGTCATCTTCGCCGCCGGCCTGCCGATCAGCTACTACGCCGCCAAGTTCGGCGTCGACATCGACCTGCTCACCCGCGGCGCCGGCTTCGGCTATATCGGCTCGACCGTCACCTCGCTGATCTACGCCTCCTTCACCTATCTGTTCTTCGCCATCGAGGCGGCGATCATGGCGCTGGCGCTGGAGATGTGCTTCGGCGTGCCGCTGATGGTGGGCTACTTCATCAGCGCGCTGGTGGTGATCCCGCTGGTGACGCACGGCATCACCTTCATCAGCCGCTTCCAGCTCTGGACCCAGCCCTTCTGGCTGGTGCTGAACCTCATCCCCTTCGCCTTCATCTTCGCGATGGACGAGAACCCGCTCGCCGGCTGGACCTCCTTTACCGGCCGCTTCGGCGCGCCGGACGGTTCCTTCGACCTCGTGCTGTTCGGGGCCGCGACCACCGTCGTCTTCGCCCTGGTGGCGCAGATCGGCGAGCAGGTGGACTTCCTGCGCTTCCTGCCGCGCCGCGCGCCCGGCCGCAGCGAGACGGCGCGCAACGTGCTGTGGTGGGTGGCGCTACTGACAGCGGGTCCCGGCTGGATCATCCCCGGCGGCATCAAGATGCTCGCCGGCTCCTTCCTCGCCTATTTCGCGCTCACGCAAGGGGTGCCCTTCATCCACGCCGCCGAGCCGACGCAGATGTATCTGGTCGCGTTCAAGACGGTGTTCTCGCCGGAGGTGGCGCTCGCCTTCACCGGCGTCTTCGTCATCCTCGCCCAGCTCAAGATCAACGTGACGAACTCCTATGCGGGCTCGATTGCCTGGTCGAACTTCTTCTCCCGCCTGACCCACAGCCATCCCGGCCGGGTGGTGTGGCTGGTGTTCAACGTCACCATCGCGCTGATGCTGATGGCGCTCGGCATCTACAAGGCGCTGGAGCAGATCCTCGGCCTCTATGCCATCGTCGCAGTGGCCTGGGTGGCGGCGCTGGTCGCCGACCTCGTGGTCAACAAGCCGATGGGCTGGAGCCCGCCGGGCATCGAGTTCAAGCGGGCGCATCTCTACGACATCAATCCGGTGGGCGTCGGCGCGGTGTTCGTCGGCACCCTCGTCGGCGTGATCGCCTTCGCCGGCTTCTTCGGGCCGACGCTGAAGGTGTTCGCGCCGTTCCTGGCGCTCGCCGTCTCCTTCGTCGCGGCGGCGGCGATCGCCTTCGCCACCCGAGGGCGCTACTACATCGCCCGGCGCACCAACAAGAATTGGGACACGCGGCTTACGCTGAAGTGCTGCATCTGCGAGCACAAGTTCGAGCCGGAGGACATGGCGCATTGCCCGGTCTATGCCGGGCCGATCTGCTCGCTGTGCTGCTCGCTCGACGCGCGCTGCCACGACCGCTGCAAGGAGGATGCGCGCTTCCCCGACCAGATATTGGCGGCGATGCGGGCGACGCTGCCAGTGTGGATGGTGGCTCAGCTCAATTCGCGCATCGGCCACTATATCGGCGTGCTGTCGCTGCTCGCTCTGGTGATCGGCGCGATATTGGGGGTGATCTATTTCCAGGCCACCTTCGCGCCCGTCGCCGAGGCCGAGGCGGTCGGCAGCGTGCTGTTCACGCTCTACTTCATCCTGCTGATCATCGCCGGCGTCGCCGCCTGGCTGTTCGTGCTGGCGCAGGAGAGCCGGCGCGTGGCGCAGGAGGAGAGCAACCGCCAGACCGCGCTGCTGATGCGCGAGATCGAGGCGCACAAGCGCACCGACGCCAAGCTGCAGAAGGCGAAGGAGGCCGCCGAGGCCGCCAACCTCGCCAAGAGCCGCTATGTGGTCGGCATCAGCCACGAATTGCGCACGCCGCTCAACGCCATCCTCGGCTACGCCCAGCTTCTGGAGCGCGACACCTCGATCCCGCCGCACCGGCGCGACGCCATCCGCGTGGTGCGCCGCTCGGCCGAGCATCTGTCCGGCCTGATCGACGGGCTGCTCGACATCTCCAAGATCGAGGCCGGGCGGCTGCACCTCACCCGCGACGAGGTGCGCATTGCCGACTTCCTCGACCAGCTCGTCGACATGTTCCGCCTGCAGGCGACCGCCAAGGGCATCGACTTCGTCTATGTCCGCCCCGACCGGCTGCCGGCGGTGGTCTATACCGACGAGAAGCGGCTGCGGCAGGTGCTCATCAACCTCCTCTCCAACGCCATCAAGTTCACCGATCGCGGCCGGGTGGCGCTGCGCGTCTCCTATCGCAACCAAGTGGCGGAGTTCGAGGTCGAGGACAGCGGCATCGGCATTCCCGCCGCCGACCACAGGCGCATCTTCGAGCCGTTCGAGCGCGGGGAGCGGGCCGGCACCTATTCCACCGCCGGCATCGGCCTCGGGCTGACCATCACCAAGCTGCTCACCGAGATCATGGGCGGGGAGATATCGCTCACTTCCACGCCGGGGGAGGGCAGCAGCTTCAAGGTGAAGCTGATGCTCTCCGAGGTGACCAACCCCTCGCGCGTCGGGCCGATCCAGCACCGGCACATCGCCGGCTATACCGGCCCGCGCCGCACCGTGCTGGTGGCGGACGACGATGCCGCCCATCGCGACCTGATGCACGAACTCCTCGTGCCGCTCGGCTTCACCGTGCTCGCGGCGAGCGATGGCGTGCAGGCGCTCGACATGGTAAGGCAATGGGAGCCGGACGCGCTGCTGCTCGACATCTCCATGCCGGGGCTGAACGGCTGGGAAGTCGTGCGGCAACTGCGCGACGAGGGCTATGCCCGGCTGCGCATCCTGATGATCTCGGCCAATGCCGGCGAGATCCTCGGCGACGGGCTCGCCCAGCACGACGACCATCTGGTCAAGCCGGTGCATCTGCGCACGCTGCTCGAGAAGATGGCGGCGCTGCTCGACATCGAATGGGTGGGCGAGGCCGAGCTCGCCGCCAAGGCGGCGGAGGAGGCGGTGCCGGTCGGCAGCCTGCGCGCGCCCTCCGGCGTGCATATCGACGACCTCGTGAAGCTCGGCGAGATCGGCTATGTGCGCGGCATTCAGGCCAAGCTCACCGAGATCGAGAGCGTCTCGCCGAAGAACAAGGCCTTCGTCACGCATATGCGCGACCTGATGGAAACCTTCGACCTCAAGCAATACATGGCCGTCCTGGAGGCGTTGCGCAGCGATGATGCATAGCGTGGAACGCCGCGACATCGTCTTGGTGGTGGACGATTCCCCCGAGACCCTGAGCCTGCTCACCGACGCGCTGGAGGCCGCCGGCGCCACCGTGCTGGTGGCGGTGGAGGGCGCCAATGCGCTCGCGCTCATCGAGCGCATCACCCCCGACGTCATCCTGATGGACGCGGTGATGCCCGGCATGGACGGCTTCGAGACCTGCCGGCGCCTGAAGCGCAACAAGTCGGTCGCCCATGTGCCGGTGATCTTCATGACGGGCCTGTCGGAGACCGAGCAGATCGTGAAGGGGCTGGAGGCGGGCGGGGTCGACTATGTCACCAAGCCGATCTCGCCGGACGAGCTGATCGCTCGCATCCGCGTGCATCTCGCCAATGCCCGCCAGACCCACAGCGCCCGCGCGGCGCTGGACGCGGCGGGGCGCTATCTGCTCTCGGCGACGCGGGAGGGCAGGGTGCTGTGGTCGACGCCGCAGGCGACCGCGCTGCTCACCTCGATCACCGTCTCGCCGCCCGGCGACAGCCTGATGCTGCCCGAGCCGGTGCGCCGCTGGCTGGAGGGCCGCAAGGGCGAGGCGGCCGCGGCCGAGCCGGACGCCATCGATCTGCCGGTCGAGGGCTCCGCGCGCCGGCTCCGGCTGTCCTATGTCGGCCAGATCGGGCCGGAGGAGCTGCTGCTGCGCATCGTCGAGGATGACCGCCTGCCGCCCGAACAGGTGCTCAGGGCCAAGCTCAATCTCACCGTCCGCGAGGCCGAGGTGCTGATGTGGCTCGCCCGCGGCAAGGCGAATCGCGACATAGGCGAGATTCTCGGCCTGTCGCCCCGCACGGTAAATAAGCACCTCGAACAGATCTACGCCAAGATCGGCGTCGAGAACCGGGCCGCCGCGACGGCCCTGGCGGTGACTGCGCTCACCAAAAAATAGACGCTATCTCAAAAGGTTATACCGGCAGTGACGGTCTCGTGACCGCGCCGCCGCGCGCCTTTTTGCCTGTGACGGGTTGTGCGCGACCTGCCGACGATTTGTACACAAACGGGCGTCGTTACGAAATTTTGCTCAATTCGCCAGCAAAAAAGCTTCAAATTTGTTGCGTTAAGGGTAACGAGGTGTAAATTCGCCGGCCAATCCGCGTCAGAACGGGGGGAACGTTATGACGATGCGCAAATTGGTTGCAGTGAGCTGTGCCGGCCTGATGGCGGGCGCGATGGCATTCGGTGGGTCGGCCCTGGCGCAGCCGCGCTGGGCGGGCAGTGATTTGCAGGGTGCGGTGGAACGCATCTGCATCGTCGAGATCAGTGCCTCGGCGGGCCGGATCGAGCTGCAGAACCTCTGCTACAACCCGCGTGCCGTCCGCATCAGCTGGGGCGACGGGCGCCTCGTCGACTACTGCTTCAACAGCAGCGGCGACGTGCGCTTCGTTGCCAAGCTGGCGGACAACTACAAGATGGTGCGCGAGCAGGACATCCTGCTCTGCCAGTGAGACCCACGCCGCCGGCGACTGCCGGCGAGCGGGCGCGAGACTGCCTGGGCCGCCATCCGCCCTGCGGGAGGCGGCTTTTTGCTGGCGGGAGCTGCAATCTCAGGTTGCCGGGCCTTCGCCGACCGGCGCCAGCCGGTCGAGCTCCTCGTCGGCGAACAGGCGCGAGCGGGTGAGGAAGCGCACGTCCCGCCCATTCTCCAGGCTGAACATGCCGCCGCGGCCCGGCACCACGTCGATGATGAGCTGGGTGTGCTTCCAATAGTCGAACTGCGACGGGCTCATATAGAAGGGCGCGCCGCCGATCTCGCCCATATGCACGTCGCGGTCGCCGACGATGAAGTCGCCGACCGGGTAGCACATGGGCGAGGAACCGTCGCAGCAGCCGCCCGACTGGTGGAACAGCAGCGCCCCGTGATCGGCCCTGAGCGCGGCGATCAGCTCCAGCGCCGCCGGCGTGGCGAGCACGCGCGGTACAATTCCTGATTGGTCCGGACGATTGGCGGCGGCGTCGCTTGCCGCCTGCAGTGCCGTGTCGGTTGCCGTGTCCATTGGGGGGCCTCCGGCGAAAGGCGGCGCCGCGCCGGGGAAGGGGCCGGGCGGCGCCGAGGTGACGGTCTCGGAAACCGGCGGCTTCACGCCGCCGGCCGGACCTGACGGGCTCAGAAGAAGCCGAGCTTCTTCGGGCTGTAGCTGACCAGCAGGTTCTTGGTCTGCTGGTAGTGGTCGAGCATCATCTTGTGGGTCTCGCGCCCGATGCCGGACTGCTTGTAGCCGCCGAAGGCCGCATGGGCCGGGTAGGCGTGGTAGCAGTTGGTCCAGACGCGGCCCGCCTGGATGGCGCGGCCGAAGCGATAGGCGCGGTTGCCGTCGCGGGTCCACACGCCGGCCCCTAAGCCGTAGAGCGTGTCATTGGCGATGGAGAGCGCCTCCTCGTCGTCCTTGAACGTGGTCACCGAGACCACCGGGCCGAAGATCTCTTCCTGGAAGATCCGCATCCGGTTGTGGCCCTTGAACACGGTCGGCTTGACGTAATAGCCGCCGGCGAGGTCGCCGCCGAGATTGTTGCGCTCGCCGCCGGTGAGCACCTGCGCGCCCTCCTGCTTGCCGATGTCGATATAGGACAGGATCTTGTCGAGCTGCTCGGAGGAGGCCTGCGCGCCGATCATGGTGGAGGGATCGAGCGGGGAGCCCTGCACGATGTCCTCGACGCGCTTCAGCGCCTTCTCCATGAAGCGGTCATAGACGCTTTCCTGGATCAGGGCGCGGCTGGGGCAGGTGCAGACCTCGCCCTGGTTCAGCGCGAACATGACGAAGCCCTCGACCGCCTTGTCGAAGAAGTCGTCGTCCTCGGCCACCACATCGCCGAAGAAGATGTTCGGCGACTTGCCGCCGAGCTCCAGCGTCACCGGGATCAGGTTCTGGCTGGCGTACTGCATGATCAGCCGGCCCGTCGTCGTCTCGCCGGTGAAGGCGATCTTGGCGATGCGCGGGTTGGAGGCGAGCGGCTTGCCCGCTTCCAGGCCATAGCCGTTGACGATGTTCAGCACGCCGGGCGGCAGCAGGTCGGCCACCAGCTCGGCAAGCACCAGCACGCTGGAGGGCGTCTGCTCGGCGGGCTTGAGCACCACGCAGTTGCCGGCGGCGAGCGCGGGAGCGAGCTTCCACACCGCCATCAGGATCGGGAAGTTCCACGGGATGATCTGCCCGACCACGCCGAGCGGCTCGTGGAAGTGATAGGCGATGGTGTCGTGGTCGATCTCGGAGAGGTTGCCCTCCTGCGCGCGGACGCAGGCGGCGAAATAGCGGAAATGGTCGATGGCGAGCGGGATGTCGGCGGCCGTGGTCTCGCGGATCGGCTTGCCGTTGTCCCAGGTCTCGGCCAGCGCGAGCAGGTCGAGATTCTCCTCCATGCGGTCGGCGACCTTGTTGAGGATCAGCGCGCGCTCGGCGGCCGAGGTCTTGCCCCAGGCATCCTTGGCGGCGTGGGCCGCGTCGAGCGCCTTCTCGATGTCGTCCTTGTCCGAGCGGGCGACCTCGCAGATCTTGCCGCCCGTGATGGGCGAAGTGTTGTCGAAATAGCGCCCGTTCACCGGCTCGACGAACTGGCCGCCGATGAAGTTGCCGTAGCGGGCTTTGAAAGGCGACTGCTTGGTAATGGAGAGTTCTGGCTTGTTCATTGGTATCCTCCCAGGCTGGGAACGCGAAGATTGCAGCGCCCGTGCCAGCGCGATGCGGCAGTGCACAAAATCGTCATTGCAGCACGGGAAAATATTGATTCCGTTGGGATTGGCGAAGTACTCGCCGGGGATTGAAGAAGAAGCCGATGGACGGCGGGTGAAAACTTGCTAGAAACTGTCGGAAAGAACGACAAGACCTGCGACATGTGTGGCATTTTGCAACACTCGGGAGGATCGCATGCGTCCGGACGCCTCGCCGCGCAGCGTGCTCGCCGCGCGCAAGCAGTTCTTCCAGCACGGGCGGCCGGACAGGCCGCTGGACGGGCTGGTCCCCGAGCCGATCCTGCGCTCCTGGCAGCGCTGTGCCGCGCGCGGCCTCGACAACGCCGCCCTGCCGCGCCTCGAGCCGCTGACCGCGCATGAGCTCAGCGCCATCACCGAGCGGCACGAGAGGCTGCGCCGCCTGTGCCGGCCGGAGATCGAGAGCCTCTATGCCGACGCCATGCAGACCGGCTGCGTGGTCATCCTCACCGATGCGGACGGACTGATCCTCGACGCGCTCGGCAATGCCGACTTCGCCGCCCGTGCCGCGCAGGTGGCGCTGCGCCCCGGCGTGATGTGGGGAGAGAGCTCGACCGGCACCAATGCGGTCGGCACCGCGCTGGTGGAGGGCCGGCCCATCGCCGTTCATGGCGGCGAGCATTATTACGACCCGCACGGCATCCTTTCCTGCTCGGCGGCGCCGATCCTCGACCCCTACGGTCAGACCGTCGGGGCGCTCGACCTGTCCGGGCCGGCGGCGGTGGACCACCGCCATGCGCTCGGGCTGGTGCGGCTCGCGGTGGCGCAGATCGAGCACCGCTTCTTCGACGAGGATTTCGCCGGGCGCCGCATCCTGCGGCTGCAGGCCGACCGGGCGCTGCTCGGCACGGCGCGCGAGGGCGTGCTGGTGTTCGAGGAGGACCGGCTGGTGGCGGCGAACCGCGCCGGCCTCGGCCTCGTCGGTGCCGACTGGTCGGCGCTGGGCGCGGCGCGCGCGGATGAACTCCTGGAACGGCTGCCGCGCGCGGATGGCCAGACCCATGCGCTGCGTGACGGCGCCGGCCGCCCGCTGTTCTGCCGCCTCGACGGCCCGCCGCCTTCGCGCATGATCGGCGTGCTCGCGCCCCCGGCGCGGCGCGAGCAGGGGCCGCTCTTCGCGCCCACCGAGCGCGAGGCGATCGCCCGCGCGGTGCGCATGGTGGAGGCGGACGTGCCGGTGCTGATCCGTGGCGAGACCGGCACCGGCAAGGAGCTGGCGGCGCGCGAGATCCATCGCCTGAGCACGCGCGCGGGCGGCCCCTTCGTCGCGGTGAACTGCGCCGCGGTGCCGGAGACGCTGATCGAATCCGAACTGTTCGGCTATGAGGAAGGCGCCTTCACCGGCGCCCGCCGCCATGGCCGCAAGGGCCTCTTGCGCGAGGCGCAGGGCGGCGTGCTGTTCCTCGACGAGATCGGCGACATGCCGCTCTCGCTGCAATCGCGGCTGCTGCGCGTGCTGCAGGACCGCGAGGTCGCCCCGCTCGGCGGCGGCCGGCCGGTGAAGGTGGACTTCGCGCTGCTCTGCGCCACCCATCGCGACCTCACCGCGCTGGTGGAGGCGGGCAGCTTCCGTCAGGACCTCTATTTCCGCATCGCCCATTACACGGTGGCGCTGCCGCCGCTGCGGGCGCTGCCCGACCGCGCCGGCATCGTGCGCGAACTGTGGCGGCAGCTCGTCGACGATGAGCGCCTCACTCTGACGGAAGGCTGCGCGGCCCGGCTCGCCGGCCATGGCTGGCCCGGCAATTTCCGCCAGCTCGCCGGCACGCTGCGCGCGCTGGCCGCGCTCGCCGAACCCTACCGGCCGGTGGAGGAGGCAATGCTGCCGCCGGAGATCGGCACGGCGCCGGTCTCCGCGTCGCCTTCGGCGTCGGACACCACTCTGGACGCGCTCACGGTCGAGGCGATGCGGCGCACGCTGGAGGCCTGCGGCGGCAATGTCTCGCTGGCGGCGCGCCGGCTCGGCATCAACCGCTCGACGCTCTACCGGCGGCTGTTCCACGCCTGAGCGACGGAACCCGGCGCGTCCCCGGCCCGTTGCCCCCATGACAGGAAACATGGAGGCATGCTCATGGTCCGCGATCCGCGCCGTCTCGACCAGAACCCGGTCGTCGTCGATCCCGCCAATGTCGACGCCGTGCTCGACGACCGCACGACGGCGGTGTCCGATCCGCTGGCGCCGCCGCTCGACGAGGTCGACAACGACAACCATCCGGCCGACGGCAAGCCCGCGTCGCGTACGGCCGGACGGCTGGAGCCGAAGACGCGGCGCACGGTCGACGGCTCGCCGGAGGGCACGCCGTTCAAGCCCGACGATCCGCGCCGCTGAGGCGCGGCCGCTCCTTCCCGCCTGCGCCGGCACGGTAACCCATTGCCGTGTGCCGCGTTTGCGACGGCGGCGAAAATTCGCGGCGGAATCAGCTGCTTAACGCGAGCCGCCGCGCAAGAGGCTCGACACGCCTTCCCCCCACTGTAGAGTGCCCGAAGCAGCCGCGAAGGGCCGGGAAGGGCGATGCCGTTCAACATCAGTTCCGCATCGATCCGCACGCATATCGCCCTGCTGATCGTGGTGCTGCTGGCGCCCACGCTGCTGTTCTCCGGCATATTGCTGGTCAATCTCGCCAATGCCGAGCGCAGCCGCATGGAGCAGGACGGGCGCGATACCGTCCACGCGCTCGCCACGGCGGTGGACGCCGAGCTGATCGGGCTCGAATTCACCCTGCGGGCGATGTCGGTGTCGCCTTCGCTCAAGATGGACAACCTGCGGGACTTCCACAGCTATGCGGTGGAAGTCGCCCGGTGGCGGCAGGCCACCTTCGCGCTGCGCGACCTCGACAGCCAGCAGCTGGTCAATTCGGCGGTGCCGTGGGGCACGCCGCTGCCGGAGGCGACGTCGCTGCGCGAGGCCGACCTGCAGGTGGCGGCGACCGGCCAGCCAGTGGTCTCCGCCGTCGTGCATGGGCTCATCGTCCGGCGCCCGCTCTTCGCCGTCGTCGCGCCCGTCCTGCGGGAGGGGCGGGTGGCGGCCTATCTCAGCCTCAGCGTCCCCACCACCCTCATCGGCAGCATCCTCGCCCGCCTCTCCCTCGAGCCGGGCCAGACGGCGCTGGTGCTCGACGGCAAGCAGGCGCTGGTGGCGCGCTCCGGCTCCGGCGATCCGTCGGTGGGCCAGGACATGAAGCAGCTGGGCATTCCGGGCGAAGGCCCAACGCCGGGCATAGAGCGTAACGCGACGATCGACGACGAGCTCTCCACCATCTTCTACCGGCGCTCGGCGGTTTCGGACTGGACACTCGCGGTCGCGGTGCCGCAGGCGGCGCTGGAGCGTCCGCTGCAGCGCTCGCTGCTGCTGCTGGTCGCGCTCGGCCTCGGCCTCGCCGCGCTGTCGCTCATCGCCGCCTGGGCGGTGAGCCGGCGCTTCAGCAACCCCATCCGGGCGCTGGCCCGCAATGCCGAGCGGCTCAGCCATGGCGAGCGGCTGGAGCCCGTCGGCCCCGACGTCGCCGAGCTCAGGCAGGTCGCCGACGTGCTGGAGACCAGCGGCAACGCCATACGCGAGCGCATCCGCGAGCGCGACGCGGCGCTGGAGGAGCTCGCCAAGCTCAACACCACGCTGGAGAAGCAGGTGGCGCTGCGCACGCAGGAGCTTCAGGCGGCCAACCGCCAGCTCGTCGGCGAGATGCAGCGCAGCGAGGAGAACGAGGCCAAGATCCGCCAATTGCAGAAGATGGAGGCGATCGGCCAGCTCACCGGCGGCATCGCCCACGACTTCAACAACATGCTGGCGGTGATCCTCAGCGGCCTGCATCTGGTCAAGCGGCGGCTCCAGCGCGGCGAGGGCAAGCTCGAGCCGCTGATCGACGCCGCCATCGACGGCGGCGACCGCGCGGTGCAGCTCACCGGCCGGCTGCTCGCCTTCTCGCGCCGTCAGGCGCTCTCGCCGACGCCGAGCGACGTCAACAAGCTGGTCAGCGGCATGTCCGGCCTCTTGCGCGGCTCGCTGCCGGAGACCATCGAGATCGAAATCGTGCATGGCGGCGGGCTCTGGCGCATCAATGTCGACCAGAACCAGTTCGAGAACGTGCTGCTCAACCTCGCGGTGAACGCGCGCGACGCCATGCCGGACGGCGGCAAGCTCACCATCGAGACCACCAACGCCTTCCTGGACGAATCCTATGCCACCCAGCAGCCCGAGGTGACGCCCGGGCAATATGTGCTGATCGCCGTCACCGACAACGGCTCGGGCATGGCCGAGCCGGTGATGGAGAAGGCGTTCGATCCCTTCTTCACCACCAAGCCGCCGGGGCAGGGCACCGGGCTCGGCCTCAGCCAGGTGCACGGCTTCGTCAAGCAGTCGGGCGGGCATGTGAAGATCTATTCCGAGGTCGGCCACGGCACGACGGTGAAGCTCTACTTCCCGCGCTACACCGGCGAGATGCCGGCCGAACCGGCGGCGGCCGGCGAGGTGGCCGGCGGCGGCAATGCCGAGATCGTGCTGCTGGTCGAGGACGACGCGCAGGTGCGGGCGATGAGCCGGACCATGCTCGACGAGCTCGGCTACCGCGTGATCGAGGCCGACAGCGGCGCGGCGGCGCTGCACGAGCTCGAGGCCCATCCCGAGATCCGCGTGCTGCTGACCGACGTGGTGATGCCGACCATGAACGGGCGCCAGCTCGCCAATGCGGCGCTCGCCCTGCGGCCGGACCTCAAGGTGATCTTCACCACCGGCTATACGCGCAACGCCATCATCCACAATGGCGTGCTCGACCACGGCGTGCACCTGCTGATCAAGCCGTTCACCCTCGGCGGCCTCGCCGCCAAGCTGAAGGAAGTGCTGTAGGGAACGTCACGGCTCGGTAGGTTCGGGGTCTTCGGCCGGCACGTCGGTGCGGCCCTCCACCCGGTCGCGGTAGAGCGAGGCGCGGGAGAGCAGCATCAGCGTCACCGGCGTGGTGATGGTGACGAAGACGGCGATCAGCACCTCGTGCACCAGCGGCCGGCTGCGCAGCACGGAGAAGCAGATCATCGACCCGATGAGGATGGCGCCGGTGCCGAGGGTGGCGCCGAGCGAGGGCGCGTGCAGCCGGGCATAGAAGTCCGGCAGCCGCCACAGGCCGATCGAGCCGATCAGCGTCACCAGCGCGCCACCGACGATGAGGACGGAGACCAGCAGCGCCGCCCACAGCGGCAGGTCGGGAGCCGCGCTCATTCGATCACCTCGCCGCGCATGAGGAACTTGGCGAGCGCCACCGTGCCGACGAAGCCGAGCAGGCCGATGATCAGCGCCGCCTCGAAATACAGCGTCGCGCCGCTGCGTATGCCGATGGTGATAAGCATCAGCATGGCGTTCACATAGAAGGTGTCGAGGCCGATGATGCGGTCCTGCGCGCGCGGCCCGCGGATGAAGCGCAGCGCCGCGCAGGCCATGGCGAAGCCCAGCAGCACCTGCGCCGCCGTGATCGACCAGCCGAGGATCATCGCGCTCATTCGAAGATCTCCATCAGCAGGGTCTCGTAGCGCTGCTTGATCGTGCGCACCCAATGCTTCTCGTCGACCAGGTCGAGCACATGCAGGGTGAGGACGCCGCGCGTGGGATCGTAGTGTACCCACTGCGTACCGGGCGTGCAGGTCAGCACGATGGCGAGAACGGCGAGGCCGTAGCGGTCGGTGAGATCGAGCTTCAGGCTCATGAAGCCGGAATGGGTGCGCTTCTCCTCGTCGCCGAGGATGATGCGGCCGACCGCGACATTCGAGCGGAAGACGTCGACGAAGACGCGGCCCGCCAGCCGGGCGATGGCGAGGGGGCGGCCGATGCGTGCCGGCTCGGGATCGAGCGCCACCATGGCCCAGCAGCCGCCGAAGGCGACCAGCGCGCCGAGCAGGATCTGCCCGGTCGACAGGCTCTGCGTCATCAGCAGCCACATGCCGAGCAAGGCGAGGAACAGGAAGGGATGCGGCAGCACCCGCCGGAGCAGGGTCATGGCGCGCCTCCCTGGGAGGACGCCGGCACCGGCGTGATGGGCGCGCCGGAGATCGTGCCGGCCGACGCGGAGCCGAGCACGTCGCGCGAATATTCGCTGGGCCAGTAGAGGATCTGCGCCGTCGCCTCCATGTAGCGCATGGCCGGACCGCCCATCACGGTGAGCGCCACGCAGAGGAACAGCAGCGCCCCGACCGGGATCGCCTCGATGGCGCGCACGCGCGGGATCTCGGTCTCCGTCGGCACCCACAGCGTGCGTATGCCGTTGCGGCTCATGGCGATCAGCGTGGCGAGGCCCGAGGCCATGAGCACGAAGACGAAGACCCAGTGCGAGACCGGGATATCGCCGGCCTCGTTCATCAGCGCCGAGAGCATGGCGAACTTGGCGATGAAGCCCGACAGCGGCGGCAGGCCGGCGAGCAGCGCCGTGCAGGCGACGAAGGCGCCGCCCAGTATGGCGATGGTCGCCGGAATGGCGACGCCGACCTCCTCGTCCTCGTCCTCGATGTCCTCCTCCGGGTCGCCGAAGATCTCCAGCGTGACGGCGAGCACGTCGGCGCCGGCCGCCTGGCCGCGCTCGATCAGCTCGACCAGCAGGAAATAGGCGCCGATGGCAAAGGTGGAGGTGACGAGATAGAACAGCGCGCCGGAGATCACCGCGCTGTTGCCGGTGCCGATGGCGGCGAGCAGCGTGCCGGAGGAGACCAGCACCGCATAGCCGCCGAGCCGCTGCATGGACTGCGAGGCGAGCACGCCGATGCCGCCGAAGACGATGGTGGCGAGCCCGCCATAATAGAGCCAGAGCGCGCCGAAATCGGCCGAGGCGCCGGCCTCGTCGCCGAAGCACAGCAGGAACAGGCGCAGGATCACATAGATGCCGACCTTGGTCATGATGGCGAACATGGCGGCGATGGGCGCGCAGGCGGCGGCATAGGTGGTCGGAAGCCAGAAGCTCAGCGGCCACATGCCGGCTTTCACCAGGAAAGCGATGCCGAGCACGGCCGCGCCCGCCTCCATCAGCATGCGCGACTGCGGCTCCAGCGTCGGCATCATCCGGCTGAGGTCGGCCATGTTGAGCGTGCCGGTGACGCCGTAGATCAGGCTGACGCCTATGAGGAAGAGCGAGGAGGCGACGAGGTTGATCGGGATGTAGTGCAACCCCGCGCGCACCCGCGCCGTGCCCGAGCCGTGCAGCACCAGCCCGTAGGAGGCGGCGAGCAGGATCTCGAAGAAGACGAACAGGTTGAACAGGTCGCCGGTGAGAAAGGCGCCGTTGAGGCCGGTCAGCAGCAGCAGGAACAGCGTGTAGAAGCGCGGCCCCGCCTTGTGCCAGCGCGCCATGGCGAAGAGCAGCGTGGCGCCGGCGAGCAGGGCGGTGACCAGCAGCATGAGCGCGGCGAGCCGGTCGACCACCAGAACGATGCCGAAGGGCGGCGGCCAGTTGCCGAGCGGATAGACGATGATGGTCGACCAGCGGTCGCCGGTCGGCATGTCGACCAGCGCCACCAGGGTCAGCGCGATGGCCAGCAGCGTCGCGACGGTGGCGAGGCTCACCACCATCTTGAACAGGCGCCGGCGCTCGTCGAACAGCAGCATGAAGGCGCCGACCGCCAGCGGCAGCAGGATCGGCAGGACGGCGAGGTGCTCGATGACGGGGATCATCTGTCCGGCTCCCGTCCGTCGACATGGTCGGTGCCGGTGCGCCCGCGCGCGGCGAGCAGCACGACGAGGAACAGCGCCGTCATGGCGAAGCCGATGACGATGGCGGTGAGCACCAGCGCCTGCGGCATCGGGTCGGCGAGCGTCGCCGGATCGCCCGGTGCGCCCGACTTGAGCACCGGCGGCACGTCGATGCGCACCCGGCCCATGCTGAAGATGAACAGGTTCACCGCATAGGAGATCAGCGACAGGCCGATGATCACCTGATAGGTGCGCGGGCGCAGGATCAGCCACACGCCCGAGGCGGCGAAGACGCCGATGCCGATCGCAAGGATCATCTCCATCGCATCATCTCCATCAGTCGGCCCCTTCCGCTGCCTGGGACGCGCGATTGGAGCGCAGCGACTGGTGGGCGAGGGCGATGAGCACCAGCACCGTGGCGCCGACCACCAGGGCGAACACGCCGAGGTCGAACAGCAGCGCGCTCGCCGCCGGCACCTTGCCGATGAAGGGGACGTCCAGATACTGGAAATACGAGGTCAGGAAGGGATAGCCGAACCAGAGGGAGCCGGCTCCCGTGCCCGCCGAGATGAGCAGGCCCGCCCCCATCCAGCGCAGCGGCAGCACGCGCAAATGGTCCTCCACCCAGCGTGTGCCGCTCGCCATGTACTGCACGATGAAGGCGATGGAGAGGGTGACGCCGGCGGCGAAGCCGCCGCCCGGCAGGTCGTGGCCGCGCATGAACAGATAGACCGCCATCACCGCGATCACCGGGAACAGCCAGTTCATGATGAGGCGCGGGATGAGCATGTAGTCGGTCACCGTGTCGCCGGGCGTGCGGTCGGGCGCCGCCTCGTCATAGGCGTCCTGGATGCGCTGCTGTTCCGGGCTCTCTATGCTTTCCGGCGCCGGGCGGAAGCGACGCAGCAGGGCGAAGACGGTGAGGCCGGCGAGGCACAGCACCACGATCTCGCCCATGGTGTCGAAGGCGCGGAAGTCGACGAGGATGACGTTGACGATGTTGCTGCCGCCGCCCTCCGTATAGGCGTTCTGGACGAAGAAGCGGGAGACGCTCTGCGGCAGCGGGCGGGTCATCAGGCAATAGGACAGGAAGGCCATCAGCCCGCCGAGCCCGCAGGCGATGGCGAAATCGACGTAGCGGCGCAGCAGCACCGGCAGCGGCGGGCGGGTCGGGTAGACGTCCTCGATCCGCTTGGGCAGCCAGCGCAGGCCGAGCAGCAGCAGCACGGTGGTGACGATCTCGACGAGGAGCTGCGTCACCGCCAGGTCCGGCGCCGAGAGCCAGACGAAGGTGACGCAGGTGACGAGGCCGGCGCCGCCGACCAGCACCAGCGCGGCGAAGCGATGATACTTGGCCTGGTAGGCGGCGCTGAGTGCGCAGGCGATGCCGATCGCCCAGAGAATGGCGAAGCCCGGCGCCACCCGCGTGCCCGGCAGGCCGCCGGTGCCGACCGCCCCGCCGACGATGAAGGGCGAGAGCGCCGCCACCACCGCCAGCGCCACCACGATGCGCATCTGCGCCTGCAAGCGCCGCGTGCCGAGCGTGGCTTCCGCCGCCCGCGCCCATTGCCAGGACAGCGTGACCAGCACCTTCTCGAAGATGCGCTGGCCCTTGAGCTCGCGCAGCAGCGGCGGGCCCTCGATGCCGCTGTCGAGATAGCGGCGCAGGAGGAGATAGAGCACCACGCCGCCGGCGAGCGCGATGAAGCTCATCAAGAGCGGCAGGGTGAAGCCGTGCCAGACCGCGAGGCTGTAATAGGGGACGGTGCCGTCGAGCGTGCCCTTCACCGCGGTGGCGAGGAAGGGGCCGACGGTGACGCCCGGCGCGATGCCGATCATCAGGCAGATCAGCACCAGCAGCTCGATGGGGAAGCGCATCCAGTGCGCCGGCTCGTGCGGGCGGTGGGCGAGCCCGACCGGCGGCGGGCCGAAGAACACGCCGAAGATGAAGCGCAGGGAATAGGTGACGCTGAACACGCCCGCCAGCGTCGCCCAATAGGGCAGGCTGTCGTCGAGCAGCGAGCCGGTATGGTCGGCCACCGCTTCGGCGAAGAACATCTCCTTGGAGATGAAGCCGTTGAGCAGCGGCACGCCGGCCATGGCGGCGGCGGCGACCATGGCGAGCGAGGCGGTGAAGGGCATGTAGCGGTAGAGGCCGGAGAGCTTGCGCAGATCGCGCGTGCCGGTCTCGTGGTCGATGATGCCCGCCGCCATGAACAGCGACGCCTTGAAGATGGCGTGGTTGAGCGTGTGGAAGATCGCCGCCACCGCCGCCAGCGGGCTGCCGAGGCCGAGCAGAAGGGTAATCAGCCCGAGATGGCTGATGGTGGAATAGGCGAGCAGCCCCTTCAGGTCCTGCTGGTAGATGGCGGCGAAGGCGCCGAGCAGCAGCGTCACCAGTCCGGCCGGCACGACGGTGTAGAACCAGGCGTCGGTGCCGGCCATGACCGGCCAGAGCCGCATCATCAGGAAGATGCCGGCCTTCACCATGGTGGCCGAGTGCAGATAGGCCGAGACCGGCGTCGGCGCCGCCATGGCGTGCGGCAACCAGAAATGGAACGGGAACTGCGCGCTCTTGGTGAAGGCGCCGAGCAGCACCAGCACCAGCACCAGCGCCGGCACATAGAGGTCGCTGTCGCGCAGCAATTCGCCGGAGGCGAGGATCTGGTCGACGTCGTAGCTGCCGACGATGCGTCCGATCAGCAGCACGCCGACAAGGAGGCACAGCCCGCCGGTGGCGGTGACGGTGAGCGCCATGCGCGCGCCGTCGCGCGCCGCCGCGGTGTGGTGCCAGTAGCCGATGAGCAGGAAGGAGAAGAGGCTGGTCAGCTCCCAGAAGAAGACCATCTGCACCAGATTGCCGGACACCACGATGCCGACCATCGAGCCCATGAAGGCGAGCAGGAAGGAGAAGAAGCGCGGCACCGGGTCTTCGCGCGACATGTAGTAGCGCGCATAGAGCACGACGAGCGCGCCGATGCCGAAGATCAGGATGGCGAAGAGCCAGGCCAGCCCGTCGAGCCGCAGGGTGAAGTCGAGGCCCAGGGTCGGCAGCCAGTCGATCCACAGCCGGACCGGGCCGTCATCCGCCACGCTCGCGTAGAGCCACACCACGATGGCGCTGCCCGCCACCGACACGCTCCCGGCCAGGACCGCCGCGGCGTTGCGCGCGTGGGTCGGCAGAAACCCCGCCAGCAGGCTGCCTGCGAAGGGCAGGATCAGCGCGACGAGGAGGAGCGTCTCGTGGGACATAGGTAGCGGGTGCCTCCCTTCGGGCGGATTCCTCGGTGCCTTGCGTGATTTCGCCCATTATGGTTGATTTGGGTGACCTAGCGCAAGGCAGAAACGATGGAATTGGCGCCCGAACAATGCCGCGCCGCACGCGGGCTGCTCAACTGGACGCAGGAGCACCTGGCCGAACGCGCCGGCGTCTCGCGCAGCACGGTCCGCGACTTCGAATGCCACCGCCACGTGCTGCATCGCGGCACCGAAACCCTGCTCATCCGTACCTTCGAGGATGCCGGCGTCATGCTGCTGCCGCCCGGAGAGTACGGACCGGGCGTGCGCATCCGGTGATCTGGTCCTGCTCCTCTCGACCAGGGCCGTACGATTTCTCCCTGATGAACCTCGTCCTGAGGTGCCCGGCCAATGGCTGGGCCTCGAAGGATGCTCGTCGGGGTGCGCTGAAGCGATCATCCTTCGAGGCTCGCTGCGCGAGCACCTCCGGATGAGGGTGGATCATCCTCTTGCCCTCATGGCCGGGCCTGACCCGAAGTCGGCAATTGCCGACTTCGGTCTTCCCAATACAGAACTCGGGCAAGCCCGAGTTCTGGCCACCCAGTGTCCGGGCGCAGCAAGAAAGTCTGGGTCCCCGGGTCCAGCCCGGGGATGAGGGAAGGGGACAGGGCTACTTCCACATGGCGCGCATGCGGGCGCCGATGTCGATGCGCGGGGTGTCCACCGGTCGCTGGCCCGGCTCCGCGGGAGCTGCCGGCGGCCAGGAGGTGGCGGCGAAGCGGTTCAGTATGGTCGGCGGGATGAAGCGGGTGCGCGCGGCATAGACGTGCCGGTCGCCGCGCGCGGCCTGACCGTGGGTGAAGAAGCGCTGCGGCACCATCAGGTGCAGGCTGTCCTTAGCCCGCGTCATGGCGACATAGAGCAGGCGCCGTTCCTCCTCGATCTCGTCCTTGGTGCCGACGCCGAGATCGATGGGGATGCAGCCGTCGACCACGTTGAGCACGAAGACCTTCTTCCATTCCTGCCCCTTAGCGGAATGGATGGTGGAGAGGATGACATAGTCCTCGTCGAGATGCGGCGGGCCGGCCTCGGCGCTGGTGGCGTCGGGCGGGTCCAGCGTCAGCTCGGTGAGGAAGCGCTCGCGCGAGGCATAGCCGCCGGCGATCTGCGCCAGCTGCACGAGATCGGCCTGACGGCTTGCGGCGTCCTCGTGCAGGCGCTCCAGCAGCGGCTCGTACCATTGCCACACGAGGTCGAGCTCGCCCGGCCAGCCGGCGGCCTTGCCCTTCAATTCGCTGATCATGGCGAGGAAGGCCGGCCAGTCCTGTGCCGTGCGGGCCGGGGGCGCGAAGCCTTCCAGCGCCGGCACCAGCGCATCGGAGGTGGCCACCTCGTCGAGGATGCGCCCGGCGGTGGCGGGGCCGAGGCCGTCGAGCAGCCGCAGCACGCGGAAGCCAGCGACGCGGTCGCGCGGGTTCTCGACGAAGCGCAGCGCCGCCAGCACGTCCTTCACATGGGCGGAATCGAGGAATTTCAGTCCGCCGAACTTCACGAAGGGAATGTTGCGGCGGGTGAGCTCGACTTCCAGCGGCCCCGAATGATGGGCGGCACGGAACAGCACCGCCTGCGACTTCAGCGCGATGCCGTCCTCGCGGTTCTCCAGGATGCGGGTGGCGACGAAGTTCGCCTGCTCGATCTCGTCGCGCACGCTGACCAGGATCGGCCGCTCGGTGGAGGCGCGGTCGGACCAGAGGTTCTTGGCGTAGCGCTCGGCGGCGAAGTCGATCACCGCATTGGCGGCGGCGAGGATCGGCTGGCTCGAGCGGTAGTTCTGCTCCAGCATGACGGTGTCCGCGCGGGGCGAGAAGTGCCCGGGAAAGTCGAGGATGTTGCGCACCGTGGCGGCGCGGAAGGAATAGATCGACTGCGCATCGTCGCCGACCACGGTGAGGCCGCGCCCGTCCGGCTTCAGCCCGAGCAGGATGGAGGCCTGCAGCCGGTTGGTGTCCTGATATTCGTCGATCAGCACATGGTCGAAGCGCCCGGCGAGGTCGGCGGCGATCGAGGGCTCGCCGACCATCTGCGCCCAGTAGAGCAGCAGATCGTCGTAATCGAGCACGTTTTGGCGCTGCTTGGCCTCGACATAGGCGGCGAACAGCGCCTTCAGCTCGGCGTTCCAGCCGGCACACCAGGGGAAGGCGCGGCCGATCACCTCTTCGAGCGGCTGCTCGGCATTCACCGCACGGGAATAGATGGCGATCAGCGTGCCCTTGGCGGGGAAGCGCTTCTCGGTTCTGGAGAAGCCGAGCTCGTGGCGCACGAGGTTGATGAGGTCGGCGCTGTCCTCGCGGTCATGGATGGTGAAGTTCGGGTCGAGGCCGATCTGCACCGCATAGTCGCGCAGCAGCCGCGCGCCGACGCCGTGGAAGGTGCCGGCAAAGGTCAGCCCCTCGGTGAGCACGGCCGCATTCGGGCCGAGCACATGGGCGGCGATGCGCTCGACGCGGCGCGTCATCTCGGCCGCGGCGCGGCGCGAGAAGGTCAGCAGCATGATGCGGCGCGGGTCGGCGCCGTTGACGATGAGATGGGCGACGCGGTGGGCGAGCGTGTTGGTCTTGCCCGAGCCTGCGCCGGCGATGACCAGCAGCGGCCCGCCGGTGACGTCGCCGGGACCGGCGATGCCGTGCTCGACCGCCCGCCGCTGCTGCGGGTTCAGCTTGTCGAGATAGGCGGCAGGCTGCATCGGGGCACGAATCGCTGTCGGAGAGGGCAGCGGGCAGGCAAACACGTTTCCCGTTTTGTTCGCAACCGGGGGGACGCGGCGTGGCGGTTTCAAGCACCGTCATGGCCGGGCTTGACCCGGCCATCCACGTCTTCGGGTGTTGAAGGCACTGGTCGCCGCCGGAACCGAGCTGGTTATCGCCAGCTAGCGGTGAAGACGTCGTTCCGACTTTCATCAAAACCGCCGCTGCCACCGGAGTCTCACAAAAGAAACCCGGCCTGTGGATCGGGCCGGGCTATTGCGTCTGGAAGGCGGTGTCAGCGGCGTTGCGCTATTTGCGGATCTCCTTACGGCTGACCTCCGGGAACAGCCACATGGCGATCACCATGAAGGCTCCGAGGAACAGCACCGCGTATTTCGGGCCGACCTGACCGAGATGCGCCTGCAGGGCATAGCCCGCAGCCGCGACAAGGATCACGATCAGCGAGATGGTGAGCTTCACAATTGTGGGCATGGCTGGCTCCGTTTTCCGGGCGTGACGGGTGGTGTTGGTTCATGGCGTTTCCTCTCCCGTGTTCACACCAGGGGCGCGAGAACTTCGCCGCCGACCTGGTAGAGCGCGGCAAGGGCGCCCATCTGGGCGAGCGCCATGATGGCGAGGACGGCGCGGCCATCCTTCCAGCGCTCCGGCCAGATCTCGAACGAGGCCGGCGCGAACAGGAAGGCGAGGCCCGCCACCACGATGACGCTGGTGACGCGCAGCTCGATCAGGCCGAAGGCGAGGGTGAACCCCACCAGCACCAGCATCAGCGCGCCGTTGAGGAGCGCGAGGGCGGGACTGGAGGCCTGCCCGCGCTCCTTCGCGGCGCTGAGCGGGAACGAGCCCGAGAGGATGAGGAAGCCGACGCAGCACAGCGTCGAGAACAGGGCGAACCAGGCAAGCGCGATCACGTTCGGCTCGAGTGCGGCCATGACGGTCTCCTTGAGGCTGTGAGCAGGAAGGCCGCGCGCTATTCGGCGGGCTGCCGGGTCATGGAACCGGCTGCGGCATCGGCTCCGGCGGGCCGCGGCGTGCGCGAGGTCTTGCGCATGTCCCGCTTGATGTAGCGGGTGTCGTAGCCGTTGAAGAGATGGCCGAGGAAGCCGCGATCGAGATCCGAGGTGCCGAACGCCCAGTCCATGATCGGGAAGGTGAGGTTCATGTTCCTCTCCATCATGATCGACTGGTTGTGGTGCGCGGCATGGTGGCGCCGGTTCGTGTTGATGAACGGCATGTTCCGCACGAACCAGTTCTCGTCGATATGCGTGGTGAAGTGCATGAACTCGTAGAGCAGGTACACCGAGGTCGTGGTGGTGATGAACAGCCAGCCGACATTGGGCGAGACCAGCCAGGACAGCACCACGGCGCCGGGGATCGACATCAGCGTGAAGGTCACCAGCGCATAGGGCGGGAAGAAGGTGACGCGCCAGTCGTGATGATCGGCGAAGCGCATCTCCTCCTCGGTGAAGAACTGATGGTGCATCAGCGTGTGGCGGTTATAGACCGCGCGCAGCAGCGGGATGCGCGAGGGCCGGTGCATCACGTAGCGGTGCAGCGCCCATTCAAAGAAATTGCAGAACAGGAACACCACCGGGACGGTGAGCCACTCCCACCACGCCACATTCGCGATGTTCGAGACGTACACGTAAAGGGCGGTGAAGCCGATCGTGTAGATCACCGCGATGTGCAGCCAGCCATTGTACCAGCCGGCGACGCGCTCGCGGTAGGTGGCGCGGTATTTCCTCTGGCGCTCGGTCATCGAGCTGACGGCGAGTTCCATGTCGTCCTCCTTGGCGGGCATTTTCTGAAGGCGTGAGCGTCTGGGCCGCGCGCTATCCGCGCTGTTGCCCTACGACAAGAATGCATCTAACATATCAGTGTTACATTAGATGGCAAGCCGCTTGATCGCCCGCCCCTGAAGATCGGGAAAATGGCAGTGTTCCGGTCGGTTGCGCCATCGCGGCGCCGTCCCGCGGCGCTGGAGAACACGCTTCCGGGAGAGAAAGATGAGCCTGAGCTACCGGGCCGCGGTGCTGCACGAGGCGCACGCGCCGCTCACCATCGAGACCGTGATCGCCGAACCGCTTCGCGCCTCCGACGTGCTGGTGCGCATCAAAGCGGCGGGGCTGTGCCACACCGATCTCGAGGTGATCGAGGGCGGTCTGCGCTACCCCATGCCGATCGTGCTCGGCCATGAGGCGGCAGGCATCGTAGAGGAGGTCGGGCCGGACGCGCGCGGGGTGAAGCCGGGCGACCATGTGGTGCTGTCCTGGAACCCGCATTGCGGCGGCTGCTTCTACTGCGACCGCTCGCTGCCGATCCTGTGCGAGGGCTATCTCAGCGAGGGGCCGAAGGCGCTGGCCTTCGACGGCGCGCCGCGGGCAAGGCTCGCCGACGGCCGCGAACTGCGCCAACTGATGTTCCTCGGCGCCTTCGGCGAGTACTGCATCGTGCCGGACCAGCAGGCGATTCCGGTGCCGCGCGAGATCCCGTTCGATCGCGCCTGTCTGATCGGCTGCGGGGTGATGACCGGGGCAGGGGCGGCGATGAACATCGCCTCGATATCACCCGGCGACACCGTGATGGTGCTGGGCTGCGGCGCGGTAGGGCTGGCGGCGGTGCAGGGCGCGCGGCTGGCCGGCGCCGGCGAGATCATCGCGGTCGACCTCAGCGACGACAAGCTCGACCTTGCCGCCGTCATGGGCGCAACCCGGCTGGTCAATGCCACCCGCGGAGACGCGACGGACGTCGCGCGGGCGGCCACGAAGGGGCGCGGCGCCGATGTGGTGCTGGAATCGGCGGGAAGTCCCGCCGCTTTCCGCACCAGTGCCGAGGCGGTGCGGCCCGGCGGCGAGGTGATCTGGCTCGGCAAGATCGATGTGGCGAAGGACGTCGCCTTCCGCTGGGGCTCGCTGATGGGCGAGAAGCGCATCCGCCGCTCCTCCTATGGCGGCGCACGACCGGAACGGGATTTCCCGCTGTTGGCAAAGGGCTATCTCGACGGGCGGCTGAAGCTTGACGAACTCATCACCGCCCGCATCGCGCTCGACGAGATCAATGACGGCTTCGCCGCGTTGAAGCGCGGCGAGGCGATCCGCAGCGTCATCATGTTCGATTAGCCGGCTATATAGCGATGCTCACGGGTGCATGGGCCTGCCGGCTGTCGTTCGGCGCCTGCGCGCGGTCGCTCAGGCCGTAGTCGCGCGACACCTCGGCAATGCGCAGCCGGTAGTCGCGGAACACGCCGTGGCGCCCCTCGGCCTGCGCCTTTCGGTGATTGGCGCGGTTGCGCCATTGGCGGACCGCTTCCTCGTCGCGCCAGATCGACAGCGAGAGCATCTTTTCCGGGTCGGTGAGGCTCTGGAAGCGCTCGACCGAGATGAAGCCGTCGACCTCGGCGAGGTCGGCGCGCAGCGCGGCGGCGATGTCGAGATAGTGCTGGCGCTCGCCCTCGGCGGGCCAGACCTCGAAAATCACGGCGATCATGGCGGGGCTCCCTTCCCTCATTTCTCGCTTTCGCGGTTGGTATTGCCGGTCATCCTGCTGCCGCGCCGGGCGTCGTGTAAAGCTCCGGCGGCGTGAAATATCCTGAAGATATGTCAGTTCGATTGTTTCCGACGCGGTAGCCGGGTTCACCCGTCGGCGTCGCAAAACCCAGGCGCAGCATCGCTTTGCGAGCGAACGCAGGCGTCGTCGAGCGATCACAAATTGATCTAAGTCAAAATTATTCCTTGCCAGACATTCAGTCTGCATATTTATGATATGTCAGGACCTACGGCGGGCATAAGACCCGCGAGGGGAGGAAATCAATGAATCTCAACCGCCGCTCCGTGCTGCGGGGGATCGGTGCTGCCGGTCTTGCCGCTTCCGTGCCGGGTGTCTTCGCTCCGGCTATCGCCCAATCCAAACCTGTCCGCATCGGCATTCTCGCCCCGCGCTCCGGCGCCATGGGTACGGTCGGCGAATGCGGCATCCGCGCGGTGCAGTGGGCCGCCGAGCGCATGAACAAGGACGGCGGCATCGCCGGCCGCCCGGTCGAGCTGGTCTTCGAGGAGGAGACTTCCCCGAAGGACACGATCGAGCGCTTCCGCCGCCTGGTGCTTCAGGAGAAGGTGGACTGCGTGCAGGGCCTGATCTCCACCGGCGTTTCCATGGGCGTCGCCCCGGTCGCCGAGGAAGAGCAGGCGCTGCTCATCATGTGGGACGGAACCACCCAGGACGGCGTGAAGGAGGCGATGCCCAAGGCGCGCTACGTGTTCCGCTCCACCGACAATGAGTGCGAGGCGGTCATGTCCTCGCTGCTGTCGGTCAAGTATTTCGGCAACAAGATCAAGCGTGTCGCCGGCATCAATCCCGACTACTCCTACGGGCGCAACAACTGGGAGGCGTTCCGGCAGATCCTCACCCGCGCGGGCGTGCAATACGAGGTGGTGGCCGAGCAGTGGCCCAAGGTCGGCACCATGGACCTCACCTCGCACATCGCGGCGCTGAAGGCGGCCAAGCCCGACTTCATCTTCTCGTCCATGCTGTTCGCCGATCTGCCGGTGTTCATGAAGCAGGGCAGCGCCGCCGGGCTGTTCGAGGGCGTGAACCTCGCGCTTCCCGCCGCCGGCTGGCAGCTCAACCAGCTCAAGAAGAGCTTCATGCCGGAGAACATTATCTTCGGGCACAACACGCTCTATTTCGCGCTGCCCGACGCCTCGCCGCTGCAGAAGGCCTTCGTCGCGGACTATATGGACCGCTACAAGGAGGCCCCGCACTGGGAGGCCGACCGCGCCTATTTCGCGCTCGCCGCCTACAAGGCCGGCACCGAGGCGGCGGCCAAGGCGACGGGCCGCTGGCCGAAGCTCGACGAGATCATCGATTCAATCCCGAAACAGGAAGTGCATAGCCTCGGCGGACCGGGGCGCTTCCGCGCCGACAAGATCGCCGAGCAGGTGTTCTATCAGGGCCTGTCGACCAACGAGAACAATTACGACTTCCCGACGCTGAAGACCGTGAACGCCTACACCGCCGACCAGCTCCAGAAGCCGCCGGGAATGGACTTCTGGGAGTGGCTCAAGACCGCCAAGCTGCCGGCCTGAGGGAGCGACATGGCAATCCTTATCGACATGATCCTCGGCGGCGTTTTCCACGCCGCCGTGGTCTTCCTCGTCGCTGCCGGCCTCCAGCTGGTGTTCGGCGTGCAGAAGATCGTCAACCTCGCCTGCGGCTCGTTCTACGCGCTCGGGGCCTATTTCGGCATCACCGCCGTCGCGGCGGCCGCGGCGATGGGGCTTCCCGGTATCGTCGTGCTGCCGGTGCTGATCCTCGCCGGTCTTGCCATCGGGCTGATCGGCCTGCCGGTCGAGCGGCTGCTGCGCACCGTCTACGAGCGCGACGAGAGCCACCAGCTGCTGCTGACCTTCGGCCTGCTGCTGGTGTTCCAGGACATGATGCGGTTCCTGTGGGGGCCGACGCCGCTCACGCTGGACAACGCCTATCTCGCCTATGGCACCGCCGAGATCGCGGGCATCCGGGTGCCGACCTATAATCTCCTGGTCATCGCCGCCTCGATCGCCATTGCCGGCGGGCTGGGCTGGTTCCTCCAGCGCACCCGCACCGGGCGCATCATCCGCGCCACGGCCGAGAACCGCGAAATGTCGGAGGGCCTCGGCGTCAACTCCAAGCGCATCTTCGCGGCGGTGTTCACGGTGGGCTGCATGCTCGGCACGGTGGGCGGCGCGCTGGTGGTGCCGGCCTCGGCCGCCTCGCTGGAAATGTCGGTCGAACTCGTGGTCGAGGCCTTCGCCGTGGTGGTCATCGGCGGGCTCGGCTCTATGCGCGGGGCGATGGCCGGCGCGCTGATCGTCGGCCTGATCCGCGCCGTCGCGATCATGGTGCTGCCGGAGGCGGAAATCCTCTCGATCTACGTGGTCGTCATCGCGGTGCTGATCCTGCGCCCGGCCGGCCTGTTCGGAAAGGCGATGGCATGAGTGCTCCCCATATCGTCGAGAGCACGCGGTTGGCGCGCTCGCCTTCGAAAGCGACGAGGGCCTCCGGCCTCTGGGCTCTCCTGGTGATCCTCGCGGCGATGGCGGCCCTGCCGTTCTTCGCCTCCACCTACACGCTGACCCTGATGGTGCCATTCTTCGCGCTCGCCATCGCCTTGCTCGGCTTCAACCTGTTGTTCGGCTACACCGGACTGCTCTCCTTCGGCCACGCCATGTTCCTGGGCATCGGCGCCTATACCGCGGCGGTGATGACCTCGAAGCTCGGCGTGCAGTCCTTCGAGCTGATCCTGCTGGTCTCGATCCTCGTCTCGGTGATCATCGCCATCCCGGTCGGCTTCCTGTGCGTGCGCTACACCCGCATCTTCTTCGGCATGCTGACGCTGGCTTTCGGCATGCTGTTCCACTCGGTGCTGTACAAGTTCTACGGCCTCACCGGCGGCGACCAGGGCATGCGGGTGCTGCGCCCGCTGCTGTTCGGCATGGAGTTCGAGGGCGGCAAGACCGCCTTCCTTACCGGGCCGTTCTACTATTACGCCCTCGGCCTGCTCGGGGCTCTCGGCCTCATCATGTGGCGCATCGTGCGCTCGCCCTTCGGCCTGCATCTCCAGGCGATCCGCGAGAACGCGCAGAAGGCGGCCTATCTCGGTGTCCAGGTCACCCGCATGCGCCTCGCCGCCTATGTCATCTCAGGCCTTTACGGCGCCATTGGCGGAGCGATCCTCGCCATCACCATCGGCCTTGCGGATCCGGAGATCGTCTACTGGACCCAGTCCGGCAACCTCGTCTTCATGGCGGTGCTCGGCGGTTCCGGGGCCTTCATCGGTCCGGTGGTCGGCTCGCTCGCCTTCGTCCTGCTGCAGGACACGGTGATGTCGATCACCCAGTACTGGCGTTTCGTGATGGGCGCGGTGCTGATCCTTCTTGTCGTGTTCTTCCCCGGCGGCCTGTCCGGCATCGCGGGAAGCCTCCTCCACCGCTTCAAGCGCGGGAGCTGAACCATGACGGCGCTTCTCGAAGCCAACACCGTCTGCAAGAGCTACGGCGATTTCCACGCCCTGACCGATGTCTCGATCTCGATCAATGACGGCGAGTTCATCTCCATCGTCGGGCCGAATGGCGCGGGCAAGAGCACGCTGGTGAATGTGCTCACCGGCCTGCTCAAGCCGACCTCGGGACAGGTTTCTTTCCGCGGCAGCGACATTGGCGGCATCGGCCCGGTGGAACTGGCGCGGCGCGGCATGGCGCGCGGCTTTCAACTGGTGAACATCTTCCCCGAGCTCACCGTGCGCGAGACGCTGTGCGTCGCCGCCTCCTCGCGGCTGAAACGCACCATCAATCCGCTGCGCAGCCTGATCCGCGACCGCGAGGTGCATGATGCCGTGGAGGAGGTGGCGGATATCTTCAACCTGCGCCACCGGCTCGACCAGCGCGCCCGCGCCCTCTCTCAGGGCGAGAAGAAGCTGCTCGATGTCGCCAGCGCCTTCGCGCTGAAGCCGGAGCTGATCCTGATCGACGAGCCGACCTCCGGGGTCTCCACCGGCGACAAGCACGCCATCATGGAGCTCTTGATCGCCGCCTGCCGCAAGGCGGGGGTACGGGCGATCATCCAGGTCGAGCACGACATGGATCTCGTCGCCCGCTACTCCGACCGCATCGTCGCGCTTCAGGCCGGGCGTGTGCTGGCCAATGAGAAGCCGGAAACCTTCTTCAAGGATCCGGCGCTGATCGCCGCGGTGGTCGGCACCCGCCCGCCGCAGATGAAGCACAAGGCCTCGAATGCGGCTGCCAGCTTCGCTTCCGCGACCAGTCATTGAGGAGCCTCCTATGCTGAAGATCTCCGGCCTCAAGGTCGATATTGCCGGCAGCCGCATCCTCAACGGCCTCGACCTCACGGTGGAGCCGGGCGAGCTGGTCTGCCTGATCGGGCGCAACGGCGCCGGCAAGACCACGACCTTCCGCACCATCATGGGTCATCGCGCGCCGGTCGCCGGCGCGATCAGCTTCAAGGGGCAGGACCTCGTCGGGATGCCCACTTACAAGATCGCGCAGCTCGGCATCGGCTATTCGCCGGAGGAATCCGACGTCTATGCCGATCTCACCGTCGCAGAGAACATCGCGCTGCCGACATGGACCCGACCTTCTCCTCTCTCGGAGGAGGAGCGGGTGGAGCGTTCGCTGAAGGTGTTCCCCAAGCTGCGGCAATATCTGGCGCGCGGCGGCCAGCAGCTCTCCGGCGGCGAGCGCAAGATGGTCTCCGTCGCCCGCGCGCTGGCGCTGGACCCGAGCCTCCTCCTGCTCGACGAGCCGTTCGAGGGGCTGTCGCCGGCGATCATCCCGATGATCTCGGAGGGCATTGCCTCGATCCGCGCCATGGGCGAGGCGGTGCTGATGGCCGAGTCCAACGTCCATCACCTGCCGGATTATGTCGACCGGCTCTATGTGGTCGAGCGTGGCGAGATGATCTTCGAGGGTACGCTGGCGCAGGCCCATGCCGACCGCGCGGTGATGCGCGTCATCGCCGGCGAAGTGGAGATGGAGCACGCGTAAGGCGCGTGCTCAATTCTTGTATCTTCAATCGTCCAGCGTCTTGCGGGCGAAGGATTCGATGTAGTCGATCAGCTTGTCGGAGGCGGCGGCGGCTTTCTCGCCGTCACGTTCCGCAATCGCGGCGGCGAGTTCGGCGTGGAGCTGCGCGGCCAGCGGCAGGTCCGCCACGCGCTTGTAGTGCTGGTACCAGAAGCGGCGGGAGAGCGCGTGCATCAGCCCCATGGAGCGGCTGGCGAATTCGTTGCGCGCGGCATCGGAGACCAGCGTGTTCAGCGTGCGGTCAAGCCGCATGAACTCGATGCCATCCGAGCGCGCGGCGGCATCCTGCATGCCCTTGGCGATCTGAGCGAACTGCTCGCATTCCTCGTCGCTGGCGCGTTCGGCGGCGAGTTCGGCCATCAGCCGCTCCAGCACGCGGCGGGTCTCCAGCAGGCGAAGCTGGGTGCGCAGATTGATCTCGGAGACCAGCACGCCGCGGCGGGGCAGCACCACCACCAGCCCATCGCGGGCGAGCCGCTGCAGCGCCTCGCGGATCGGGGTGCGGCCGATATTCAGCCGCTGCGCCAAGGTCAGCTCGGACAGCACCGTGCCGGGCGGAAGCTGGAGCGTCGAGATCAGCTCCTCGAGCTGGCGATAGGCGCGGTCGGTGAGCGTGAGATCCTCGGCCTCGAGACTCGCCTCGTTACGCCGGCCGCGCCCGCCGCCGGTCTTCCGACCGTCGGTCTTGCGCACATTGGGGGCGCGCTTGGTGCCTGCTGGCGGCATGGGGAACTCCGGGTGCAACGGGCCGCCGGGGAAGCCGGCGGAAGGTGTGGCCGATGCTGAGATATCACTGAGTCGTCTTCAGCCTATCAGAGCGCGCGGCGGCATAAAGGCGCAACACGCTCTGCGCGAAACGGGCGGGATCCTCAGCCATGAGATTGTGGCCGGCGCCCGGCCAGACCTCCAGCGACGCATTTGGGATACTGGCGGCGATGAGCCGGCCATGATCGAGCGGGCACTGGTCGTCCAGTTCGCAGTGCAGCACTCGAGTAGGCAGCTCGATCTGCGTGAGCACGGGACGCAGATCCGCTGCGCGTACCGAGGCCCAGGCGCCGGCAACGGCGGTTGACGTGGCATAGGCGGTGAGGCCGAGCCGGGCCGCCCGCGCGCGCGCCTCCTGCGCGACGCCTTCGGTCGTCTCGGCATGAAACCACACCGCCTCGTTGCCGGGATGCGCGGTGCCGCTGGCCAATAACAGCCCGTCAAGCTTCGCCGAGCCGAAGCGCGCGATGTAGGTCAGCGTCACCAGCACGCCCATGCTCCAGCCGACCAGCGTCACCGGGCCCGGGGCGGAGGCGATCACCGCGGCAAGGTCATCGGCGAAATGACCGAGGGTATAGGCGGCGGTATCGTCCGGGCTTGGCGAACGCCCGCGTCCGCGCAGGTTTGGCATGAGAACGGCGCGCCCGCTATCGAGTCGCGGCGCGATCCCCGCCCACGCGGCCGCCGTTCCCTGAATGCCGTGGACCAGCACGAAGGAACCATTGGCGGGATCCGCCTGACCATGGGCGACGAAGCACTCCACCGCGCCGGCAGGCGCCGCGACGAACTGCGAGACGAACGACGCCATGGAGAAGGCTCAGGCCGCGCGGGCGGTAAGGACGGCCTCGATATCGGCCGTGGTGAATTCCCACTCATTGCCGAAATTGGCGACCACATCGCGCATGAAGCGGTCGTAGTTCTGCAGGGCAAGCGCGGCGGAGCCGAAATGATCGGCAAGGATCGCCAGGGCGAGTTGGGCCGGGGCGACGCCCTCGTAGCTCCACTCGAATCCGTCGCGGCTGATCTCCTTGATGTCGGTGCGCTCCGGCAGCGGCGCACCGTCCACCGTCACCGCCACGCCATCGATGGTCCTGTCCCCACGATATGTCTTCATGATCTTCATCCATCAACTACCGACATCTGACATATTACATGTCTCTCTCATGTTCGGCAATCGGGTTTTGCGGATGAAGCCATTCCAGCGGTCCATGCCGCCATGCGCGTCGACGATCTCGGAGAAAAGCGTGTTCATGCCGGCTCCGCCTGCGCCGCGGACCTTCCGCGGATAGCGAGGAAGGTGCCGCAGGCGGGGCGGGGCCGCTATTGCACGAGCAGATAGGCGGGGGGCCGAGCGCGTGAGCCGCCTGGACGGAAGATCGGCGCGCCTCAGCGCTTGCGCACGAACTCCGTGCGCAGGACGAGGCCCTTGATCGCCTCGTGCCGGCAGTCGATCTCCTCCGGATTGTCCGTGAGGCGGATCGATTTGATCACCGTGCCCTGCTTCAGCGTCTGGCCGGCGCCCTTCACCTTCAGGTCCTTGATCAGGACCACGGAATCGCCGTCCGCCAGCACATTGCCGGAGGCATCGCGCACCTCCAGCGCGGCGGCGGCCGCGGCCTTCATCTCCGAGGCCGGGCGCCACTCGCCGGTGGCTTCGTCATAGACATAGGCGTCGTCTTCATCGGCCATCGCGGCCTCCTGTCGGTAAGCTTTCGCGCGGCCTCAGGGCACCTGCCGGACCGCGCCCTTGGCGGCGCTGGTGGCGAGCGCGGCATAGGCCTTGAGCGCGGTGGTCACGTTGCGCTTGCGCGGCTCGGCCGGCTTCCAGCCGTGCGCTTCCTGCTCCTCGCGGCGGGCCGCGAGCACGGCGTCGTCTACCGCGAGATGGATGCGCCGGTTGGGGATGTCGATCTCGATCACATCGCCCTCGCGCACGAGACCGATCGTGCCGCCTTCGGCCGCTTCCGGCGAGACATGGCCGATGGAGAGGCCCGAGGAGCCGCCGGAGAAGCGCCCGTCGGTGATCAGCGCGCACGCCTTTCCGAGCCCTTTCGACTTCAGGTAGCTCGTCGGGTAGAGCATCTCCTGCATGCCCGGGCCGCCGCGCGGCCCCTCATAGCGGATGAGCACGATCTGGCCCGGCTTCACCCGGTTGCCGAGGATGCCGGAGACGGCGTCGTCCTGGCTCTCGAACACCACGGCGGTGCCGGTGAACTTGAGGATGCTCTCGTCCACGCCCGCCGTCTTCACGATGCAGCCGTCCTCGGCGAGGTTGCCGTAGAGCACGGCGAGGCCGCCATCCTTGGAGAAGGCGTGCTCGTAGTCGCGGATGACGCCCTTCTCGCGGTCGAGGTCGACGTCGTCGTAGCGGGCGGACTGGCTGAACGCGACCTGGGTCGGCACGCCGCCCGGTGCGGCGCGGTAGAATTCGTGCACCGCCTCGCTGGAATTGCGCTTCACGTCCCAATGCTCCAGCGCGACGGCGAGCGAGGGCGCATGGATGCTGCCGACGGAGGTGTCGAGCAGGCCGGCGCGGTCGAGCTCGCCGAGGATGCCCATGATGCCGCCGGCATGGTGGACGTCCTCGACATGCACGTCGGCGACGGCCGGCGCGACCTTGCACAGCACCGGCACGCGGCGCGACAGCCGGTCGATGTCGGCCATGGTGAAGGGCACCTCGCCCTCATGCGCGGCGGCGAGCAGGTGCAGGACCGTGTTGGTCGAGCCGCCCATGGCGATGTCCAGCGTCATCGCGTTCTCGAAGGCGGCGAAGCTGGCGATGGAGCGCGGCAGCACGCTGGAATCGTCCTGCTCGTAATAGCGGCGGGCGAGGTCGACGACGGTGTGGCCGGCCTCGACGAAGAGCCGCTTGCGGTCGGAATGGGTCGCCAGCGTCGACCCGTTGCCGGGGAGGGCGAGGCCGAGCGCCTCGGTGAGGCAGTTCATCGAATTGGCGGTGAACATGCCCGAGCAGGAGCCGCAGGTCGGGCAGGCCGCGCGCTCGATCGCCTGCACGTCCTCTTCCGACACGCGATCGTCGGCCGCGGCGACCATGGCGTCGACGAGGTCGAGCGCCTTGGTCTTGCCGCCCAGCACCACCTTGCCGGCTTCCATCGGGCCGCCGGAGACGAAGATGGTCGGGATGTTGAGGCGCAGCGACGCCATCAGCATGCCGGGGGTGATCTTGTCGCAATTGGAGATGCAGACCATGGCGTCGGCGCAGTGCGCGTTGACCATGTACTCGACGCTGTCGGCGATGAGCTCGCGCGAGGGCAGCGAATAGAGCATGCCGTCATGGCCCATGGCGATGCCGTCATCGACCGCGATGGTGTTGAATTCCTTGGCGACGCCCCCCGCCGCCTCGATCTCGCGCGCCACCAGCTGGCCGAGGTCCTTCAGGTGGACATGGCCCGGCACGAACTGGGTGAAGGAGTTCACCACGGCGATGATCGGCTTGCCGAAGTCGCCATCCTTCATGCCGGTGGCGCGCCACAGGCCGCGCGCGCCGGCCATGTTGCGGCCGTGGGTGGTGGTGCGGGAACGATAGGCGGGCATGGAATTCCTCCAATCTTCGGAGCCGCTTATGCGCCTGGCGGCCAGTCGGCGCAACCTCTTACCGTCGCCGGAGGTTCACAGCAGCACGATGCGGTTCGGCAGCTCGTCGACATCGCCTTCGCGGCGCGGCGCGTGCCGGGCGAGGAGGCGGCCGGCCTCGGCGATGCCGGCCTCCAGCCCCTCGGTGAGGCGATCCTCGCGGGCGCCGACGAGAACGCGGGCGCAGAGCTCGGCCCAGGCGCCGGAGCCGACCTTGGCGTGGATCGCCTCGTCCGCCACCACCTCCACCCGATGCTCGGGCAGGGCGACGAAGATGAGGATGCCGGTGCGCCCGCTCGTCCGGTGGATACTGAGGCCGAGGAAATGGTCGAGCGCGGCATTGCGGGCGGCGGCGTGCTTCACTGCCTGCGGCACGCAATGCGCGCCAAGCGGGGCGAAGGCGAGCAGCGCGCCGAGCAGGACGAAGGCCGCCGCCTGCAATGCCAGAAGCTGCGGCACGTCGATGGGCGTCAGCAGCGCGACGGGCCACGGCAAGGCGAGCGCGATCACCGCCGCCCAGAGCAGCGCGTGATTGGCGTGCGGCACCAGCGGCCGGGTGGAGATGACGACGCCGATCTCGCCCGCCGTACCGGCTTCGGCGCGGCGGACGGCCTCGGCGAGGCGGGCCCGTTCGGCGTCGGTGAGGACGATGTCGTCGCGCGCCATCACCAGCTCCCCGAGGCGCCGCCGCCACCCGACGAGCCTCCCCCGCCGGAGAAGCCGCCGCCGCCGCTCGACCAGCCACCGCCACCGCCGGAGGAGCCCCGGCCCCATTCCCAGCTCGAGACGCCGCCGGCTGCCGCCCCGCGCCGCATCGAGCGGGAGGAGCGGCCATAGCGGACCTGTCGATAGAACACATAGGCCCAGAAGAGGAACATCGCCGCGAAGAACAGCAGGGAGATCCAGTCGTCGGCGGTCATCGCCGGTTCTTCGGCCTGCCGGGCGCGCAGCTCCGCCTCGGCGGGGTCGAGATTGAGGATCTCGATGACCGCGTCGGCGCCCTTGTCGATGCCGCCGGCGAAGTCGCCATTGCGGAAGGCGGGAAGGATGGCGGTGCGGATGATGGTGCTCGCCACCGCGTCGGTGAGCACGCCCTCCAGCCCGTAGCCGACCTCGATGCGCACCTGCTTCTCGTTCGGCGCCACCAGCAGCAGCGCGCCGTTGTCCTTGTCCTTCTGGCCGAGCTGCCAGTGGCGGAATAGCCGGTTGCCGTAATCGGCGATGTCGGTGCCTTCGAGCGAGGGCACGGTGGCGACGACGAACTGGTCGGTGGTCTTCGCCTCCTGCGCCGCCAGCTTCTGCTCCAGCGCCGCGCGCTGGCCGGCGTCCAGTATGTTCGCCGCGTCGACCACCCGGCCGGTGAGCGCGGGAAAGGTGAACTCCGCCCACGCGGCACCGGCGAAGGCGCAGAGCAGCAGCGCCAGTGCGAGGCTCGCGAGGCGGAGTGGATGGGACATGGCGTGCTCGCGCAGGCGCCGGCTCAGTTGAACTTCACCTGCGGCACCTTCATCTGCTCCTCGGGGATGGTGAAGGTCTGCATGGGCTGGTTGTTGCGGTAGAGCGTCATCGCCCAGAGCACGCCCGGGAAGGTGCGCAGTTCGGTGTTGTAGACGCGCACCGCCTCGATGTAGTCGCGCCGCGCCACGGCGATGCGGTTCTCGGTGCCCTCGATCTGCGACTGCAACGCGAGGAAGTTCTGGTTGGACTTGAGGTCGGGATAGGCCTCGGACACCGCGATCAGACGGCCGAGCGCGCTGGAGAGCTGCGCCTGCGCGTTCTGGAACTGCTGGAACTTCTCCGGGTCGGTGACGGTCGAGGCGTCGACCTGGATCGAGGTGGCCTTGGCGCGGGCCTCGGTCACCTGAGTGAGGACGTCCTTCTCCTGCTGCGCATAACCCTTCACCGTCTCGACGAGGTTGGGGATCAGCTCGGCCCGGCGCTGGTACTGGTTGAGCACTTCGCTCCACGCCGCCTTGGCCTTCTCCTCATTGGTCGGGATGTTGTTGACGCCGCAGCCGGCGAGGCCGAGCCCCAGTACCACGAGGAACAGGGCGGCGAAGCCGCGGCGGGCGAGGAGGAGAGCGTTCGACATGTGCAAGGCCCCATGCTCTGCGCCGGTTCATGGCGCCGTTGCGGTGTTATAGGGCGCCGCGCGTGTCACGGCCATGGCGGGACATCGGCCGCCGTCACCCGCAGACGTCGACCCAGCGGCCGCCGACGAGTTCGGCCATCCGCTCCGGCGCGATGCGCAGCGCCGCATTGGTGGCGCCGGCGGCCGGCACCACCTCGGCAAAACCTTTCAGTGAGACGTCGAGATAGACGGTCAGCGGCGAGGGCAGGCCGAAGGGGCAGACGCCGCCGACCGGATGGCTGGTGGCGGCGACCACCTCCTCCGGCCCGAGCATGCGCGGCTTGCCGCCGAGCACGTCCTTGGCCTTGCGGTTGTCGAGCCGTCGCGTGCCGCTCGTCACCACCAGCAGCACCGCCTCGCCGATGCGCAGGCAGATGGTCTTGGCGATCTGCGCCGGCGCCACGCCATGGGCGGCGGCGGCGAGCTCGACGGTGGCCGAGCTCTGCTCGGTCTCGACGACGGCGATGTCGGGGGCATGCGCGGCGAAGAAGGCGCGGACGGATTCGAGGCTCATCGGCGGCTCGCGGCGGGAGATGGCTACCGCCGGATAAAGCAGCGCGCGGCCGCTGTCGAGGCGTCGCCTGTTCAGCGCCTTATCTGCAGCCGCCGGTCGCGGCAGCGCTTGCCGACGAGGCATTGCTGCTGGTCGGCGGTGCGTATCCAGGCCGGCTCGGCGCGCTGCGTGGGGCAATAGCCGGGATTGGTGACGAAGCGCTCATAGATGTTCGGGCCGGTGCCGATCACCACCGCGCCCTGCTGCTGGACCAGCGCCCGCGCGCTGGCGCAGCTCATCCTGAGCGAATCCGGCAGCGCCTGCGCCAGGGCCGGCGCCATGAACAGCAGGGGCAGGGTGAGAAGAAGGGGGCGCATGGGTCTGCCTCGCGCATCGCCGATAACGGCTTCCATTCTAGGCCGATGCCGGCACGGGAACAGGGAGCGTCCGTTCAGGAATAGGAGAGGTCAGGCCGGCTCGGCGACGAAACGCCGGGCGAGCGCCCGGATATGCGCCTCGCTGGTGCCGCAGCAGCCGCCGAGCACGCGCATGCCGCCGGCATGGAGCCGGGCGAGGCCCGCGGCGAAGGTTTCGGGATCGTCCTGCTTCAGATGGTCGAGCTTATCGAGTTCGGACGGTGGCAGCGGAGAGGCGTTGGCCTTGAGGCCGGTCACCCGGCCGTTCGCCGGCCAATGCACGGAGCCTTGCGCCCGCGTGACATGGATCGCATGGGTGCAGCCGATCAAATAATTGCCCGGCGGCGGGGAGGCGGCTTCGTCTATCGCCGCGACGGCGGCGTCGAGCGGCGTGCCGTCGATCAGCCGGGCGTCGTCGTCGATCACCGGCGCCAGCGCATAGGGCAGGCCGGTCGCCGCCATGGCGCGGGCGACGCCGAGAAGCTCCTGCGCGCTCGCGAAGGTCGGGGCGTAGAGCAGGTCGACGCCGAGATCGGCCAGCACCCGCGCCTGCGGGCGGTGATAGGCCTGCGCCTCCGCCGCATCGGGCGCAACGGCGGGATCGTAGCCGTCGCGGCGCGGGCCGAGGACACCGGCGATCATCACGAGGTCGCCGACGCCGAGCGCGTCGCGCATCCCGGCGAGGAAGCGGAAGGCTTCCTCATTCACCCGCCGAAGATCGTCCGGCGCGGAAAATCCCTGGCGGACCAGCCCTTCCGGGTGCGCCCGCCAGGTCGGCGTGCCGACCTGCATCGGCAGGCGGCTCTCGCCTGCCACCTGCATATAGCCGCGATAGATGGCGTCGAGCGCCGCGCGGCCCTCCCTGGTGAACAGGTGCACGAAGGAGGAGAAGTCCGGCGTCGGCAGCCCGAACTCGTAGATCAGCCGCGTCTCGATGGCCCCGTCGGCGAGGATGACGGGGGCGCCTTCGAGGATCGCGGCTGTCGAGGGCATTACTTGACGGTCTCCGCCGCCTTGGCGACGAAGCGGCCGTCGAAGGTCTTGGGAAGGTCGATCTTGGCGCCCTTCAGCTCCGGATCGAACTCCACCAGCATGTTCAGCGCGTTCTTCATGCCGCTCTCCGGGATCACGCCGGTGAGCGAATAGATCGGCTTCGAGGCCTTCACCGCGGCGATGTAGAGCGAGCGGTCGCCGAGCAGATATTCCTCCGGCACCACGTCGGCGATCTCCTCCGGGGTGGCCGTGTGAAGCCACTTCAGCGACTTGTAGAAGGCGTTGGTGAGCTTCTGCACGGTGACCGGATTGGCGTCGACGAAGTCGCGCTTGAGATAGAGCACCGCCGCCGGGTTGGTGCCGCCGAAGATGGCGTCGTTGCCGGCCTCGGAGCGGCTGTCGGCGAGGATGAAGGCGTCGCCGTCGCTCTCCACCTTGGTGATGACCGGATCGAGATTGGCCATGGCGTCGATCCCGCCGCGCTTGAACTGCGCCACCGCCGAGGCGCCGCCGCCCACCCCGATATAGGAGACGTCGTCGGGCGACAGGCCGTTCTTGGCGAGCAGGAAGTTGACGAAGAAATTGGTCGAGGAGCCCGGCGCGGTGACGCCGATCTTGGCGCCCTTCAGGTCCTTGATGGACTTGATGGTGTCGGCCTTGTCCTTCTGCGCCACCAGCACGATGCCGGGGAAGCGGCCGAGCTCGATCACCGAGACGATGTCCTGGCCCTTGGCCTGCATGCGGATGGTGTGCTCATAGGCGCCGGTGACCGCCTCCAGCGAGCCGCTGATCAGCGCCTGCAGCGACTTGGAGCCGCCGCCGAAGTCGTTGATGGTGACGTCGAGGCCCTCTTCCTTGAAGAAGCCCTTGCGCTCGGCGATGGTCAGCGGGAGGTAATAGAGCAGCGGCTTGCCGCCGACGCCAAGCGTCAGGCTCGGCTTCTCCGGCGCCTGCGCTGCGGCCGGAGCCGCAAAGGCGAGCGCGCCGGCGATGGCGAGCGCGGCGGCGGTCAGAACGGATTTCATGGCGTTTCCTCCCATTATTTCAGGCCGGTCGCGGCGGTCGGGCGCCAGACCAGAAGCCGGTTCTCGATGGCGCTGACGAGCGTGTCGATGATGATGACGAAGATGGCGAGCACCAGCATCCCCGAGAACACGCCGGTGACGTCGAACACGCCTTCCGCCTGATGGATGCGGTAGCCCAGGCCTGCCGCCGAGCCGAGATATTCGCCGACCACAGCGCCGACCAGCGCGAAGCCGACCGCCGTGTGCAGCGAGGAGAACATCCAGGTCAGCGCCGAGGGCCAGTAGACGTTGCGCATCAGCTGGCGCTCGTTCATGCCGAGCATGCGGGCATTGGCGAGCACGGTGGGGCTCACCTCGCGCACGCCCTGATAGACGTTGAAGAAGACGATGAAGAACACCAGCGTGACGCCGAGCGCCACCTTGGACCAGATGCCGAGCCCGAGCCACAATGCGAAGATCGGCGCCAGCACCACGCGGGGCAGGGCGTTCGCCATCTTCACATAGGGGTCGAACACCGCGGCCACGAGCTGCTTGCGGGCGAACCAGAAGCCGACCAGCACCCCGCCCAGCGCGCCGATGGCGAAGGCGAGCAGGGTCTCCAAGAGCGTGATGCCGAGATGATACCAGATCACCCCGGTGTAGAAGTCGCGCCAGGTGCGCTGGAACACGTCGATTGGCGTGGAGAAGAAGAACGGGTCGAGCGGATAGAACGCCTTCGCCCCGAAAACGCCGGCGGGGATGCGGTAGGTCGAGCCGACATGCCAGATGGCCATCAGCACCACGGCGACGAGAACCTGCAGGAAAAGAAGCCGGACCCGCCTCACGCCGCGCCCTCCGTCTGCACGCCTTCGGTCTGGACGCCTTCGGTCTGGGCGTAGCCCTTGGCCACCTCGTCGCGCAGCTTCGACCAGATCTCCCGGTGCAGCGCGTGGAAGGCGGGATCGAGGCGGATCTCGGCGATGTCGCGCGGGCGCGGCAGGGCGACCTTCCACTCGCCGATGATGCGCGAGGCCGGGCCGGCGCTCATGATGACGACGCGGTCGGCGAGCGCGATGGCTTCTTCGAGGTCATGGGTGACGAACATCACCGCCTTGCGGTCGGCGCTCCACAGCTCCAGCAGCAAATTGCCCATGATCTGCCGCGTCTGCGCGTCGAGCGGGCCGAAGGGCTCGTCCATCAGCAGGATGCGCGGATCGCGGATCAGCACCTGGGCGAGGCCGACGCGCTTGCGCTGGCCGCCCGAGAGCATGTGCGGGTAGCGCCCGGCGAAGGCGGACAGGCCGACGCGGGAAAGCCAGCGCTGGGCCTTCGCCTCGGCCTCGACCGTGGGCGCGCCGGCGACCTCCAGCCCGATGGCGACGTTCTCCAGCGCCGTCTTCCACGGGAACAGCGCCTCGGCCTGGAAGAGATAGCCGGCCTTGCGGTTCAGCCCGGCGAGCGGCTCGCCATAGATGCTGACGCGGCCGGCGGCGGGGACGAGCAGGCCGGCGGCGGCGTTGAGGAGCGTGGACTTGCCGCAGCCGGTCGGCCCGACGATGGCAACGAACTCACCGTCGGCGACGGAAAGGTCCGCCTTGTCCACGGCGACGAAGGTGCCGTCGCGCCGGTCCGGCGCGGGGAAGGCCACCCGCACCCCGGCGAGCTCGACCGCCAGGCCCTGTGTGCCGTTTTGCGCGTCATCCTGCGAAGCATTGTGCGAGGCGCCCGGGGCGGCCGCCCGGGCTTCGACCACATCCATCACTCCTCCCGCCAGCCCCTTCCGCGGGGCTTTCGTTCGCGGGCAAATTAGCGGGCTGTGGGCGTCATGCAAGGTGGGGGAGGGGTTGGTGGGCCCGGCAGGACTCGAACCTGCAACCAGACCGTTATGAGCGGCCGGCTCTAACCATTGAGCTACAGGCCCTTGCCGGGGCGCGCAAAGGCGCCGGTGGGGCGGGCGGAAACTAGCAAAGGACCGTGCGCGCGCCAACCGGGGCGCTGGCGCTGTCCACCTTCCGTCTCGCCGACGCTCGCCGGCCGGCGAGGGGAGGGCGGGTGGCACACATCCCCACGCGGCTTCGCGGCCGCCGCAGCCGGCCGAGGAGGAGAGTACCCCACGCGCCTCGCACCTGAGTTCACCGCGCGCCATCCCCATCCGCACCATCCCCATCCACGCCGTCCCCATCCGCACCGCCCGCCCCAATGCCGCCGCCTTCGGGCAGCAGTGCTCTCGCTGCCGTTTCGTCATTCGGCTGGTTCGAGGAAGTCAGACATGAAGCTCATCCGCGCCTCCTTCTGCGTCGCCGTGCTGCTCGCGGGGCTCTCGCCGCTCGCCGCGCAGGACATCTCCTCCGGCCCGCGGCGCTCGACCCTCACCGTGACCGGCGAGGGCAAGGCCAGCGCGGTGCCGGACATGGCGAGCCTCACTTCCGGCGTGGTGAGCGAGGGCAAGACCGCGCGCGAGGCGCTCGAAGCCAATTCCTCTGCCGTCGCCCAGCTGATCGAGGCGATCAAGGCCGCCGGCATCGAGCCGCGCGATATCGCCACCTCCGGCTTCTCGGTGCAACCGCAATACGCCCCGCCGAAGAAGGACAGCAACGAGGCCCCGCGCATTGCCGGCTATCAGGTGAGCAACAACGTCACCGTGCGGGTGCGCGACCTCGGCAAGCTCGGTACGCTGCTCGACGAGATGGTGAGCAAGGGCGCCAACCAGATCGGCGGCATCGCCTTCGACATCGCCGATCCCGCCGCGCTGGAGGACGCCGCCCGCGTCGCCGCGGTGAAGGATGCGCGCCACCAGGCCGGGCTGATCGCCGAGGCGAGCGGCGTGCGCCTGGTGAGGGTGCTCTCCATTTCCGGCGAGGGCGGCCCGCGCCCGATGCCGCGCATGATGGCGGCGCCGGCGATGATGAAGGCCGATGCCGTGCCGGTCGAAGCGGGCGAGACCGAGCTGCGCGCCGGCGTGACCATCACCTACGAGATCGAGCCGCGCTGAGGGGGCATCCCAAGGCCCGAAACAGCGTCCTCATCCTGAGGTGCGAGCGTAGCGAGCCTCGAAGGATGCTCGTTACAGCGCACCCGGACGTGCATCCTTCGAGGCCCGGCCGTTGGCCGGGCATCTCAGGATGAGGTTGGTCCTGTCGGAGCTGGAGTTTTGGGTCGGATCCCGAGACGTCCGCCGCCGCCCGACCCTCACTCCCCCTTCGGCGGGATCAGCAGCTTCAGCCCGCGCGGCATGACGCGGTAGTCGAGCGGCATCTTCTCGCGCGCCAGCTCGCCATCGGTCGAGACCCAGGAGCGGTCGCGGTTCGGCCGCCGCAGGGTGATCCGCTTTCCCGTCAGGCTGACGATGCCGGGATTGCTGCGCCAGGTGTCGGCGACCATGTCGGCGCCGGCCTTGAGCAAGGCGAGGGCGCCGCGGTCCTCGGCGATGTGAAGCTCCAGCACGCCCTCGTCGAGATGCGCGCGCCGCCAGCCGGGCCCGCTGAAGCGGTTGACCGAGACGAGGGCGGCGAAGGCGCGGAAGCTGTGCGGCGTGCCGTCGACCGTCACCTCGAGGTCGAAGCGGCCGGTGCGGCGCAGCGCGAGCATGGCAGCGATGATCACGGCGAGGAAACGCCAGAGCTTCCACTGCCGCGCCGTCTCGCGGGCGCGCGCCATCTGGCTGAAGAAGCCCATGCCGGAGATGGTGTGGAAGGGGCGCCCGTTCAGCGTGCCGAAATCGACCTCGCGCACCTGCGCCGCGGCCAGCGCGGCGAGGGCTTCGGGAAGATCGGTCGGCATGCCGATGTCGCGCGCCAGCAGGTTCAGCGTGCCGAGCGGCAATATGCCGAGCACCTTGCCCGAGCCGTCGAGGCTCTTCGCCGCGAGGCTGGCGCTGCCGTCGCCGCCGCCGACGATGACGGTGTCGTGCGGCCCGCGTCCTGATTCTCGAATGGCGCGTACCAGGTTCTTGCCGCGCAGCAGATGCACCTCGACCTGAAGGTCGCCGTCGCCGAGGCCCTGCTCGACGAGGTCGCGCACTTCCTCCGCATTGCGGTCGAGCAGCGTGCCGGCATTGGCGTTGAGCAGGACCAGGACGTGGTGCATGGAGGATCCGGAATCGGGGGGATTTAACCTAACGCCATTCTCGCCGAATCCGCGGCGCTGCGAAGGCGTGTTGCCGCCGCGAGGTTGCGTATTGCGCGCGTGATGCCGATACGGCACAGATTCGCGTGAGTGCGGCGGTAGTGCGGGGGAAGGCCGGAATGGCGGCGGCGAGCGTGTCGATCCTGCGCCTGCGGGCGGGGTTCCTGGTGCTTGCGGCACTCATCTTCGTCTCCGCCAGCGCGGGGCGCTGGGCGGCGACGCTGCTCTCGCTCGGCTGGGGCTGGGCGGCGCTGATCGGCGTCGTGGTGGCAGCCTTGATCGCCCTTATTGTCACGAGGCTCGACCGCATCGCCTATTTCGGCATCGCCGTGGTGGTGACGCTGTTCGGCGCCTACACCGCCTATGATTTCGCCCGCGGGCCGGTCGACTGGTCGGAGGGCTGGGCCTTGCTGGCGGCGCTGGTGCCGGCGGTGCTGCTTGGGGCCGCGTTCTGGGATTTCCGCCATCTCGTCGGTGAGATCCGCGCCTGGGCCAATAGCCGCGGCTGATGAAAAGGCCGCCCCGGCGGGAAGCCGGGACGGCCGGTGGTCGGATCGGCCGGTCAGCCGCCGATCAGGTCGCGACACAGCGCCACGAGGCCGGAATCATAGGAGCGAGGGTCCGACAGCACGCCGGTGCAGCGGGTCTTCTTCTCCGCGATGTCGGAAGCGCGGCTGGTGTTGCGGGCGCCGATGCCCGTGCCACCGCCCGGGCCGGGGCGACCCACGCTGGGACCACCCGTACCAGGGCCGCCGGCGCTGGGACCACCGGGGCCGGTGCCGGGACCCGCGCCGGGGCCGCCAGTGCCGGGGCCGCCCGTACCCGGTCCGGTCGCATCGCCGCCGATACCGATGCCGACATTGACCGCCGCGGTGCTGGCGCCGCCGATGGCGGCGCCCGCATTCGCGCCGACGCCGTCAGCGCCGCCGAGCGACGCGGTGGTGCCGGCCGCCGCGGTCGAGCCCGTGCCGCCGATGGTGGCGCGGGTGCCGCTGGTCAGGCCGCTGCTGCCGCCGAGCGTGGTGGTGCTGCTGACGTCGGCGGTGGGGTTGGTGCCGAGCAGGGTCGCGCTGGTGCGGTTGGTCACGCCGTTCGTGCCGAGCGTGTTCAGCCCGACATTGGCGTTCGCCAGGCTGCGCGTGGCCGGCCGGCGGTCGCCGACCGTGGCATCGACCGTGGCGGTCGTGCCGCGCAGGGAGCCGAGCGTCGTCCGGCTGCCGACTTTGGCCGTCGAGCTGGGGCCGCCGAGGGTTGCGGTGGTGCGATTGGCAACGCCGCCGGTGCCGAGCGCAGTGAGCCCGACAGTGGCGTTGGTCGGCGCGCGCCGGGCGCGGCGATCGCCCAACGTGGCGTCGGCATTGGCAGTCACGCCGCGCGCGCCGAGCGCGTTCGCCTTGGCGTCGACGGCCAGGCCGCGCGTCGACGAGGTGCCGACCGCCGCATTGGCGTTGACGCCGCGACGGCCCAGCAGGTTCACCTTGGCGTCGGCGATGTTGCCGCTGTTGCTGCGGACGACCGCCACCGGCGCCTGGCCGCGCCGCAACAGCTCGAGCTGGATCGCCAGCAGATTGGCCGAGAGGGGAGCGCGTCCGGTCACCGAGGTGGTGCTGTCGCCGCGGGAGCCGCTGCCCATGCCGTCGGAGACCCCGCCGACCGAACCGAGGCCGCCGCCAAGGCCGCCGCCACCGCTCAGGCCGCCGCCGAGACCGGAGGTGGCGCCGCCGACGCTGCCGCCGACGCCGGAAACCGCTCCGCCGACGCTGCTGCCGATACCCGACACGGCGTCGCCTACAGCATTGGTGGTGCCCGAGACGGCGCTACCGACACTGCTGCCGACGTTGGTGCCCGTGCCGGAGAGCGCGCCGCCCACGGCGCCGCCCACACCCGACACGGTGCCACCCACGGCGCCGGTCACGCCCGATACGGTGCCGCCGAGCGACTTTCCAAGGCCGGAGGCGGCGCGCCCGGCTCCATCGCCGGCGCGCCCCGCCGCGCCGCCCAGGCCGCCGCGCGATTGCGCTTCGGCTTCAATCATCGTTCCCATGACGAGACACGCGGCGAGCGCGCCGGTGCCGACCAGGGCCAGTCCTCGTGCTTTTCTCTCTGCCTGCCACATTGCAGCGCTCTCCTGTTGAAGGGGGCGCCGCGTGCAATCTGTTGTCCCGGCGCCGAGGCAAGAAGCGGCGGCGGTGGTAACGGGTTTCAGCCAATACCTCTGGGTCGAAGTCGACCATATGAAGAATGTCAGGCGACAGGTGGCGCTTCGGTATCTTGTTAGGTGCCAGAGGTCGCATAGTAATGAAGAAGCTTTGCTTCGGTTATCCCTGCGTTTTAGTTCTTAACTCAATTGTGATCCGCTGCGGAAGGTGCCGACGCGGCCGACCATCCGCCGAAAACGCGCGATGAACCGTTTGCGAAAGCTGCGCGATGCCGGGCGCTTGACCCGCGTCGGCGCGACGGGCTGCCGGCGAAGCGCGGCTTCGGCCATGCGGGCGCGCTCGAACTGGCCTGCCGCGCCCTCGGGATCGGGCAGGCCGCCGAGCCCTTCGGCCAGCGCCGCCGCATAGGCGCGCAAATCGTGCGGCTCGCCGCTCGCGCAGGCGCGCTCCAGCGCGCGCAGCGCCAGCCAGCGCAGCATCGGTTCCGGTGCGGTGCGCAGGCCGGTCCCGACATTGCGGCAGAAGGCGGGGACGCCGGCCTCGATCGAGCGCGCGAACCAGGGCAGGGCCTCCTCCAGCCGGCCGCCGAGCTCCAGCAGCAGGCGGGCATGGTCGAACTGGCCACGATAGTCGCCGCCTTCCGCTCCGCGCCGATACCAGCGCAGCGCCGCCGCGGGACGGGCAGGGCGGTCCCAGCCGAATTCGAGGAAGCGGCCGAGCATGGTCATCGCCTTGGCGTTGCCGCCCGAGGCCGAGCGCATGTACCAGACGAGCGCCTCGTGCCGTTCGGCCGCCACGCCGCGTCCGTCGAGCAGCAGCGTGGCGAGGTTGAACTGCGCCCAGGCGTGGCCGGCAGCGGCGGCCCTGCGGTAGTGCCGCGCCGCCTCGGCGGCGTCGGCGGGCACGCCCCAGCCAAGTTCGTGGCAGCGCCCGACCATGTTGGTGCCTTCCGCGCTGCCGGCGCTGGCGGCGACGGTGAACCAGCGCAGCCCCGCCTCGGGATCGCGCTCGACCCCATGGCCGTCGACCAGCATCTGGCCCCAGGCGATCTGCGCGTTGACCAGCCCGTTCAGCGCCGCCGCCTCCACCCAGCGGGCGGCTTCCTGCGGCCGCTCACTGATGCGCGCGCGCAACACCTCCGGACCCATTCGCTTGAGCTCGGTAAAGGAAATCCACGCCTCGGGCATGCTTTCGCCGTCCTCCGCGGCCTGCCGGCCCGCTCCGCGCGAAGCCCGGCATGGGCCTTACATCCTTGCGTCACATAAGGTCTCGTCGAGTCTATTCGCAAGATGATTGCTCGTTCTTTAGTTTTTAAAAATTAAAAACTGCATATTTGAATCGTCGTAAGAAGTCGATCTTGGAACAGATAAAAAACATAATGTTTGAAGGGGGGTGGAATCGTCTCTAATAGACGCAAAAAGATACCAATAAGGGGTTGGGTTCCGATGAAGACATTGAAGACGCTGAGAGATACTGCGCCTAACGCCGCAGTGACGGCCGGACTTGCCATGACGATGACGGCATTTCCGATGTTCGGCGCGCTGGCCCAGCAGGCGGCGACCACGCCGCCAGCCTCCGACGAGGAACTGCCGACCGTGACGGTCGAAGGCGAGGGTTCGCCGGCCAACACGCTCGAAGCGTCGACGGGTCTCTCGCGGCTTCCCGGCACGGTGCAGGACACGCCGCAGGTCATCACCGTCATCACCCAGGAGACGATGCAGGAGCAGGGCGTCACCACGCTCGAGCAGGCGCTGCGCAACGTTCCGGGCGTCACCGTCGGCATCGGCGAGGGCGGCGGCGGCATGAACGGCGACCAGTTCCGCATCCGCGGCTTCCAGGCCAAGGGCGACATCTACATCAACGGCCTGCGCGACTTCGGCGTCTATGTCCGCGACAGCTTCGCCTATGAGACGGTCGAGGTGCTGAAGGGTCCCTCGTCCGAAACCTTCGGCGCCGGCACCACCGGCGGCGTCATCAACTCGACGCTGAAGAAGGCGCATCTCGGCGACAAGTACGACATCGAGGGCCAGTTCGGCTCCGGCCCGCTCTATCGCGGCGTGTTCGACATCAACAAGCAGCTCGACCAGACCACGGCGATGCGCATCGTCGGCATGGTCAACGAGCAGGACGTGGAAGACCGCGACCATGTCGAGTCGAACCGCTGGGGCATCCTCGCCGACCTCGGCTTCGGCCTCGGCACCGACCAGACCCTGCACCTGAACTACCTGTACCAGCGCGGCGAGCGCACGCCGGACTACGGCGTGCCGGTCGTCACCCCGCTGTATGGCGACGCCGCGCGCCTCGGGCCGCTCGGCAAGCCGGTGACGGAGTTCGGCGTCCCCCGCTCTACCTTCTACGGCAAGGTGACGGACCACGACGACACCGACACCAACATGTTCACCGCCAACTACAAGCGCGAGGTGAACGACTGGCTGACCATCACCAACGACTCGCGGATCGGCTACTACACCCGCAACTTCGCCACCACCGTGCCGGGCTGCTCCAACGGCGGCACCGACGCGACGCCCGAGGAATATGCCGATAGCTGCACCGGCCAGTTCTTCGCCGGCGGCAACCCGAACATCAGCTTCGGCGGCGGCAATCCGGGCTTCGAGCAGACGAGCTGGAGCGGCCAGAACATCACCACCGCCATCGCGAAGTTCAACACCGGCTTCCTGCGCCACGAGCTGGTCGGCGGCATCGACATGTACTTCGTCAATGACGAGCGCACGCTGGTCTCGGTCGACGGCACCAAGGGCACCTCGACCATCTGGAACCCGATCTACGAGAACACGACCGGCTACTTCCTCTATCCCAACCCGATGGGCAATAACGGCCAGCGTCAGTCGAACGCCACCGATTTCGGCGCCTTCATCAGCGACCGTGTCTGGTTCACCGACCAGATCTCGATCCTGGGCGGCGTGCGCTACGACAACTACTCGTCCGACTACAGCGCCTGGTGCGTCGAGACCGGCTCGACCGTGTGCCAGAACGGCAGCGGTAGCTGGACCAATGCCGACGCCCAGACCGACTTCTGGAGCCCGAAGGCGAGCATCATCTGGGAACCGACCGACACCCAGACCTACTACGTCTCCTGGGCGCGCTCCTTCTCGCCGCAGGGCATGTTCCCGACCAACGACATCACCGTCGTCAACCCGGTCCAGGACGACCTCGAGCCGGAAGAGAACGAGACTTACGAAGCCGGCTTCAAGATCGCGCTGCTGGACGGCCGCCTCGGCTTCACCGGCTCGCTGTTCCGCGTCGACAAGAGCAACGCCTACTACATCGACCCGGTAACCGGCGACAGCGTCGAGACCGGCGAGAACCAGCGCGTGCAGGGCGTCGAGCTCGGCCTGACCGGCAACATCACCGATGCGTGGGTGATCCAGGCGGGCTATGCCTATTACGACAGCGAGATCCAGACCTCGACCACGGATGAATATGTCGGCAACGAAGTGCCCTTCGTCTCGCCGAACAACTTCACCCTGTGGACGACCTACGAGCTCACCAAGAGCTTCTGGACGAGCATCCCGGGCAAGCTGATGGTCGGCGCCGGCGTGACCTATGCCGACCGCTACTACACCAACACCGCCAACACGGCGATCATCCCCGAGACCTTCTCGCTCGATGCCCTCGTCTCCTACCAGTACGAGAACTTCCGTATCGCGCTGAACGGCTACAACCTCACCGACGAGCTGAACTACGCCGCCGGCTGGGGCAACCGCGCGGTGCCGGCCTCGGGACGTACCTTCGTCCTGACCATCGGCGCCACCTTCTGACGGGCCTGCGCCCGAACCGACTGACCGTCGCATCTGGGGAAGGCCGGTTCACCGGCTTTCCCCTCTTTTTCATTTCCGGACGAGACCATGCTGATCCAGATCCCCGACATCCTCACGCGCGACGAGGTCGCCCATTGCCGGCGCGTGCTGGAGGCTTCCCCCTGGGTGGATGGGCGCGTCACCGCCGGCCAGCAGGCGGCGCTGACCAAGAACAACCTGCAGATCCCGGTCGACTCGAAGGAAGCCGCCGAGCTCGGCGACATCGTCCTGCGCGCGCTCGGGCGCAACCCGCTGTTCAACTCGGCGGTGATGCCGCTGCGCGTGCTGCCGCCGATGTTCAACCGCTACGATGTCGGCATGAAGTTCGGCGCCCATGTCGACGGCTCGATCCGCGCCATTTCCGGCACCGGCATGCGCATGCGCGCCGACGTGTCGACCACCATCTTCCTGACCGAGCCGGAGGAGTATGACGGCGGCGAGCTGGTCATCGAGGACACCTATGGCGCCCATGAGGTGAAGCTGCCGGCAGGCCATGCCGTGGTCTATCCGGCCTCCAGCCTGCACAGCGTCAAGGAGATCACCCGCGGCAGCCGCTGGGGCTCGTTCTTCTGGTCGCAGTCCATGATCAAGGACCAGGAGCGGCGCTCCATGCTCTACGATCTCGACCGCGCCATCATGGGCACCCGTGCTCGCCTGCCGGACGACGATCCGGCGGTGCTGTCGCTGGCGAACGTCTATCACAACCTGCTGCGGCATTGGGCCGAGCTGTGAGCGGCGGGGCGGCTTTGTGCCGCCATTGACGGATGCCGGCGGACGGCGATGCTCGGCGGTCACGTCACCGGATTCCCCCATGCCCGCGCTGTCGACCCTGCTGCCGCCCTCGCTGACGCCGATCCTGCTGCTCTTCGCCTCGAACGTCTTCATGACGTTCGCCTGGTACGGGCACCTCAAGCACAAATCGGCACCGCTGATGATCGCGATCCTCGCGAGCTGGGGCATCGCCTTCTTCGAGTACTGCCTCGCCGTGCCGGCCAACCGCTACGGCTCGGCGGTCTATTCGACGGTGGAGCTGAAGACCATCCAGGAGGTCATCACCCTGGTGGTGTTCGCCGGCTTCTCGGTGCTGTGGCTGAAGGAGCCCTTCGCCTGGAACCACCTGATCGGCTTCGCCTTCATCGCGGTGGGCGCGTTCTTCATCTTCCAGAAGTGGTGAGGCGGCGGCAAAGCCCGAGCGCCAGGCTCAGCGTCTGGCCCGCAATTCCATTTAGCCCGGCGATGACCACCCTCTCGCCCTCATGGCCGGGCTCGACCCGGCCACCCAGTGACCGGGTACCGGCGGAAAGGCTGGGTCCCCGGGTCAAGCCCGGGGATGAGGGGAGGGGAAAGCTAAGGGTGAGGCGGCTCAGCCGTGGCGTTCAATCGTCCGGGCTGAGGCGCAGCAGGCGGCCCTCGCCGGGATCGTCGGTCAACAGCCAAAGCGCGCCGTCCGGCCCCTGCCGCACGTCGCGGATGCGCTCGCCGAGATCGGTGAGCAGCACCTCCTCCTCGATCACCCGCTCGCGGGCGGGGTCGAGCTTCAGGTGTACCAGCCGCGTGCCGGCGAGCCCGCCGGTGAACAGGTCGCCCTTCCAGCGCGGCATCAGGTCGCCGGTGTAGAAGGCGAGGCCGGACGGCGCGAAGGACGGGTCCCAGTACTTCACCGGCTGCTCCATGCCGGCTCTCTCCGTGCCCTCGCCGATGCGCGCGCCGCTGTAGTCGCGGCCATAGGTGATGACCGGCCAGCCATAGTTCTTGCCGGCTTCGGGATGGTTCAGTTCGTCGCCGCCGCGCGCGCCGTGCTCGATGGTCCACAGCCGCCCGGTGGCGGGATCGAGCGCCGCGCCCTGCACGTTGCGGTGGCCGTAGCTCCAGATCTCCGGCCGCGCGCCGGCGCGCGAGCGGAAGGGGTTGTCCTCCGGCACCGAGCCGTCGGTATTGATGCGCACGATCTTGCCAATATGGACCGAGAGGTCCTGCGCCTGCTCGCGCAGCGAATAGCGGTCGCCCAGCGTGACGAACAGCGTGCCGTCGCGGGCGAAGACGAGGCGCGAGCCGTAATGGTTGCTGCCGCCCGCCGCCGGCGACTGGCGGAAGATCACAGTGAGCCCGTCGAGCCGGGCGTCGCCGCCATCCTCGACGAGGCGCGCCCGCGCGACGCTGGTGCCGGAGGCGCCCTCGCGCGGTTCGGCATAGGAGAGGAAGATCTTGCCGCTGCTGGCGAAGTCGGGTGCCAGCGCCACGTCGAGCAGCCCGCCCTGGCCGGTGGCATAGACCGGCGGCAGGCCGGCGACGGGAGCGGAGACGGTGCCGCTGCGGCTGACGATGCGCAGCCGGCCGGGGCGCTCGGTCACCAGCATGCGCCCGTCGGGCAGGAAGGCGAGGCCCCAGGGGTTCTCCAGCCCCGAGGCGACGGTCTCGACGCTGAGCGGCCCGGCGGAGGAGGAGATGCGCGCCGGCTGCTGCGCCGATGCCGGTGTGTTGGTGATCAGACCCGCCAGCGCGGCCACGGCAAGAAGGCGGGGGAAGGTTCTCAAGGCGGCGCTCCGTGCTTCGTCGACCCGGAGCGCATGGTTAGATCACGGGCCCCGTCCGGCCAACCGGACAAGACTGACAAGAACGTGAATGACGCAGCGTCAGTCACCCCTCGCGGCGGCGGGGAGCCTCGGCGCGGGAGGCCGGCTCCAGCGTGTTGCGCAGCATGAAGCTGGTCAGCCCGCACAGGCCGACGAAGGCGGAGATCAGCACTGCGCCCACGGCCATCCGTCCGTCCGAGGCGGGGCCGGCGACGAGCTCCAGCGCCGAGGCGCGCTGCAGGCCGAACAGGCACAGCACGGCGACGGTGGCGAAGGTGAGGGAGAGCACCACGCCCGCTTCCATCAGCGCCCTGACGAGGCGCCGGCGGGCCGTGTGGGTGCCGCGGCCGGCGGCGGCGCGCGGCGACATCTGTTCCGTCGATAGACGCGACAAGAGACGCGACATGGCGAAATCCCTCCGGATCGGCCGGCGGTAAGGGGCGGCTGGCCGACGGTGGTAATTTCGAGGGCGAAGACGGCCCGGCTTCGGCGCCACTTTGCGCGAGCCGGTGCCATTTCGAGGCCATTTCGGGGCAAATAGTTAAACGGTGCTAACCATTTGGCCGGCTAGCTGAGGGCGCCAGTCCATGTCGACATGGCCGGGCTCGTTGGCGACCCGCGCGAGCCACCCCCGTACCGCCGGAAATGCGGCCAGATCGAAGTCGCCCTCATGCGCCACATGGGTATGGGCGTAGAGCGCGATGTCGGCGATGGTCATCGTCCCGTCGATGAAGAAGGGCCGGCGCTGGAGGTGGCGGTCCATCACGCCGAGCGCGGCGTAGCCTTCCTCCAGCCAGCGGTCGATGTCGTGGGTGCGCAGTTCGCGCCCGCCACGCACCAGCTTGAGCCAGAAGCGCGCGGCGGCGATGGCCGGCTCGTGCGAGTGCTGCTCGAAGAACATCCAGCGCAGCACCTCGGCGCGCGCCAGCGGGGCGTCGGGCAGCAGCGGCGTGCCCTCGGCGAGATAGAACAGGATGGCGTTGGATTCGGGCAGGAAGCGCCCGCCGGGCAGCTCCAGCAGCGGCACGCGGCCTTCCGGGTTCTTCATCAGGAAGTCCGGCGTGCGGTTCTCGCCACGCAGCAGGTCGATGTCGACCAGCTGGAATTCATGCCCGAGCTTGGCCAGCAGCAGCCGCACCTTGTAGGCATTGCCGGAGCTCTGCATCGAGTAGATCCTGAGCACGCGGCCGTCTCCGGGATGCTGAAAAGGGTTGCAGCGGCACGATAACGCACGGCCGGGGCCGACGGCAGGTAGGGAATCGCTTGCCGGGGCGCAAGGGCTCGACTAGTTGTCGCGCGCAAAACACCCTCAAGGGAGCTCGGCCATGAGCCTGATATCCGCCGCCCTCAAGCGCATCAACCCTTCCCAGACCATCGCCATTTCGAACAAGGCGCGGGAGTTGAAAGCTGCCGGGCGCGACGTGATTGCGCTGGCCGCGGGCGAGCCCGACTTCGAGACGCCGGACAACATCAAGGAAGCCGCGATCAAGGCGATCCGCGATGGCCAGACCCGCTACACGGCGGTGGACGGCATTCCGGAGCTGAAGGCGGCGATCGTCGCCAAGTTCAAGCGCGAGAACGGCCTCGACTACAAGGCGAGCCAGATCACGGTCGGCACCGGCGGCAAGCAGGTGCTGTTCAACGCGCTGGTGGCGACGCTCGATCCGGGCGACGAGGTGGTGATCCCGGCGCCGTATTGGGTCAGCTATCCCGACATCGTCCAGTTCGCCGGCGGTACGCCGGTGGCGATCGAGACGAAGCTCGAGGACAATTTCAAGCTGAAGCCGGAGGCGCTGGACGCCGCGATCACGCCGAAGACCAAGTGGCTGATCTTCAACTCGCCGTCGAACCCGACGGGCGCCGCCTATACGCGCGCCGAGATGAAGGCGCTCACCGACGTGCTGGTGAAGCACCCGCAGGTGTGGATCCTCACCGACGACATGTACGAGCACCTCGTCTATGACGAGTTCGAGTTCACCACCCCGGCGCAGATCGAGCCCTCGCTCTACGAGCGCACGTTGACCATGAACGGCGTCTCCAAGGCCTATTGCATGACCGGCTGGCGCATCGGCTATGCCGGCGGCCCGGAAGTGCTCATCAAGGCCATGGGCACGCTGCAGTCGCAGTCGACCTCGAACCCGAACTCCATCGCCCAGTGGGCGGCGGTCGAGGCGCTGAACGGCCCGCAGGACTTCATCGCCGCCAACAACAAGGTGTTCAAGGAGCGCCGCGACCTCGTGGTCTCCATGCTCAACCAGGCGACGGGGCTGACCTGCCCGAAGCCGGAAGGCGCGTTCTACGTCTACCCGTCCTGCGCCGGCCTCATCGGCAAGCGCACGGCGTCCGGCAAGCTGGTCGAGAATGACGAGGTTTTCGCGACCGAGCTGCTCGACGCCGAGGGCGTCGCGGTGGTGCACGGCTCGGCCTTCGGCCTCGGCCCGGCCTTCCGCATCTCCTACGCCACGTCGACCAAGGACCTCGAAGAGGCCTGCCTGCGAATCCAGCGCTTCTGCGGCTCGCTCCGCTGAGGTAGAATAATGGTCTCCGGCCGGGCGACGCGCCCCGGCCGGAGGGCCGCCGCCCCCGGCGGCTCGGCGCCGGTTCCAAGCCGGTCGCGCGCCTTCTCTCAGGGAGACAAGAATGATGCGTACTGTCCTGTCGCGCGGCCTTCTCGCCGTTGCGCTCGCCGCCGGCGTGGGCCTTGCCGCCGCGCCCGCCTCTGCCCAGACCAAGCGCGTCGAGGCCGGCGTGCTGACCTGCAGCGGCACCAAGTCCGTGAGCTTCATCATCGGCTCCAAGCGCCTGCTGAGCTGCACCTTCAAGACCCCGCGTGGCCAGACCTTCACCTATGAGGGCAGCATCCGCCGCTGGGGCGTCGACCTCGGCGTGACCGGCCGCAACATGCTGGTGTGGAGCGTGCTGGCGCCCTCGCGCGGCGTCCGCAAGACCGACCTCGACGGCACCTATGTCGGCGTGTCTGGCAGCGTGGCACTCGGCATCGGCGCGGCCGGCAACGTGCTGGTCGGCGGCTCCAACAAGACCATCGCCCTGCAGCCCGTCAGCGTCGAGGGCCAGACCGGCGTGAACCTCGCGCTCGGCGTGGGCGACCTCCGGCTGGTCTCCAACTGAGCCGCTCCTGACCGAGCGATCCGTGGCGCCGCGCGGCGTCGCTGCAATGAGAACAGGCCCGACGGTTCGCCGTCGGGCTTTTTCGTTTGCGGTGGCATAGGCGGGGATCTGGGCAAGAAAAAAGCCGGGTCCAAAAGGACCCGGCTAAGTCTCGCCGCCGAAGCGGCGAACCTTCCAGAGGGGAACAGCCGAAACGAAAACGCATCGGCGTCACCACCGATATGGTCAAAGATCGGGCATCTTGCAATGAATTATGCCCGCATGGCAGGCATGCGTAATTGCATTGACGCTGTCGCACGTTTGTCGCTGCCCGCGAAATGGGCGCCGAATACCACTGCGGATGTTCTTGGAGGACGCTGCTTCCCGGTGCACACTCTTCTGTAAGGCCCGCCAGCGGCCGTGTCGGAGGATCGTCCGGAGGATCGCCCATGTTGAAGCCTCGCCTTGTCCCGCTCCTGTCCGCAGCTGCTCTGTGCCTTCTTGCCGCAGCGCCGGCGTTGGCGGCCTCGCCGCGTATCGCCGTCGCCGATATCGGCTTCACCGATTCGTCCGGCGAGGCGCGCGACCAGGGCGCCGAGCACGAGGCGCGGCGCAGGGCGCTCACCGAGGGCATAAGGACGGACATCGGCAAGGACGGCGCGGCGCAGAGCCTCGCGCTCGCCTGCGAGGGCGCCTGCCGGCTCGATGCGGAAGGGGTGGAGGCGCTGCGCCAGCGCGCCCGCGAGGCGGGAGCTGCCTTCGTGCTAGTCGGCAGCGTGCACAAGATGAGCACGCTGGTCCTGTCCATGCGCGTGGCGGTGCTCGACGTCGCCTCGGGCAAGCTGGTGATGGAGCGGCTGCTCAGCTTCCGCGGCGACAATGACGAGGGCTGGCGCCACGCCGGCGATTTCGTCGCGCGGGAAGTGACGGCGGCGGTGCGCTAGAGCCCTTCCCGTTCGGATGGAACATCCGAACGATCAGGAAGTGCTCTAGATTCAATAAGCTGGAGCAATTCCTCTTCGATCAGATGATTCCATCTGATTGGGAAATGCTCTACGCGTCAGAAGCTCCAGCGCTGCGCCTTGGCGACGAGGAAGTCGCGGAACACCTGGATGCGCGCCACCGAGCGCATCTCCTGCGGATAGACGAAATAGGCCTCCAGCGTCGGCGTGGTGCGCTCGGGGAAGAGCTGCACCAGCGTCGCCGAATCCTCCAAGAGGTAGTCCGGCACGATGCCGATGCCGACGCCGCGCTCCACCGCGCGCTTGAGGCCGAGCACGTTGTTGACCGAGAGCGAGGGCACGCGCCCGTCCTGCCCGTCCTCGACGCCCGCGCGCTCCAGCCAGTTCAGGTCCTGGAAATAGGAGGGGATCGGCCCGCCGAGCAGGATGATGCGGTGCTGGTCGAGTTCCTCCAGCGTGCGCGGATGGCCGTTGCGCTTGAGGTATTCGGCCGAGGCGAAAGCGTGGAAATGCACGGTGAACAGCTTGCGCTGGATCAGGTCCGGCTGCACCGGCTGGCGCAGGCGGATGGCGACGTCGGCCTCGCGCATGGCGAGGTCGAGCTCGTCGTCGGTCAGGATCAGCGTGATGCGGATGTCGGGGTAGAGCTCGAGGAACTCGCCGATGCGGGCGGTCAGCCAGTGGGTGCCGAGGCCCATGGTGGTGGTGACACGCAATTCGCCGTTCGGCTTCTCGCGGCTATCGGTCAGCTTGGCCCGCGCCGCCTCCAGCTTCATGAAGACTTCGTGCGCGGTGCGGTAGAGCAGGTCGCCCTGCTCGGTCAGGATCAGTCCGCGCGCATGGCGGTGGAACAGCGGGATGTTGAGTTCCTGCTCCAGCGCCGAGACCTGCCGGCTCACCGCCGACTGCGACAGCCCGAGGGCCTCGCCGGCATGGGTGAAGGAGCCGGCCTCGGCGGCGACGTGGAACACCTTGAGCTTGTCCCAGTCCATGTCCCGCGCACGGTTGGCCTTGTTGTCCATCGCCCGGTCGCCTCTCATTCAGCTGCGTCGGCAAGGGGCTCGCGGGCGGCGAGGAAGCGCTCGGCCTCCAGCGCCGCCATGCAGCCCATACCGGCGGCCGTTACCGCCTGGCGGAACACGTCGTCGGCGACGTCGCCCGCGGCAAACACGCCTTCCACCGAGGTCTGGGTGGAATGCGGCTCGGTCCAGACATAGCCCGAAGGCTTGAGCTTTAGCTGGCCGGCGATCAGTTCGGTCGCCGGCGCATGGCCGATGGCGATGAACACGCCGTCCGCCGGGCGCTCATGGAAGGCGCCGGTGACGGTGTCCTTCAGCGTCACGCTCGTCACCTTGGGCGGGTTGTCCTCGCCCTTCACCTCATGCAGCGCGGCGTTCCACACCACCTCGACCTTGGGATGGGCGAAGAGCCTCTCCTGCAGGATCTTCTCGGCGCGGAAGGCGTCGCGGCGGTGCACCACCGTCACCTTGGAGGCGAAGTTGGTGAGGAACAGCGCTTCCTCCACCGCCGTGTTGCCGCCGCCGACCACGATCACCTCGCGGCCGCGGTAGAAGAAGCCATCGCAGGTGGCGCAGGCGGAGACGCCGTAGCCGCGGAACGCCTGCTCGGAGGGCAGGTCGAGCCAGCGCGCCTGCGCGCCGGTGGCGAGGATGACGGTCTCGGCGATCCACTCGGTGCCGGAGTCCGTCTTCGCCCGGAACGGGCGGCTCGACAAATCGAGCGAGGTGACGAGGTCGCTGACGATGCGCGTGCCCATCTTCTCGGCCTGCGCCTGCATCTGCTCCATCAGCCACGGGCCCTGGATCGGGTCGGCGAAGCCGGGATAGTTCTCGACGTCGGTGGTGATGGTGAGCTGGCCGCCCGGCTGGATGCCCTGGATCAGCACCGGCTCCAGCATGGCGCGGGCGGCATAGACCGCCGCGGTGTAGCCGGCGGGACCGGAACCGATGATCAGCACCTTGACGTGGTGGCGGGACGGGGAGGCCGGCGACATGGAGGGCTCGCTTGGTTGCGGCGGAGGCTCTCCCTGCGCCGGTTCGGAAAAATCAGGCCGGATGGCGACACATGCGCGCACCGCAAGGGGCAGCCGCGTCAGCCATGCGAAAATGTAGGGGCTCATAGCACCTGCCGCAAGGAGGACGTCCGCTATCCCTTAGTTTTCCAGAAGGAAGATTGCGCTGCAGCAGCGCGCAAGATAATTGCTCTGCGGCCGCTCCACTCGCGCGGCCGAAGGCGCGCCGCTTCCGGCCGCCGCAACCGGAGACGCCCGCGTGGCCCGCCGCATCGACGCGATCGACTGGAACATACTGCGCGAGCTTCAGGGTGACGGCCGCATCACCAATGTCGAGCTGTCGCAGCGCGTCGGCATCTCCGCGCCCCCCTGCCTGCGCCGCGTGCGCACGCTGGAGGAGGAGGGCATCATCAAGGGCTACCGCGCCCTGCTCGACGAGAAGAAGCTCGGCTTCGACCTCATGGCCTTCGCCATGGTGCATCTCGTCAGCCAGGCGGAAGCGGACCTCTCCGCCTTCGCCGCGCAGGTCGAGCGCTGGCCGCTGGTGCGCGCCTGCTGGATGCTCTCGGGCGAGACCGACTTCATCCTGCTCTGCGTGGCGCCGGACCTGCGGAGCTTCCAGAACTTCGTGCTGGAGCTGACCGGCGCGCCGAACGTGCGCAACGTGAAGACCGCGCTGACGCTCAAGCAGACCAAGGACGCCGCGATCGTGCCGATGGAAGGGGACGCTCCTTGATCGTCGCCACCGCGACCGACACCGCCTATGTCGAGCTGACCGGGGTGATGCTCGCCTCGCTCGCGGCCAAGGCGGCGGGCGACTTCGAGGCGGTCTACGTGTTCTGCGACGGCGTGTCCGACGCCGACAAGAAGCGGCTCGCCGCCAGCTACGGCCTGCCCAACATCATCTTCGTCGACCTCACCGACGACATGGCGCAGCACTTCGCGGCGCGGCCGGTCAATCACCACCTCTCGCGTACCGCCTATGCGCGCATCCTCATGCCGCTCGCCCTGCCCGAGGCGACCGGGCGGCTGTTCTACATCGACTGCGACACGCTGGTGAACGCCCCGCTCGCCCCGCTGGCGAACCTGTCGATGAACGGCTTTCCGCTGGCGGCGGTGGACGACATCGCCCACCAGGTCCCCGAGCGCCACGCCAAGCGCAACCGCGACATCGGCCTGCCGGACGCGATGCGCTACTTCAACAGCGGCGTGCTGCTGATCGACCTCGACACCTGGCGGCGCGAGCGTGTCTCCGAGCGCACCATCGACTTCATCGCCTCGCGCGGCGCCACGCTGCCGATGATGGACCAGGACGCGCTGAACGGCGCGCTGCAGGGCCACTGGCTGCCGCTCGACGAGAGCTGGAACATGCACCGCCGGCTGGAGAAGGGCGTCTACAAGGGCGATCCCTCCGTGTGGAAGGACGCCCGCATCGTCCATTTCATCGGCCAGGTGAAGCCCAACTACACCGACTGCAACCACCCCGCGCGCGAGCTCTATTTCGAGCACCGCGCCCGCACCCCCTTCGCCAATGTGCCGCTGAAGACCAAGCTGGGGCGCAAGGTGGAGAAGAGGGTGCGCCGGCTGCGGCGCTTTGCCGGCAAGCTCAAGCGCCGGCTCTTCGGAGGCTAGGACCATGGCCAACAGCCTCGTCGGCGAATACGCCAAGCTGCATGCGCGCCACCGCTACGGCGCCACCGCCCGCCACGCGCTGGCGGACATGCTGCCGCATATCATGGCGCTCAGGCCCGCCTCGCTGATCGATTTCGGCTGCGGGCAGAGCAATCTCGCCTTCCTCATCGCCGCCAAGGCCGGTATCCCGGAGATCCACCGCTACGATCCCGCGATCCCGGAGATCGCCACCCTGCCGGGCAAGCAGGTGGAGCTCGCGGTGAATGTCGACGTGATGGAGCACATACCGGACGAGGAGATCGACGCGGTGCTGGCCTCCATCGCCGCCTCGGCGAAGGACGCGCTGTTCGTCATCGATACCGGCCCGGCCAAGCTGCTGCTCTCGGACGGGCGCAACGCCCATGTCTCGCAGCACGGCTCCGACTGGTGGCTGGCGCGGTTGAAGCCGCATTTCCCGACCATCCGCGCCATGCCGATCCACCGCCGCGCCCGCGTCGCCTTCAAGACCTGGGACGGCGAGGTGAGGGGGCTCACCAGCCTTGCGGTGAGGGCGCGCGAGCGCGTCATCTACCGCACGCAGAAGCTCACCCGCTCGGCGCACCGCAAGCTGTTCGGAGCGCGCCGGTGAAGCTCCTCGTCCTGCGCGACAAGAAGCCGGGGCATTTCAATCAGGCGGAAGGCGTCGCGCGGGCGGTCGGACGGCTCGCCCCCGCCGAGGTGACGCGGCTCGACATCCGCCCGAGCTGGTTCGCCCATGACGACATCCGCAAGCAGGTCATGCGGCGCTGGGGCCGCGACGCCCGTTACTGGCTGCGCGCCATGTACAAGGTCGACGCGGACGCGCTGGAGAAGCCGGACGTCATCATCGGCTCCGGCCGGCCGACCATCGCCGCGGGAATCTTGATCAGCCGCGCCTTTGGCGGCGTGCCCTTCCTCTATTCCGGCGGCATCGGCGGCTACGACACGCGCGAGGTCAGCCTGATGATCGTCGCCTCGCCGCGCGCCGCCAACTACCCGCGCTGCGCCTGGGCGCTGATCCCCTCCATCGTCGATCCCGCCGACTACGCCCTGCCGCGCCGGCTGGCGACGCTGGCGGATCTCAAGGGCGCCGAGATCGCGCTCCTGGTTGGCGGCACCGCCTACCGCAAGGAATGGCCGCAAAACGAGTGGGACGCGCTGGTCCGCCTCGTGCGCGAGGTGGCGAAGGACTATGGCGTGCGCTGGCGCGTCTCCACCTCCCGCCGCACCCCGGACGAGGTCGGCGCGCAGCTCGCCGCGCTGGACAAGGAAGGCGTGCTGGCCGAGTTCATCGACTACCGCAATGCCGGCCCCGGCACGGTGCGCGCGCTCTATGGCGCCGATGCGGTGGCGGTGACCGAGGATTCCATGAGCATGCTGGCCGAGGGGATCACCGCCAAGCGCCCGGTCATCGGCCTGCGCTCGGCCAAGGTGCATGACGGCTATGCCAGCGAAGCCATCGCCGGCTGGGCGATGAAGGACTGGTCGGGCACCGGCAAGCCGAGCCTCGCCATCGTGCCGCTGGCGACCGTCACCGCCGAGCAGTTCGCCACGACGCTCTTGAGCCTGGAGCCGCCGAGGCGGGATGTCCCGGCCGATCTGGCGGCGCTTATTGGGCCGGTGCTGGGGTTGGAAGTGCCGGGATCGGCCGAACAGGTCGCCGTCACCGCTCTCGCAACCCCTCATCCGCGGGCTTGACCCGCGGACCCAGGGGGACTTGGTACGCCCGGTCACTGGGTGCCCGGGTCAAGCCCGGGCATGAGGGAAGAGGAAAAGGCGCGCACACCCTCATCCTGAAGTGCGAGCGGAGCGAGCCTCGAAGGATGGTCGCTTGAGCGCACCCGGACGAGCATCCTTCGAGGCCCGGCCATTGGCCGGGCACCTCAGGATGAGGTGGTCTAGTCGGGAATGGGGCAAGGCTACCCCGCCGCCCACACGCCCTCATAGACCGCGTTGATCCGCGCCGCCTCGACCTCGATCGAGTGCGTCTCCACCACATGGCGCCGCGCCGCCTCGCAGCGCACCACGCGCGAGGCATCGTCGAGCTGCATATAGGCCTCGATCGCGCCGGCCATGGCGGCGACGTCGCCGGGCGGGACCATCGTTCCCGTCTCGCCCTCGACCACCAGTTCCTCGAAGGCGCCGACCGTGGTCGCCACCACCGGCACGCCGGAGGCCATGGCTTCCAGCGGCGTGACGCCAAAACCCTCCCAGCGCTGCGGGGCGACATAGAGGTCGAGGGCGCGATACCATTTCGCCGTCTCGTCCGTCGCCACCTCGCCGGGGAACAGGATGCGGTCCGCCAGCCCCGCCTTGGCCACCTTGTCGCGCTGCTCGGCGAAGAAGGCGGTGTGCGCGCCGGTCGCCCGGCCGAGCACCACGCCGCCCCAGCCGGGATGGTCGGGGAGGGTGCGGATCAGCGCGTCGACGAAGACGTCGGTACCCTTCTGCGCGCGGATGCGGCCGAAGCAGCCGACCATCTTCAGGTCCGGCAGCCCCACCGCGCGGCGCGCCTGCGCCTTGTCCGGCGCGGGGGTGAAGGCGCCGACGTCAATGCCGTGATGGATCACAGTCGAGGAGCGCCGGAGATAGCCGGCGGTCTTCTCGGAGGTGGAGATCACCGCGTCCATGCGCGAGATCAGGAAGCGGCTCCAGCGCGTGTGCCAGCGCTGCGAGGCGGAGGTGAAGACGAGCTTCAGCTTCATGCGCAGTACGTCGCGCAGCAGCACGCCGGCGAGCATCTCGACATTGCGCCGCGCGTGCCAGATGCGCGCCCGGCGCGTGGCCGGGCGGCTCCAGAAATGACGCAGATCGGAGAGGCCGATGCGCGGCACGCCCTCGGCGAGGCGAGGCCCGAGCGCGGCGATGCCGACATCCCGGGCCTGATAGGGCACCACCCGCTCCAGCGTCGCGGTGACGCCGGAGAGGCGGCGCTTGAAGTTGGGCGCCACGACCTCAAGCTGAGCCGGTGCGGGCGCCGTTCCTTCGGTCATTGCGGGTGTCCAGTTGGCTCCGTCAGGCGAAGCGGACGGCGGCGATCTCGTAGGAGCGCGCGCCCTTGGGCGTCACCACTTCCACCGAGGTGCCGCGCTTCTTGCCGATCAGCGCGCGCGCCAGCGGCGAGGAGATGGAGATGCGGCCGGCCTTGGCGTCCGCCTCCATGTCGCCGACGATCTGCCAACTCTTCTCCTCTTCCGTGTCCTCGTCGATGAGGGTCACGGTGGCGCCGAACATCACCGTGTCGCCGGAAAGCTTGGCAACGTCGATGATCTCCGCGCGCGAGAGCTTGTCCTCCAGTTCGGCGATGCGGCCCTCGTTGAGCGCCTGCTGCTCCTTGGCGGCATGATACTCGGCGTTCTCGGACAGGTCGCCATGCGCGCGCGCCTCGGAGATGGCGCTGATGATGCGCTGGCGGTCGACCTGCTGGCGCTGCTTGAGTTCGATCTCCAGGGCGGCATGGCCGCCGGGGGTCATCGGAATCTTTTCCATCGGTCTTTTCTTGACCTCCCAAAGCAAACGAAGCCCCCGCGGGGGTTCATCGGGCCGAGGGGCCTTTCGTGAACCACCCGCGACGGGCTGAGTTTTCAGTCATATACGGCCGTCGGGCTGCGCCGCAGGGGCGCGGTCAGACGCGGCCGGAGTTGAAGTAGTCCTGCAGGGCGCGCACTTCCAGATCGCCGCCAATATAGGCCTTGATCCCTCGCGCCGCTGCGATGGCTCCTGATAGCGTGGTGTAATACGGCACTTTGTGCAAGAGGGCCGCGCGGCGCAGCGAACGCGAGTCCGCGAGCGCCTGCGCGCCCTCGGTCGTGTTGAAGACGAGCTGCACCTCGCCGTTCTTGATCGCGTCGACGATGTGCGGACGGCCTTCCAGCACCTTGTTGATCTTGGCGCTGGGCACCCCGTTCTCGGCGAGGAAGCGCTGCGTGCCGGAGGTGGCGATCACCTTGAAGCCGAGCGCGATCAAGAGCCGCGCCGCATCGAGGATGCGCGGCTTGTCGTCGTCGCGCAGCGAGATGAACACCGTGCCGGAGGTCGGCACCTTGGTGCCGCCGCCGAGCTGGCTCTTGGCGAAGGCGATGGGGAAGGAGGCGTCGAGCCCCATCACCTCGCCGGTCGAGCGCATCTCCGGTCCGAGCACCGTGTCGACGCCGGGGAAGCGGGCGAAGGGGAACACCGCCTCCTTTACCGCCACATGGTCGGCGGCGAACGGCGTGAGCCCGAACGAGGCCAGCGATTCGCCAGCCATGATTCGCGCGGCGATCTTGGCGATGGGCTGGCCCACCACCTTGGCGACGAAGGGCACGGTGCGCGAGGCGCGGGGGTTCACCTCGAGGACGTGGATCACCCCGTCCTTGATGGCGTATTGCACGTTCATCAGGCCGCCGACCTCGAGCGCCAGCGCCATCTTGCGGGTCTGGTTCTCCAGCTCGGCGATCATCTCCGGGCCGAGCGAATAGGGCGGCAGCGAGCAGGCCGAATCGCCCGAATGGATGCCGGCCTCCTCGATGTGCTCCATGATGCCGCAGACGAAGGTGTCCTTGCCGTCGGCGAGGCAGTCGACATCGACCTCGATGGCGTCCGACAGGTAGCGGTCGAACAGCAGCGGGTTCTTGCCCAGCAGCGTGTTGATCTGGCCGGTCTTGTCGTTCGGGTAGCGCGCCTTGATGTCGTTCGGCACCAGCTCGGGCAGGGTGCCGAGCAGGTAGTCGCCGAGCTGGCTCTCCTCGTGGATGATCTGCATCGCCCGCCCGCCCAGCACATAGGAGGGGCGCACGACCAGCGGATAGCCGAGATCGGCGGTGACGAGGCGGGCCTGCTCGACCGAATAGGCGATGCCGTTGGCCGGCTGGCGCAGCTTCAGCTTGTCGAGCAGCGTCTTGAAGCGGTCGCGGTCCTCGGCGAGGTCGATGGCCTCGGGCGAGGTGCCCAGAATCGGGATGTCCGCATCCTCGAGCGCGCGGGCGAGCTTGAGCGGCGTCTGGCCGCCGAACTGCACGATGACACCGTGCAGCGTGCCGTTGGAGCGCTCGCGGTCGAGGATCTCGATCACGTCCTCGGCGGTCAGCGGCTCGAAATAGAGCCGGTCCGAGGTGTCGTAGTCGGTCGAGACGGTCTCCGGGTTGCAGTTGACCATGATGGTCTCGTACCCGGCGTCCTTCAGCGCGAAGGCGGCATGGCAGCAGCAATAGTCGAACTCGATGCCCTGGCCGATGCGGTTCGGCCCGCCCCCGAGGATGGCGACCTTCCTGGCGTTGGACGGGCGCGCCTCGTCCATGAGCTCGCCGGCGAAGGGCGTCTCGTAGGACGAGTACATGTAGGCGGTCGGCGCGGCGAACTCGGCGGCGCAGGTGTCGATGCGCTTGTAGACCGGACGCACGGAAAGCTCGCGCCGGCGCTTCGACACTTCCGCCTCGCTCATCCGGGCAAGGCCGGCGAGGCGCGAATCAGAGAAGCCCATGGATTTCAGGCGGCGGAACGCGCCCGCCGTCCTGGGCAGGCCGTGCGCGCGCACCTTGGCTTCCATGTCGACGATCTCGCGGATCTGCTCGAGGAACCACGGGTCGATCTTGCAGGCGGCGTGGATGGTCTCGTTGTCGAGGCCGAGGCGCATCGCCTGCGCGACCTTCAGCAGCCGGTCGGGCGTCGGCGTGCCGAGGGCGGCGCGGATGGCGTTCTTGTCGTCGTGCAGGCCGAGGCCTTCGATCTCGATCTCGTCGAGGCCGGTCAGCCCGGTCTCCAGCGAGCGCAGCGCCTTCTGCAGGCTCTCCTGGAAGGTGCGGCCGATGGCCATCGCCTCGCCCACCGACTTCATCGAGGTGGTGAGGATCGGCTCGGCGCCGGGGAACTTCTCGAAGGCGAAGCGCGGGATCTTGGTGACGACGTAGTCGATGGTCGGTTCAAACGAGGCAGGTGTCGCCCCGCCGGTGATGTCGTTGGCGATCTCGTCCAGCGTGTAGCCGACCGCGAGGCGCGCGGCGACCTTGGCGATGGGGAAGCCCGTCGCCTTCGACGCCAGCGCCGAGGAGCGCGAGACGCGCGGGTTCATCTCGATCACGATCATGCGGCCCGTCTCCGGGTCAATCGCGAACTGCACGTTGGAGCCGCCGGTCTCCACGCCGATCTCGCGCAGCACGGCGAGCGAGGCGTCGCGCATGCGCTGATATTCCTTGTCGGTCAGCGTCAGCGCCGGGGCGACGGTGATGGAATCGCCGGTGTGGACGCCCATCGGGTCGACGTTCTCGATGGAGCAGATGATGATGCAGTTGTCCGCCTTGTCGCGGACGACCTCCATCTCGTACTCCTTCCAGCCCAGAACGCTCTCTTCCACGAGAACTTCGTTCGTCGGCGAGGCGTCGATGCCGCGCTCGATGATCTCGATGTATTCGGACTTGTTGTAGGCGATGCCGCCGCCCAGCCCGCCCATGGTGAAGGACGGGCGGATGATGGCGGGCAGGCCGACTTCATCCAGTGCTTCAAGAGCCTGCGGCAGGGTCTTGATCTGGCGCGAGCGCGGCGTGTCGAGGCCGATCTTGGTCATCGCGTCGCGGAACAGCTCGCGGTCCTCGGCCTTGTCGATGGCCTCGGCCGTGGCGCCGATCATCTCGACGTCGTACTCGTCGAGCACGCCCATCTTGCGCAGCGACAGCGCGCAGTTGAGCGCGGTCTGCCCGCCCATGGTCGGCAGCAGGGCGAAGCCGCCCGGCACCGCGTGGCGCTCCTTGGCGATGATCTTGGCGACGATCTCGGGCGTGATCGGCTCGATATAGGTGGCATCGGCGAGATCCGGATCGGTCATGATCGTCGCCGGATTGGAGTTGACCAGCACCACCCGGTAGCCTTCGGCCTTCAGCGTCTTGCACGCCTGCGTGCCGGAGTAATCGAACTCGCAGGCCTGGCCGATGACGATAGGGCCGGCGCCGATGATGAGGATGGTGGAGATATCTGTGCGTTTCGGCATCGGATCCCGTGCGGCTCGCGCATGTGTCCGGGCGCACGAAAAAGGACGCGTCGGGCAACGCGTCCTTGGGGCACAACCCGGATCGGACTTTCTTGGCGGGAATAGCCCCGCGGTCGGGGGCTTCCCTTAAACCAGATTCCCCCGGGGGGGAAGGGTGGAGCGGCGATGACTTCTGTGTGCGACGCGCCGCCGCTCACCCCTTCCACAGCCGCGTCAGTGCACCCTGCGTTCCGCCGACGGGATCGCTCTCCGGCAGCGGCACCTTGGCGATGGCCTGGAGCGACAGGTTGAGCGTCGCGGAATTCGGCTTCTCGATCTCGTAGTCCTGCCCCGGCGGATAGGCGCCGACCACGAGGAAGTCCGCGCTCCCCGCGATCTTCTTGTGGCCGGGGCCGGCCGGCAGCACCAGCACGTCGCCGGGGCCGAGCGCGAACTCGGCACCCTCCTCGCCGCCGAGCCGCACCCGCGCGGTGCCGCGGGCGATGCCGAGCGCCTCATGCGCGGTCGAGTGGAAATGGTGGAAATCGTAGATGCCGTTGCGCCAGCGGCATTCCCAGCCATTGGCGCCGATATGCTCTTCCATGGCCTTGGGATCGGCGGGCAGCGCCGCCTTGTAGATCAGCACCGGCAGGGAAGGGTTGTTGGGCACCCCGCGCGAGGGCGGGAACAGGCGGGCCTCCGGCTCGGGCATGGCGTTTCTCCCCTTTTGCGGGAGAACCGCGCGCCGGCCGGGGCGGTTCCCGGCTGACCTTCACCTGCCCTCATGCCCGGGCTTGACCCGGGCACCCAGTGATTGGGCCCACCCGGCCCCCCTGGGTCCGCGGGTCAAGCCCGCGGATGAGGGAAATGGAATGCGACGAGCGCGCCGTAACTCACGCCGCCTTGTTCTTGGCGATCATCTCGACGAAGCGGTCGAAGAGATAATGGCTGTCCTGCGGGCCGGGGCTGGCCTCGGGGTGGTATTGCACCGAGAACACCGGCCGGTCGGTCAGGGCGATGCCGGCATTCGAGCCGTCGAACAGCGAGACGTGGGTCTCCTCGGCGGTGGCCGGCAGGCTGTCGCGGTCGACCGCGAAGCCGTGGTTCATCGAGGTGATCTCGACCTTGCCGGTGGTCATGTCCTTCACCGGGTGGTTCGCCCCGTGATGGCCCTGGTGCATCTTCATGGTGCGCCCGCCGACGGCGAGGCCGATCATCTGGTGGCCGAGGCAGATGCCGAAGGTCGGCACGCCGCGATCGATGATCTCGCGGATCACCGGCACGGCATATTCGCCGGTCGCCGCCGGGTCGCCCGGGCCGTTGGACAGGAACACGCCGTCCGGCTGGAGCGCCATGATCTCCTCGGCCGAGGTGGTGGCGGGCACCACCGTCACCTTGCAGCCGGCGCGGGCGAGCAGGCGCAGGATGTTGCGCTTGATGCCGTAATCGACGGCGACGACATGGTGCGCCGGCGCCTTCTGCTGGCCGTAGCCTTCCGGCCAGGTCCAGGGCGTCTCGTCCCAGGAGAAGCGCTGGGCGGAGGTGACCATCGGTACGAGGTCCATGCCGACGAGGCCCGGCCACTCGGCCGCTTGCCTTTTCAGCGCCTCGACGTCGAACACGCCGTCCGGCGCATGCGCGATCACCGCGTTCGGCATGCCGCCGTCGCGGATCAGCGCGGTCAGCGCGCGGGTGTCGATGCCGGAGATGGCGATGATGCCGCGCGCCTTCAGCCAATTGTCGAAATGGCGGGTGGCGCGGTAGTTCGACGGATCGGTGATCGCCGAATGCAGCACCACGCCGCGCACGCCCGAGGCGCCGGCCATCGAGATGGTCTCGATGTCCTCCTCGTTGGTGCCGACATTGCCGATATGCGGGAAGGTGAAGGTGATGATCTGCCCGGCATAGGACGGATCGGTCAGCACTTCCTGATAGCCGGTCATGGCGGTGTTGAAGCACACCTCGCCCACCGCGTGGCCGGTGGCGCCCAGGCCGAAGCCTTCCAGAACCGTGCCGTCCGCGAGGATCAGGAGGGCGGTCGGAATGGGCTCGGCCCACACGTCGTCGCCGGAGTGCTGTTCAGCGCTACCGTTCATGTGTCTTGTTCCCTGTCGTCGTGTGCCCTAATTAGTCGGTTGCCGCGCCGGATGCCAGCCTTCCTGCTGCGCATCTGGACCTCGAATTGCGGATGGCTGCGCGAGGCGCGCCATCCCAAGGCCCGGGCGGCAGCCCGCCGGGAGCAGTCAAGGGGCACGGGCGGATCCATTCACGATGCGAGCGGCGGTGCGGCCGGAGACGGATCCGGCGCGCGGCCTCGCGATTTTTGGAAGGCATGACGAACGTGCTGCGCGACGAGATCAACACTTCACTGAAAGACGCCATGAAGTCGGGCGACAAGTGCCGCCTCGGCACGCTGCGCCTCGTCAATGCGGCGATCAAGGACCGCGACATCGACCAGCGCGGCCATGGCAAGGACCCGCTCACCGACGACGAACTGCTCGGCCTGCTGACCAAGATGATCAAGCAGCGCGAGGAGTCGGCGAAGGTCTACGAGGAGGCCGGCCGCGTCGACCTCGCGACCCAGGAGCGCGAGGAGATCGCGGTCATCGCCTCCTTCCTGCCCCAGCAGATGAGCGAGGCCGAATCGCAGGCCGCCATCGCCGCGGTGATCGCGGAGATCGACGCGCACGGCCTCAAGGACATGGGCCGCACCATGGCGGCGCTGAAGGAGCGCTATACGGGCGTGATGGACTTCGGCAAGGCCAGCGGCACGGTGAAGGCGCTGCTCACCGCGGGCTGATCCGCGGACGATCCAGTCCGATCCACCGCGCCGTCTTGCGGGCCCTCCAACCCGCTTCCAACACCGCGTCCTCGCCATGCCGCCTGCCGCAGAACCATCCCCGCGCGGGGCCGCGCTCACCTGGGCCGGCTGCCGGCGCGGGGCGATGGCGATCCTCGCCGTGCTGCCCCCGGTCTTCGTCTTCGGCGTCGCCTTCGGCATCGCCGCGCGCGGCCATGGGCTCGAAGGCTGGGTCGCGGCGCTGATGAGCGCGGTGGTCTTCGCCGGGGCGTCCCAGTTCGCGGTGCTGGATCTATGGACCAAGCCGATCCCGTGGCTGCCGCTGCTGGTCGCGACCTTCGCCATCAATGCGCGCCACATCCTGCTCGGCGCGTCGCTGCGGGGGCTGTGCCGCGGCCTGCCGGCCTGGAAGGTCTACGGCTCGATGGCGCTGCTCAGCGATCTCAACTGGGCGGCGCTGGTCGCCGCCGAGCGCCGGGGCGAGCGCGATCTCGGCTATCTCGTCGGTGCCGGCGCGCTGATGTGGGTGACCTGGGTGACGGCCACCGTGATCGGCGCGGTGGCGGGCGGTCTCACGCTCGACGACGTGAAGAACTATGCCCTCGACCTCGTGCTGGTGACCTTCTTCGCCACGACGCTGGTGGGCCTGCGGCGCGGCCGGGTGGACGACCTGCCCTGGCTGGTGGCCGGCCTCAGCGCCATGGCGGCGGTGTGGTTCCTCCCGCCCAACTGGCATGTGCTGGCGGGCGGGCTCGCCGGCGGCATCGCCGGCCTCGTGCGCGACGAGATGAGGCGCTCGTGAGCATCGTCGACGCGCTGCTGATCGTCTTCGCCATGACGCTCGTCACCTATGCGACGCGCGCGGGCGGCATCTTTCTCGTCGGCTTCGTGCCGATGTCCGCCCGCGTGGAAGCGTTCCTGCGCTATCTGGCGGGATCGGTGCTGGTGGCGATCGTCGTGCCGGCGACGGTGCGCGGCGGGTCGGCGGCCTATGTCGCCGTCGCGGTGGCGATCGGCGGCATGCTGGTGCTGCGCAAGGCCCTGCCGGCGATCGCGCTCGGCATCCTCGCCGCGGCGCTCTGGCGCACCTATATGGGGTGAGCCGCCGGCTGGGGACAGCGGGGATGATCTCCACTTCCGGGCGGAAATCCCGCCTTCCCGTCCCATGTCGCTACGGCGGTGCGCCGCCGGCCTGCTATGATGCCCGTTCGGCCTTTCGGTGAGTCCCGTCCCGCCATGCGCTTCCCGCCCTCGTTCCTCGACGAGATACGCGCCCGCCTCCCGGTGTCGGAGGTGGTGGGCAAGCGCGTGCAATTGAAGAAGCAGGGCCGCGAATGGCGCGGCCTCTCGCCCTTCAACCCGGAGAAGACGCCGTCCTTCTACGTCAACGACCAGAAGGGCTTCTACCACTGCTTCTCCTCCGGCAAGCACGGCGACCAGTTCGATTTCCTGATGGAGGTCGAGGGCCTGCCCTTCCCGGAGGCGGTGGAGCGGCTCGCCTCCATGGCCGGACTGCCCATGCCGGTGCAGTCGCGCGAGGAGGAGCAGCGCGAGAGCCGGCGCAAGACGTTGCACGAGGTGATGGAACTCGCCGCCAAATATTACGAGGCGGTGTTGCAGAGCCGGGCCGGCGCCAAGGGGCGCGGCTATCTCGCCGATCGCGGCCTCGGCCCGTCGACTCAAGGACGCTTCCGTCTGGGCTATTCGCTGCCCGACCGCTTCGCGCTGAAGGAGGCGCTGGGGGGCAAGGGCATTCCGGTCGAGGACATGGTCGAGGCCGGCCTGCTGATCACCGCCGAGGACGTGGCGATTCCTTACGACCGCTTCCGCGACCGGGTGATGTTCCCCATCACCGACCTGCGCGGGCGCGTCGTCGCCTTCGGTGGCCGGGCGCTGGAGAAGGACGTGCCGGCGAAATACCTCAACTCGCCGGAGACCTCGCTCTTCCACAAGGGCTCGCTGCTCTATAACGGCTTTTCCGCCCGCGCCGCCGCCCATAACGGCGCGCCGGTGATCGCCGTCGAAGGCTATGTCGACGTCATCGCCCTCGTCGAGGCGGGATTTTCCGGCGCGGTCGCCCCGCTCGGCACCGCGCTGACCGAGGAACAACTGGCCCTGCTCTGGAAGATGGCGGCCGAGCCGGTGCTGCTGTTCGACGGCGACAAGGCCGGCCGCCGTGCCGCCTATCGCGCCATCGACCTCGCTCTGCCGCATCTCAAGCCCGGCGTCAGCCTGTCCTTCGGCACGCTGCCCGACGGGCAGGACCCGGACGACCTCGTGCGCGCCGGCGGCCGCGAGGCGGTCGACGCCGTGCTCGCGCAGGCCCGCCCGCTCGCCGACGTGCTGTGGTCGCGCGAGATGGAGAGCGCCAGCGTCGACACGCCCGAGCGCCGGGCGGCGCTGGAGGCGCGCATAGGCGAGGTCGTCCGCGTCATCGCCGACGAGACGGTGCGCAAGCATTACCGCAGCGAATTGATGGACCGCTTCCGTCGGCTGTTCACGCCGGTCGCGGTGCAGGGCGAGGGTTCGCGCCGTGGCTCGGGCGATTATCAGGGCCGCTTCGACCGTTCTTCGGGCCGCGGCGGGCGGCGCCCCAATGACCGGCGCCCGGTGTCGGGCGTGGCCGGGGAGGGGATGCGCCGCTCGGCGCTGGTGCGCGGCGCCGCGGCCGAGATCCCGCGCAACGAGGCGCTGCTGTTGTTCGCCGCGATCAATCATCCCTGGCTGCTCGACCAGTGCGCCGAGGAGCTCGCCGACCTGCCGTTCCAGAACAAGGAGGCGGCCGAATTGCGCCGCGCTTTGCTTGATGCCCATATGGACGGGGACGACGCGGATCATGAACGCCTCGCCGCCCGGCTCGAATCGCAAGGGCATGCGCCACTGGTCGCGCGCCTCGCGCGCGCCGCAATCGCGCGCCATGACTGGCCGGCCTTCGCCGACGCCGCGCGTTCGGACGTGGAACTATGGTGGCATCAGCGGCTGGTCTTGCACCGGCGCGGCCATGCCCTATCTAAGGACCTGAAAGAAGCCGAGAAACGCCTCGCCGAGGAGCCCACCGACATGAACTGGGCGCGTTTTCTCGACGTACAAAGACAGCTCGCAGCACTTGACGGAACCGAAGCTTTGGTAGAGGGGTTCGGCGCCGCGTCGGGTCGCCCGGCGCGGTCGATGTAAAGGTCCCTCGGGTTGCCCGCCCGCGCGCTTGTAGAGCGCGTGGTGCGTGTGGCCCTCTTTGCGTCTCTCGGCAGCCGGCCGTGAGTGCGGGGTTGAACGATCGAAGGACGGCACCGAGAGGGCGTCGTCGCACGCCGGGGCGGGCGGCCGCCCGGCGCTTGAGGAGCACACGCATGGCGAAGCAGGCAGCGGAAGCGACGGAAGCCCCCGAGAAGGACGGCGACACCCCGGATAGCCCGTTGCTCGACCTTTCGGACGCTGGCGTCCGGAAGATGATCAAGCTCGCCAAGAAGCGAGGCTATGTCACCTATGACGAGCTGAACGAGGTTCTGCCTTCTGACCAGAACACCTCGGACCAGATCGAGGACATTTACGCCATGCTCAACGAGATGGGCATCAACGTCGTCGAGGCCGAAGAGGCCGAGGCCGAGGCGGAAGCCGAGGAGAGCGGCCCCGAGGCGGCGGACGAGGAAGAAGAGTCCGGCGGCGAGCTCACCGAATCGGCGCCGCGCGCGGTCGTGCGCTCGGAGACCAAGTCCGAGCCCGGCGAGCGCACCGACGATCCGGTCCGCATGTATCTGCGCGAGATGGGGTCGGTCGAGCTGCTCTCCCGCGAGGGCGAAATCGCCATCGCCAAGCGCATCGAGGCCGGCCGCGAGGCGATGATCGCGGGCCTCTGCGAGAGCCCGCTGACCTTCCAGGCCATCATCATCTGGCGCGACGAGCTGGTGGAGGGCAAGGTCCTCCTGCGCGACATCATCGATCTCGAAGCCACCTATGCCGGCCCCGAGGCGAAGAACAGCCCGATCGTCGAGGGCGGCTCGCTTGCGCCGGAGGCCGAGGAGGAGCGCGAGCCGACGCTCGGCGAGACCATCGCGTCGGACGACGACGACGACATGGAGAACTCCCTGTCGCTCGCCGCTATGGAGGCGGAGATCAAGCCGAAGGTCCTGGAGACCTTCGACAACATCGCCGACGCCTACAAGAAGCTGCGCCGGCTGCAGGACCAGAACGTCGAATCCAAGCTGCGCAACGAGAGCCTCTCGCCCTCGCAGGACCGCAAGTACAAGAGCCTGAAGGACGCGCTGATCGCCGACGTGAAGTCGCTGTCGCTCAACCAGGCGCGCATCGACAACCTCGTCGAGCAGCTCTACGACATCAACAAGCGGCTCGTCTCGCTCGAAGGCCGCCTGATGCGCCTCGCCGAGAGCTTCGGTGTCGCCCGCGAGGACTTCCTCAAGCAGTACCAGGGCTCGGAGCTCGATCCGAAGTGGATCATCCGGGTGAAGAACCTGACCTCGCGCGGCTGGAAGGGCTTCGTCGGCCAGGAGCTCGACGCCATCCGCGACTTGCGTTCCGAGATCCACGCGCTGGCCACCGAGACCGGCCTGGAGATCCAGGAATTCCGCAAGATCGTGCAGATGGTGCAGAAGGGCGAGCGCGAAGCCCGGCAGGCGAAGAAGGAAATGGTGGAGGCGAACCTGCGCCTCGTCATCTCCATCGCCAAGAAGTACACGAACCGCGGCCTGCAGTTCCTCGACCTGATCCAGGAAGGCAACATCGGCCTGATGAAGGCGGTCGACAAGTTCGAGTACCGCCGCGGCTACAAGTTCTCGACCTACGCCACCTGGTGGATCCGGCAGGCGATCACCCGCTCGATCGCCGACCAGGCCCGCACCATCCGCATCCCCGTGCACATGATCGAGACGATCAACAAGATCGTGCGCACCTCGCGCCAGATGCTGCACGAGATCGGCCGCGAGCCGACCCCGGAGGAACTGGCCGAGAAGCTCGGCATGCCGCTGGAGAAGGTCCGCAAGGTCCTGAAGATCGCCAAGGAGCCGATCTCGCTCGAAACGCCGATCGGCGACGAGGAAGACAGCCACCTGGGCGACTTCATCGAGGACAAGAACGCCATCCTGCCGATCGACGCGGCGATCCAGAGCAATCTTCGCGAAACAACGACGCGTGTCCTCGCGTCGTTGACCCCGCGCGAGGAGCGCGTGCTGCGCATGCGCTTCGGCATCGGCATGAACACCGACCACACGCTGGAAGAGGTCGGCCAGCAGTTCTCGGTGACGCGCGAGCGTATCCGTCAGATCGAGGCCAAGGCGCTGCGCAAGCTCAAGCACCCCTCGCGCAGCCGCAAGCTGCGCTCCTTCCTCGACAATTGATGGGCTGAAGGGCGGCCATGGCGCGCAAGGTCATGGCCCGCCCCGACACGGCCCGGCCGTCCGCCAAGGCGGCGGCCAACGCGACACCCGCACGCAAGACAGGCCGCGCCCGATCGGGACGCGGCCTGTTCTCGTTCGAGACCCTGCGTCAGCCGCTGATCTCGCGCCGTGTCTTCCTCGTCCGGATGGCGTGGTCGGTGGTGATCTGGTTCGCCATCATGCTGTTCGGATTGGCGGTCGGCATGGCCGGCTATGCCGGCTTCGAGGGCATGGGCCTCGTCGACGCCTATCTCAACGCGGCGATGATCCTGTCGGGCATGGGGCCGGTGAGCGAATTGCACACGCAGGCCGGCAAGGTCTTCGCCGGCACCTACGCCATCTTCTCCGGGCTCATCATCGTGCTGGCGACCGGCGTCGTGCTGGCGCCGATCATCCATCACGTCCTGCACGCCTTCCATATCGACATGGACGACGACGGCAAGCCGGATTGAGCCCTCACTCTCCCGGGATCGGGTGGTTCTTCCGGCGGGACTCGCGGGTCGATATCTCGACATAGGCGAGCGTGGCGGCGAAGCCGCCGAAGGCGATGACGGTGAAGGCCACGAATAACAGCACGTCGGTAGGCATGGCATCCTCCTCGGATGAGGCAAGCTGGATGGGAGGAGCCTAGTCCCCCGCGCGCGGCTCGCCTTGCGGTAAGTCAATGCGGCGTGAGCGGCTTTTGCCCGCCGGAACGATTTCCGGGGCCCCGCGTTCGCCGCCGGGGGCTGGCCCAATCCTCGAAGGAGCCTTCGATGCTGAACCGCCGCACCCTTCTCGCCGCCTCCGGCGCGGTGCTCGCCGCCTCGACCCTCGCCCGCCCGAACGTCGCCCGCGCCGCCGCGCCGTTCCAGCAGCCCCCGCTGCCCTATGACCAGAACGCGCTGGCACCGACCATCTCCGCGCGCACGGTCGGCCTGCACTATGGCAAGCACCACAAGGGCTATTTTGACAAGCTGAACACGCTGACCGCCGGCAAGCCCTATGCCGAGCTCGACCTCGAGGAGGTCATCGTCCGGGCGAAGGAGCAGGGCGACACGGCGATCTTCAACAATGCCGGCCAGGCCTGGAACCACAATTTCTACTGGCAGCAATTCGCCGGCGGCCCGGCCGAGGCGCCCGCCGCGCTGGTGCAGGCGGCCGAGCGCGATTTCGGCGGCATGGACGGGCTGAAGAAGAAGATGGTCGAGACCGGCGACGGCGTGTTCGGCACCGGCTGGGTGTGGCTGGTGGAGGACAACGGCAAGCTCGCGCTGCTCGGCCTGCAAGATGCCGGCAACCCCATCGCCGAGAAGAAGCGCCCGCTGCTCGGCATCGACGTGTGGGAACACGCCTATTACCTCGACTGGGAGAACCGCCGCACGGCGCATATCCAGGCCGTGCTCGACGAGCGGGTGAACTGGGGCTTCGTCGGCGACCAGCTCGCCTCGTGAGCGGCTACGGCGTCGTCATGGCCTGGTCGACCAGCATGGCGAAGCCGATCAGCAGGAGGAAGCCGAGGAAGAACAGGCCGAACAGCAGCAGCGAGATGCGCCGCGCCACCGCCGAGACATTGGTGAAGCCCACCGCGCCGGCGATGATCGAGACGATGAGGAAGATGACGGCGTATTTGATCATGGACGCTTTCCCCGCTGTGCCCGCGTCAACGGTGGGGGCCGTCGGCCGGTTCCAGGATGCCGTCCCCCCATTCCGCTCTTCCCTCATCCCCGGGCTTGACTCGGGGACCCAGACTTTCCGCCGACGCCCGGACTCCCTGGGTGGCCGGGTCAGGCCCGGCCATGAGGGCAGGTTGGTTTCACACCATCGAGCCGAACATTGAGCCGCCTCACGCCCCGTCGGACCGTCCGTCCTGCTCGGTGGGGAAGTCGTCGCCGTTCTTGCCCTCCGCCTTGGCCGGTGTCGCCGGCGGGGCCGGGCGGGACTGCGGCTTGATCGCCGGCGGGCTGCGGCGCCAGAAGCGGCGCACCGGCTTCGGCGTCAGCTCCGGCTCGGGCCGCGGCACCGTGCCGGTCGGCGCCGAGGCGAGCGGCTCCGTGGGATGCTCCACGACCTTGCCGGCATCGCGCACGGTCATGCGCCAGACCACGAACAGCAGCAGCAGCGCATAGGCAGCGGCGGTGAAGAAGAACAGCGCCCCCGGCCCGTAATGCTGCATGCCCAGCGAGGCCAGTGCCGGCCCCACCACCGAGCCGATGCCGTAGAGCAGCAGCAGCCCCGCCGCCGTCTCCACCGCGTCGGAGGCCGGCGTGCGGTCATAGGCATGGGCGGCGGCGAGCGAATAGGCCGGCAGCGACAGCGCGCCATAGACGGCGCCGAGTATGGCGAGGCCGCCGAGGCCGAAATGCAGCGCGCCCAGCGCGAGGCCGGCGAGCATCGCGCCCACCATCAGCGCGCCGAGGATGCGCCGCCGGTCCATGCGGTCGGAGAGGAAGCCGATCGGCCATTGCGCCAGCGCGCCGGCCACCACGACCGCGCTCATGAAGGTGGCGGCGCCGTCGGCGGTGAGCCCGCGGCCGATGCCGAAGATCGGCCCCAGCGACCACAGCGAGCCGTTGGTCAGCCCGATGACGAAGCAGCCGACCATCGCTACCGGCGCGGCGCGAAAGAGTCTCAGCGGGCGGATGCGCGCGGTCTCGATCGGCGCCGGCTGGCCGGCATTGCTGATCGCCACCGGCAGGGTGGCGAGCGAGAACAGGATGGCGGCGAAGGCGAACAATTCGAAGCCGCGCACCGGGTAGAGCGTGATCATCATCTGGCCGGCGGTCAGCGCCGCATAGTCGACCATGACATAGGCGCTCATGACGAAGCCGCGCGTCTGGTTGGTGGCGCGGTCGTTCAGCCAGCTCTCGATGACGAGGTAGAGCCCGGCGAAGCAGAAGCCGGTGATGGCGCGCAGTCCGAACCACACGAAGGGCTCGATGAACACCGGATGCGCCAGCATGGTCGCCACCACGCCGGAGGTCAGCGCGGCGAAGGCGCGGATATGGCCGGAGCGGCGCACGAGGTGCGGCACGACGAGGCAGCCGATGACGAAGCCGAGATAGTAGCTCGACCCCAATATGCCGAGATTGATGGCGCTGAAGCCCTCGAAGGCACCGCGCAGCGGCAGCAGCGTGTTCTGCAGGCCGCTTCCCGTCACCAGGAAGAACACGCCCAGAAGGAGCGCGGCGACGGGGCCGAGAGTCTGGGCCATGATGGGTACCGGACGGCCAGGAGGGCGGGTTTGGGGTACGGGGCAGGTGCCGAAACGCACGGAATCTTAAGGCTGCGTCATCTCGATTCCGCGAGAATTCGGTTAGCCTTGATCGGGAACGTTGTCGAGACGGGGATTGGTATGGTCGACGGGTTGGTGAAGCTGAAATCGGATCATCTGGGGCTGGAGATCGCGCCGCTCGGCGCGGAGATGCAGCGCCTGACCGACAGGGACGGACGCGACCTGCTCTGGAACGGCGATGCCGCCTTCTGGACCGGGCGCGCGCCGCTGCTCTTTCCCATCGTCGGCCGCCTGCCGGGCGACCAGCTCGTGCATGAGGGCGTAGCCTATCCGATGAGCCAGCATGGCTTCGCCCGCCGGCGCGTCTTCACTCTGGAGGAGGCGACGAGCTCCTCCGCCCGCTTCGGGCTCCATGCCGACGAGGAGACGCGCAAGCAGTACCCGTTCGAGTTCGCGCTCAGGGTCACCTACACGCTTGCCGACGCGACCCTGACCATCGAGGCGACGGTCGCCAATCCCGGCGCGGTGCCGCTGCCGGCGAGCTTCGGCTTCCACCCGGCCTTCCGCTGGCCGCTGCCCTATGAGGGCACCCGCGCCGACCACCGGCTGATCTTCGAGAAGGCCGAGACGGATCCGATCCATCGCCTCGCCGGCGGCCTGCTCTCGACCGCCACCGAGCCGAACCCGGCGGTGGACGCGATCTTCACGCCCGATGACGGGCTGTTCGAGCGCGACGCCATGATCTTCCTGAACCAGCGCTCGCACCATGTACGCTTCGGCGTGCCGGGCGAGCCGGGGCTGGAGATCGCCTTCCCCGGCATGCCGGACCTCGGCATCTGGTCGAAGCCGGCCGCGCCCTTCCTGTGCATCGAGCCGTGGGCGGGCTACGCCTCGCCGGAGAACGCGCCGGCCGAGTTCGCGCAGAAGCCCGGCCTCTCCCTCATCCCGCCCGGCGGGTCGAAGAGCTTCGCCATGGCGGTGCGCTGGCTGCCGGACGTGGGGCGGTAGAGTCCTTGTCGATCAGGCGGAACCGCCTGATCGACAAGAAAGTGCTCCAATAAGCTCTAGAGCCCGTCGGGGTCTTCGTGGCAGACGACGAGGTCGCGCCCGCGCCGCTTGGCCTCGTAGAGGGCAGCGTCGGCCTGCGCGATCATGCGGTCGAGGTCGATCTCCGAGGCCGGGCGTGAGACTATGCCGATGCTCACCGTGACCTTGCCGGTGACCGGATGGACGATGGCGGCCTGCGCCAGCGCGCTGCGGATGCGGCCGGCCACGCTCAGCGCGCCGGATTCGTCACTGCCGCAGAGGATGGCGGCGAATTCCTCTCCGCCATAGCGGGCGAGCGTGTCGTCCTGGCGCGCCGCCATTCCCCCGAGCGCGGCCCCGACCCGGCGCAGCGCCTCGTCGCCGGCCTGGTGGCCGAACCCGTCGTTCAGCGCCTTGAAGCGGTCTATGTCGATCAGCATCACCGAGAACGCCTCGCCCGTGCGCCGGCAGCGCTGGCCGGCCCGCGCGAGCTCCTCGTCGAAGCAGCGGCGATTGGCGAGGCCGGTGAGCGCGTCGACGCGGGTGAGCCGGGTCAATTCGCGGTTGAGCGTGTTCAGCTCCAGCTCGTCGACCGCGATGGCGGCGAGCTCGACCAGCGGCTGCACGTCGAAATCCTCCTCGACGCCCGGCGCGCCGCGCAGCACGCACAGCGAGCCGATGACGAGGCCCGGCGGCACCAGCAGCGGCACGCCGGCATAGAAGTGCAGCGGCAGCAGCGGGATGGTCGGATGGCCGGTGAAGCGTTCGTCGGTGTGCAGGTCGCCGACGACCAGAGGCCGGCCACTGGCGACCATCACCTGGCAGACCGACTTCTCGCGCTCGATGGCGGGCGGGATGATGTCGCCTGAGGTGAGCGACTTCATCCACTGGTACTTGTCGTCGATGAAGCCGATGAAGGCGACATCCGCATCGTAGAAACGCCGCGCCAGATAGGTCAGCCGGTCGAAGCGCGCGTCATGCGGCGTGTCCATGATCTGGCAGGCGGCGAGCGCCCCGAGCCGCTGCTCTTCGTTGGGCGGGACTGGCGGGGTGTGCCACATCGCGTCTTCCGGTCGGCAGAGAGTGAAGAGCTGGCCTCAGCCGCGCGCCGGCGTCCAGCCAGACTCGGGCCCGGCGGTGAATTGGTCAACCGGCCGCGACAATTCGGCGATGAAGTTCTCGCACCATTCGTGGATCGTGTTGGTCTCGACTTTGTCCATATTGGCGCGCCAGCGTTCCTTGCGCTCCTCCAGCGGCATGCGCAGGCCGACGTTGAACGCCTCCGCCATCCCTTCGATGTCGTAGGGATTGACGATCAGCGCGCCGGTCAGCTCGTCCGCCGCGCCGGCGAAGCGCGAGAGGACGAGCACGCCGGGGTCCTTCGGGTTCTGCGCCGCGACATATTCCTTGGCGACGAGGTTCATGCCGTCGCGCAGCGGCGTCACCAGCCCGAGCCGGGCGTTGCGGTAGATGGCGGCGAGCGTCGCGCGCGGGAACGCCTTGTTGAGGTAGCGCAGCGGCACCCAGTCGAACTCGGCATATTCGCCGTTGATGGCGCCGCCGAGCTCCTCCAGCTCGCGGCGCAGCGCCCGGTACTCGGCGACCTCCTCGCGCGAGACCGGCGCGATCTGCATCATCGTCACCTTGGAGCGGTGCTCGGGATAGGCATTGAGCAGCTCGCCGAAGGCGGCGAACTTGTTCGGCAGGCCCTTGGAATAGTCGAGCCGGTCGACGCCGACCGCCAGCGCCCGGCCGGCGAGGCTTGCCTCCAGCCGGCGCTCCTCGTCGCGCCCGACCGAGGCCTTCGCGTCGTGCACGAAGGCCGCCGCGTCTATGCCGATCGGGAAGGAGAGGATGCGGAAGCGCCGCTCGCGCAGGCCGACCACGCCGCCCGGGGCGATCCAGCCATGCGCCTCGGAGGAGATGTAGGTCAGCAGCGCGCGCACGTCGTGCTCGGTCTGCAAGCCGACGAGGTCGTAATGCGACAGGTCCTGCACCAGCGCCGCATGCGAGGGCAAGGTGAGGAAGACTTCCGGCGTCGGCCAGGGGATGTGGTGGAAATAGCCGATCCGCCCCTCGAAGCCGAGCTTGCGCAGCTCCGCCGCCAGCGGGATGAAGTGGTAGTCATGCACCCAGACGGTGTCATCCGGGGTCAGCAGCGGCATCAGCGAGCGGGCGAAATGCTCGCTCACCCGCCGGTAGCCGAGCCAGTCGGCGCGGCGGTAGGAGATGGCGCCAAGCCGGTAATGGCACAGCGGCCACAGCGCGCCATTGGCATAGCCGGCATAGTGGGCGCGCTGGTCTTCGGGATCGAGCGTCTGCAGCGCGTAGGTGACGCGGCCGGAGCGGAACACTTTCGGCGGCGGCGGATCGGTCTGGGTCTCGCCGCTCCAGCCGAACCAGAGCCCGCCACGTTGTCCAAGTGCCTCGCGCAGCGCGACCGCCAGGCCTCCTGCCTTGGCGGCCCGCTCCTTCGGAGAGGCCACCCGGTTGGAGACGATTACGAGCCGCGCCAAAACGCTTCCTCCCATGTTTTCGACAAGCGCATGGCCGTGTCGATGAGACCGACCATGGAATAGGTCTGCGGGATGTTGCCCCACAGTTCGAGCGTCTGGTTGTCGATGTCCTCGGACAGCAGCCCCGCCTCGTTGCGCCGGGCGAGGAGGCTGGTGAACATCTCGCGTGCCTCGTCGCGGCGGCCGATCAGGTCGAGCGCCCCGGCGTACCAGAACGAGCAGATGGTGAAGGAGGTCTCCGGCAGGCCGAAATCGTCCTCGCCGGCGTAGCGCATCATGTAGCCGTTGCGCTTCAGCTCGCGGCCGATCGTGTCGACGGTGGCGATGTAGCGCGGATCGTCCGGCCGCACGAAGCCGAGCTCGGCCAGCAGCAGCAGGCTGGCGTCGAGCTGCCCGTCCTCCTCGGCGTCGACGAAGCTGTTCAGCTTGTCGCTCCAGGCGAAGGAGAGGATGCGGGCGCGGATGCCGTTGGCGCGCTCGGACCAGAACTGCGTCCGCTCGGGCATCTCCAGCACGCGGGCGATGCGCGAGAGACGGTCGCAGGCGGCCCAGCTCATCACCGCCGAGAAGGTGTGCAGCCGCTTCTTGCCGCGCAGTTCCCACAGCCCGGCATCGGGCTCGAAGGCGAAGTCCACCGCCTTGGCGGCGACGCTTTCCAGGAGGTTGAACAGCGCCTTGTCGCCGCGATTGGGCAGGCGCTCGTCGAAGAACATCTGCGCCGCCGCCAGCACGACATGGCCGTAGCCGTCGTTCTGCACCTGCTCGGCCGCCTGGTTGCCGACGCGCACCGGCCCCATGCCGCAGAAGCCGGGCAGGGCGGTGGCGAAGCGTTCCTCCAGCGGCGTGCCCGGCACGATCGAATAGACCGGCGCCAGCCGCCCCGAGGGCTCGGAAGCGATCACCGTGGTGAGGTAGCGGATATAGTCCTCCATGGTGCGCGTCGCCCCGAGCAGGTTCAGCGCCCGCACGGTGAAGTAGGAATCGCGCAGCCAGCAGTGCCGGTAGTCCCAGTTGCGGATGGAGTGCGGCGCCTCGGGGATGGAGGTGGTGAGCGCGGCGACGATGCCGCCGGTCTCCTCATAGGCGCACAGCTTCAGCGAGATGGCGGCGCGGATGACCGCGTCCTGCCATTCGAACGGCACGGAGAGGTAGCGCACCCAGTCGTGCCAGTAGTCGCGGGTCTTTTCCTCGAAGCCGCGCGTGGTATCGGCGAGGCTGGACGGGAAGGGCTCGTCCGGCCCCAGCACGATGGTCGCCGCCTTGCCGATGACGAAGGGGCGTTCCTCCATCACGTAGACGATCGGCAGGTCGGTGGTGGCGCGCAGGGTGAAGTCGTCGCTCGCGAAGCGCATGTGATTGGAGCCGCGCACCGGCTCCGGTCGCTGCTCGCCCCAGTTGGAGTGCGGGCGCAGGCGTATCGTGACCCGGCAGGTGCCGGAAAGCGGCTCGATCCGCCGCACCAGCATCGCCGGGCGGTAGATGCGGTCATAGAGCTTGAAGCGCGGCGCGAAGTCGATGATCCGCAGCTTGGCGCCCTTGTCGTTCTCCAGGATGGTCTCGACGATGGCGGTGTTGCGCTGGTAGCGGCGGGTGGCCGTCACCTCGCCGTCGAGCACCACGTCGAAGAAACCGGCCTCCGGCTCCTCTCCGCCGAGCAGCGAGGAGAAGACGGGATCGCCGTCGATGCGCGGCCAGCAGCACCAGGCGATGCGGCCCTTGCGGTCGATCAGGGCGGCGATGGTCGAGTTGCCGATGGCGGCGAGGTCCAGGCCGGAATTCACGGGGCGACGCGCTCCAGTGCTTCGGGAATCGTGCCGAGCCAGTCGCGCACCTCCATGGGCGTCGCGAGGCGGTAGTCGGCCTGCTGGGTCGGGCGCGGTCCCACCGCGACGGCGAGGCCGCCGGCCGCGCGGACGGCGCGGAAGCCGTCCTCGTCGGTGACGTCGTCGCCGAGGAACACCGGCCGCCGCCCGGTGAACAGCGCCGTGTTCATGAACTGCTCGACCGCCGTGCCCTTGTCGCGTCCGCCCTGGCGCACCTCGATGACGAAGCGGCCCTTGAGGAACTCGACGCCGTCGTTCAGCCCGGTGCCGAGCTCGATCACCCTGTCCATGATGACGTCGCCGAACTGCGGCACGGCGCGGAAATGCACCGCCAGCGACAGCGGCTTGTGCTCGACGAACACGCCGGGCCAGGTGGTGAGCACCTCGTCGAGCGCCTTCTCCAGCGGCTTGCGCCATTTCGGCTCGGGAATCGGCACCGAGGGCGTGTCCGGGGCAAGGCGGATCTCCGCCCCGTGCTGGCCGGAGGCCGGGAGCCGGGCGGGGGCGAAACGCTTGTCCATCCAGTCGATGGTGCGGCCCGACACCAGCGCCACCGCCCCGCCCAGCACCACTTGCAGGTTGGTGAGCAGGTCCGGCAGATAGTCGGGAATCGTCACCCCTTCCGGGTGGTCGGCATGCTCGATCAGCGTGCCGTCGATATCGAGAAAGAGCGCCCAGTCGGGCTCGGGGAGAGGATGCATGCCGTATCCTGGTGCGGTTCGTGCTCTCGCCATCCTGCCCCTATACAAGCCCGATCGTCGATGCAGGAGGTAATGAGGTCTCCTGCCGCCTGCTGGCGGTCGCCACGCAGCACGGCGTTAACGCGCGTTCGGCGGCGGCGTTCCAGTACCGGAAAAGTAAAGTGGCGGCGCATTTGCCGGTCTCCCGGCGTGCGTTCGGACACGGGGCGCGGTAGCATCCTCCGGGCTCCCGGAAAGGATTGCGAATGACCGCCGATGAGGTGATTGCGCTGCTCGACCTCGCGCCCGGCGCGACCTGCGGCTATGTGCGCCTGACCTATGTCGCCGGCGAGCGCATCACGCCGGGCGGATTGGCCGCGCCATTCGAGACCGGGCGGCCTATGGGCTCGGCGCTGTATTTCCTGGTGACGCCGCAGGCGCCGGTGCAGCTCCACCGCATCCGCAACGACCAGCTCTATCACTATTACCTCGGCGACCCGCTGGAGGTGCTGCTGCTGCGCGAGGACGGTTCCACCGAGCGCGTCGTGGTGGGCCCGGACCTCGCCGCCGGCCAGCTCGTGCAGCTCTTCATTCCCGGCGGCACCTTCCACACCGCCCGGCTCGTGCCCGGCGGGCGGTGGTTCCTCGGCGCCAGCACGGAATGGCCCGGCGTCGAGCCGCAGGATGTCGAACTCGGCGACATGGAGGCACTGGCGGCGAGATTCCCGGCGGCGGAGGCGCAGATACGCAGCTTTCTCGTGCCGGCGGCGGGCTAGGCGACCCGCGCCAGCCCTTGCCCCTCGCGGATGCGAAGGTTACATAGCGGCCAACCCCGACCCGCCCACATCCGGCTTCGCCCATCGCGCGAGCGCGCAGAGGCTTTTGGCACATGGCTTCCTATCAGTACGTCTACCACATGCACGGCATGACCAAGGCCTATCCGGGCGGCAAGAAGGTGCTGGAGAACATCCATCTCTCCTTCTACCCGGACGCCAAGATCGGCATCCTCGGCCCCAACGGCTCGGGTAAGTCGACCCTGCTCAAGATCATGGCCGGCCTGGACAAGGATTTCACCGGCGAGGCCTGGGTCGCGGAAGGCGCGCGCGTCGGCTACCTGCCGCAGGAGCCGCAGCTCGACCCCAAGCTGTCGGTGCGCGAGAACGTCATGCTCGGCGTCGCCAAGCAGAAGGCGATCCTCGACCGCTACAACGAGCTCGCCATGAACTACTCGGACGAGACCGCGGACGAGATGACCGCGCTGCAGGACGAGATCGAAGGCCAGGGCCTGTGGGACCTCGACAGCAAGATCGACCAGGCGATGGACGCGCTGGGCTGCCCGGAAGAGGGCTCGGACGTCACCCGGCTCTCCGGCGGTGAGCGCCGCCGCGTCGCGCTGTGCCAGCTCCTGCTCTCGCAGCCCGAATTGCTGCTGCTCGACGAGCCGACCAACCATCTCGACGCCGAGACCACCAACTGGCTGGAAGGCCACCTGCGTAACTATCCGGGCGCGATCCTGATCGTCACCCATGACCGCTACTTCCTCGACAATGTGACCGGCTGGATCCTCGAGCTCGACCGCGGTCGCGGCATCCCCTACGAGGGCAACTACTCCTCCTGGCTGACGCAGAAGACCAAGCGCATGCAGCAGGAAAACCGCGAGGACGAGGCGCGCCAGCGCGCGCTCGCTTCCGAGCAGGAATGGATCGCCGCCTCCCCGAAGGCGCGGCAGGCCAAGAACAAGGCGCGTATCCAGCGCTATGACGAGCTGGTCAAGAAGGCCTCCGAGAAGGCGCCGACCACCGCCCAGATCGTCATCCCCGTGGCCGAGCGGCTCGGCAACAACGTCATCGACTTCCAGCACCTGTCCAAGGGCTATGGCGACAATCTGCTGATCGACGACCTGTCGTTCAAGCTGCCGCCGGGCGGCATCGTCGGCGTCATCGGGCCGAACGGCGCCGGCAAGACCACGCTGTTCCGCATGATCGCCGGGCAGGAGAAGCCCGACGCCGGCACCATCACCATCGGCGACAGCGTCAAGCTCGGCTATGTCGACCAGAACCGCGACGCGCTCGACGACAAGAAGACCGTCTGGGAGGAGATCTCCGGCGGCAACGAGGTGCTGTATCTGGGCAAGCGCGAGATCAATTCGCGCGCCTATTGCGGCGCCTTCAACTTCAAGGGCGGCGACCAGCAGAAGAAGGTCGGCATGCTCTCGGGCGGCGAGCGCAACCGCGTGCATCTCGCGCGTATCCTGCAGCAGGGCGCCAACGTGCTCCTCCTCGACGAGCCGACCAACGATCTCGACGTCGAGACGCTGCGCGCGCTGGAAGAGGCGCTGGAGGACTATGCGGGCTGCGCGGTCATCATCTCGCATGACCGCTTCTTCCTCGACCGCATCGCCACCCACATCCTCGCCTATGAGGACGACAGCCATGTCGAGTGGTTCGAGGGCAACTTCCACGACTACGAGGAAGACAAGAAGCGCCGCCTCGGCGTCGACGCCATCATCCCGCACCGGATGAAGCACAAGAAGCTGACGCGCTGAGGGGGAGGCCGCCTTCGCATTTGCTGCGGCTTTCCTCTCCCTCATGGCCGGGCTTGACCCGGCCACCCAGGGCCAAGCCGCGCGTCGGCGGAGGGGCTGGGAAGCTCTATGCTGACCGCGAGGCGGGCGCTCACGCCGCCCGCCTTCGATCCCGAAGCCCATCACCCCTCATACGCCCGCTCCAGCGCCCCGAGGTCGATCTTCCCCATCTCCATCATCGCCGCCATCACCCGCGCGATGGCGGCGGTGTCGCCGGAGGTGTGGACCTTCTCCACCAGCCTCTGCGAGTTGACCTGCCAGGACATGCCGTAGCGGTCCTTCAGCCAGCCGCAGGGTTGCTCGGTACCGCCGCCTTCCAGGAGGCGCGACCAGTAATGGTCGATCTCCGCCTGCGTCGTGCAGTCGATCAGGAACGACGTTGCCTCGCTGAGCGTGAACATCGTGCCGCCATTGATGGCGCCGAAGGTCTGCCCCTCCAGCTCGAAGACCACCACCATCACCGAGCCGGGATCGCCCGGGCCGGCTTCGGGATAATTGGAGACCGCGACGATGCGGGAATTGGGAAAGATCGAGACGTAGAACTTCGCGGCCTCCTCGGCCGTGCCGTCGAACCACAGATAGGGCGTGATCTTCTGCTGGATGGCCATGTCGCCGGTTCCTCCACGGGGTTGCCTCCCAAGGACGAACGCGCCGGCGCCGTCCCGACAGGGGCCTCCTGTTTTTCTGCGCGGTTCACACGCGCGCTCGATTTTGGTTATCTCGACCTCATGTCCTCGTCCGCCCCGCGCCGCTTCGCCTTCCGCCTTGCCGCCGCTCTCGCGCTGGCCCTGACCGCCATGCCGGCTGAGGCCGACCCGGCCTTCGACCGCTGGCTCGCCGCGCAATGGCCGGCGGCGCAGGCGATGGGGATTTCGCGCGCCACCTTCGAGCGCGAGACGCGCGGGCTGGAGCCCGACTATTCGCTGCCCGACCTCGCCATTCCCGGCAAGCCGCAGAAGCCGGGCGCGCAGGCGGAGTTCGTGCAGACGCCGGCCGCCTATCTCTCCGACAAGGCCATCGGCAACTATGCTTCGCGTGGCCGGACTCTCGCCCGGCAATATGCCGCCGAGCTCAAGACCATCGAGCGGCAGTTCGGCGTGCCCGGCCCGGTGCTGCTCGCCATCTGGGCGCGCGAAACCTCCTATGGCGGCGCCAAGCTCAACTACGACGCGCTGCGCGTGGTGGCGACGCAGGCCTATGTCGGTCGCCGCAAGGACGAGTTCCGCGCCGAATTCCTCGCCGCGCTGAAGATCCTCGACGAGGGCCATGTCACGCGGCCGCAGATGAAGAGCTCATGGGCCGGCGCCATGGGCCTCACCCAGTTCATGCCCACCGGCTACCTCAAATACGGCGTCGATCTCGACGGCGATGGCACGGCGAATATCTGGACCTCGGTGCCGGAGGCGCTCGCCGCCACCGCCAGCCTGCTGCGCGAGGAAGGCTGGCAGGCCGGCAGGCGCTGGGCCTATGAGATCGTGGTTCCGGCGAATTTCGACTGCACCAAGGCCGAGCCCGCGGTGACGCTGACCATCGGCGACTGGCTCAAGCGCGGGGTGAAGATCGCCGATGGCCGCCGCGTGCCGCCCGCGGCGATGAAGGACCCGGCCTCCATCATCATGCCGGCCGGCCCGCACGGCCCGGCCTTCCTCACCCTGGCCAACTACTTCGTGCTGAAGTCCTACAACTTCGCCGATCTCTACGTGCTCTATGTCGGCCATCTCGCCGACCGCATCGAGGACGACCGGCCCTTCGCGCAGGGATGGAGGGACATCGCGCTGGTGAAGACGCGCGACCTCGAATTCATGCAGAAGGTGCTGACCCAGCGGGGCTTCTACAACGAGAAGATCGACGGCAAGGCCGGCATGAAGACGAGGGCGGCGTTGGGCGCCTACCAGAAGGCGAACGGCCTCACGCTCGACTGCTGGCCGGACGGCGAGGTGCTGGAGCACATGAAGCGGGGCGGGTGAGGGGAAGCCGTCGTCCCGGCCGAAGCGTAGCGGAGAGCCGGGATCGTACTCCATTCTGCTTGCGATCCCGGATACGGCCTGCGGCCGTTCCGGGATGACGAAGGGTGATCACCGCGCCATGCGCGTCATCACCCGCACATCGGTGCCGCCGCCGAAGTCGCTGGCGGAGAGCCAGAACACCTCGCCCTCGCTGTCCTCGGTGTCGAGCCAGAGGAAGGGCAGGTTGGGATACTCGGCTTCCAGTATCTCCTTGCCGGTGCCGATCTCGCAGATCAGGCTGCCCTGCGCGGAGAGGTGCTTGGGCGCCTCGGTGAGGATGCGGCGGACGATGTCGAGGCCGTCCGGCCCGCCGTCGAAGGCGAGGCTCGGCTCGTGGCGGTATTCATCCGGCAGCGCCGCCATGGCCGGCGCGTCGACGTAAGGCGGGTTGGTGATGATGAGGTCGTAGACCTCCCCCGCCAGCGCCTCGAAGAGATCGCCCTCGACGAGCCGCACGCGGTCTCCCATCTCGTGCTCGGCCACGTTCTCGGCGGCGAGCGCCAGCGCGTCGGGCGAGAGGTCCACCGCGTCCACCTCGGCATTGGGGAAGATCATCGCTGCGAGGATGGCGAGGCAGCCGGAGCCGGTGCACAGGTCCAGCACCCGCGTGATCGCCATCGGCTCGGGCACCAGAGCGAAGGGATCGCCGCCCGCGAGCTCGGCCGCCAGCAATTCGCCGATAAAGGAGCGCGGCACGATGGCCCGCTTGTCCGAGCGGAACGGCACGCCCTGGATATAGGTGCGGCCCAGGAGATAGGCTGCCGGCTGGCGCGTCTCGCAGCGGGCGTCGATCAGCCCGGCAAGGCGCGTGCGCTCCTCGCCGGTCAGCTTCGCATCGAGCCAGGGCGAGAGGTCGTCGATGGGAAGGTGCAGCGATTCCAGGACGATGAAGGCCGCCTCGTCGAGCGCCTCGGTCGTGCCGTGGCCGAAGGCGAGGCCCGCCGCGTTGAAGCGGCTCACCGCGTAGCGCACGAAATCGCGCACCGTGACCAGTTCGTCCGCCGCCGCCATCGCATCCTCCCTCTCTGCTGGCGCCAAGCGACAGCATGCCCCGCGCACGAAAGCAAGCGCCGCCGAAGGCAGGAGCCCGCTTGTAATCAAACCGTCACGGATCGATAGGATTGAGACCACTCATCTACGGGGACGACGCATGGCCGAACCGGCGAACGACGAAATCACCCTTGTCATCGACCGCTCGGTGGCGGTCGTGTTGTTCGAGTTCCTCTCCCGCACGGTGGACGACGCCGATGGCGAGGCGCTCATCGACTATGTCGAGGACGAGGCGGAGATCCCGGCCCTGTGGGCGCTGCTCGCCGGGCTGGAGAGCGTGCTGACCGAGCCGATGGCCGAGGATTACGAGCGCCGCGTGCTCGCCGCCCGCGAGGCGGTGATCAAGCGCTTCGGCGGTGCCTTCTCCGGCAAAGGCGACGACTGACCGGCGACGACTAACCGGCGACGATTAGAGGTGGAAATGACCGATCAGCAGCTCTGGACCGCGGTCGACGACTATGTCGTCGAGCGCCTCGTGCCCCCGGACGGGGCGCTGGAGGCGGCGCTCACGATGAGCGACGCCGCCGGCCTGCCGGCGATCAACGTCGCGCCGAACCAGGGCAAGCTGCTCATGCTGCTGGCGAAGATGGCCGGCGCCCGGCGCATCCTGGAGATCGGCACGCTCGGCGGCTATTCCACCATCTGGCTCGCCCGCGCTTTGCCGGCGGACGGCCGGCTGGTGACGCTGGAATATGAGCCTGATCATGCCGAGGTCGCCCGCGCCAACATCGCCCGCGCCGGGCTCGGGGACATCGTCGACATCCGCGTCGGTCCGGCGCTGCAGAGCCTCGCGGTGCTGGAGACGGAAGGCGAGGGGCCGTTCGACCTCGTCTTCATCGACGCCGACAAGCCGAACAACCCGCATTACCTCGACTGGGCCCTGAAATTCTCGCAGCCCGGCACCGTCATCGTCGCCGACAATGTGGTGCGCGACGGCACGATCCTCGATCCGTCCCACCCGGATGCGCGGGTGCAGGGCGTGCGCGGCACCTATGACTGGTTCGCCCGCGAGCCCCGCGTCACCGCGACGGCGGTGCAGACGGTCGGCTCCAAGGGCTATGACGGCTTCGCCGTGGGGCTGGTGACGGGGTGATCTCCGATCGCTTCCTGCCCAACACGCCCTCATCCTGACTCATGGCGGCACTTCGGGGGCGGTGGGTGCCGCCTTTGGACCGTCATCCCCGGGCTTGGTCCGGGGATCCACGACTTTTGCCAAGTGCGCCGAACCAAACCAAAGGCGTGGATGGCCGGGCCAAGCCCGGCCATGACGAGCCTCTAGACATCCGGTCGCGAATGACGGGGCAGTCTCTCGGGATGAGGTCGCTCCAAGGAGCGAGCTCCGCAGTCGCGACGGCAAAAGCCTCTACGGCACCGCGGTCGGCGCCAGCGAGGTGCCGGCGGTGGCCGCGGCGGCGGCGGGCGTGGTGGCCGGCAGCGTCTTCGGGTTCACCGTGACGTCGGCCGAGCGCTGCTGCGCCTCGATATTGGCGGCCATGGCGCGGCCGAGGTCGCGGGCGAAGCAGTTGTAGCCCCAGTCGTTCATGTGGAAGCTGTCCTTCCACAGGAAGTCCTCGAAGCCCATGCCGGCGCTCTCGTGCCAGTCGCGCATCAGCGCGAAGCGGTGATAGACGCCGATGCCCTCCTCCTGCGCGATGGTGTCGATCAGCCGGATCATCGGGCCTGTGTCGGCGTCGGCGAGCACGCGCGGGGCGTATTGCGGGTCGACCAGCACGAGGTCGGCGTCGAGCGCGCGTATGCGGGCGATGGCCTCGCGCAGCAGCTTCTCGGTGGTGGCGAGCCCGTCGGTGCGGAACAGCGCATTCACCCCGGACTGCCAGATCACCAGCGTCGGCTTCGCGGCGGCGACGTCCTTGTCGAAGCGCGCCAGCATCTCCGGCGCGTCCTGCCCGTTCATGCCGCGATTGACGACCCTGATCTGCGCCCCCGGGAAGCGCTCGCGCAGCATGGCCTGCAGCCGCCGGGGATAGGACGCGTCCGCCGAGGTCGCCCCCGCCCCGGCGGTCGAGGAGGAGCCGATGGCGACGATGGTGACGGGCTCGCCGGCGCGCAGCTTCGCCGCGGTGCGGGCGAGCGGGAAGGGGAGCTTGGCCACCGTCTTCGACGAGGGACAGGCGGCCGGGATCATGTTCTTCGCCGGCGGGACCAGCGTCTGCGCCGAGACGGGGAGGGGCGTCGTCAGGCAGAGGGCGGCGGCGAGGAGGAGCGGCGGAGTTCGCATGGGGGTCTGTGTCAGCGGGAACCGAGGGCGCGCATCTCGACGCCGTCCACGATCACGCCGACCAGCAGCCGGCCGATGCATTGATGGACGTCGGCGAACAGCGACGGCGAGGGGCGGGCACTGTCGAAATCGAAGATGCCCTCGTCCTCCCAGAACCGCATGACGCTGTAGCGGTCGAAGAACGGCACGCCGCTGGAGCGTGCCGCCCAGCGCAGGGCGTTGTTGTAGGGGGCGACATCGAAGGCGAAGGCGGTGTGCGGCGAATATTGCGGGCTGACGATGATGACGTCGGCGCCGGCCGCGTGGGCATAGGAGATGCCGGTCGACACAGCGTCGGAGAAGGCCGAGGTGTCGGCGCCGAGGATGGTGTCGTAGGTGCCGGTCTGCCAGATCATCAGCGCCGGCCTGGCCTTCTCCAGCACGGCGGGCAGGCCGGGGAGGATCGCCTCGGCGGTGGCGCGCGGCTCGTTATGCGTCGTCACCACCACCCCGCCATCGGGATAGCGGGCGCGCAGCGTCTCCTCGATATAGCTCGGGAAGCTGCGCGGCTGCATGTCCTTCTCGGAGCCGGGCCGGGCCTTCTTGGCGAGGGTGGCGCTGTTCAGCACCAGTATGGTGGCGGGGGATTTGGCCTCGAGCGCGCGGGCGAGGTGCGGCAGCGGGTAGCCCGCCCGCGTCAGCGCCGATGGCGCGGCGCACACCTTCCCGGTCTCGGCACGGACGGCAGCGCCGCCCCCCGGGACGAGGGCCGTTGCGAGAAGGACACCCCAGATAAAGCGTTTCACTATGAACCGCGCCGACCAGCCGTCTTCCGCGCCGCAATATCGCGCTCGACGCGAGCATACCACGACAACAGGGCAGAGAGAGCCACCATCAATACGATGCCGGCCACGCTCAGCGTCAGTTGCATGGTGAGCGAGCCGGTCACTTCGTTCAGCACGAAATGTGCGGCAAAAGAAAGGAAGACGCCGAAGCAGAACACCTCGAGCGAATTCTGGCCGCACAAAATCATCGGCCACAGTGTCGGCGAGCGCAGCGCCGGCCAGTCTACTGGTATCAATCGTACCACGACGATCGCCAGCGCGAAGAAGTGCAGCAGGCGCAGCGGCGCGAGGTCGGTCTTGCTGATCGGATAGATGATGTCGCCGATCGCGGGCGGAACGAAGCCTTCCATCGGAGGCCAATACCAGCTGGCAACCACCGCCAGCGACAGGAGCAGATAGAGCCAGGCCAGCACGAGCGCGAGCCGCGAATGCACGATGCCGCTCAGCCGGTCGCTACCGCCGAGCCCGCACCAGCCGCCGAAGGTGAACAGGAACTGCCAGGCGAAGGGGTTGAAGAACCACATCCGGTCGTCCGGATAGGCCGGCAGGTTGAACCCCGTGTGGGTCGCGAACAGCCACAGCGCGAAGGAGGCCATGAGCGTGGCGTCCGGGCGCTTCTTCAGCGCCCATAGGATCGGCGGGAAGGTGGCGAGCAGCGCGATGTAGAGCGGCAGCACGTCCATGTTCGCCGGCCGGAACTTCAGGAGCAGCGCCTCGACGAGGGCCACGTCCGGCTCGGCGAGGAACTGCAGCGCGCCCATCTCCTCCGCATAGAGCGGGTTGGAGAAGCTGCCGACGACGTAGGAGATCTCGGCGAGATAGATGACGAAGAGGAAGATGAAGGCGACGTAGAGCTGCCACGCCCGGCGCAGGATGCGCGCGGAGGTGACGATCACCCCGCTGGTGTCGAGCTCGCGGCCATAGACCATGGCGGCGGTGTAGCCGGAGATGAAGACGAAGATCTCGGTGGCGTCGGAGAAGCCGAAATTCCGGTTGGTGATCCAGTTGCCGATATTGTTGGGGATGTGGTTGAGGAAGATGAACCACAGCGCCAGCCCGCGGAACAGGTCGAGCCGCAGGTCCCGCCCGCTGGCCGCCGGACGAGGCTGCGGCGAGGCGGGCGGCGCCGACGCCTGCGAAGCCTGGCCCCCTGCCTGCAACGCCCCCTGGGCCGGCCCGTGGGCCGGTCCCGCCCGGTCTTCCGCCGTGTCGGCGGTTGCCAACTTCACCCCCAGCTCACCGCTTGAGGCGCAGGCCGAGCATCAGCACGGTGACGCCGTTGAGCACGAGGTCGATGCCGAGCAGCAGGCCGAGCACCCACAGCCCGCTCAACGGCCAGCCGGCGATGATCTCGATGCCGAGCAGGATGGCGATCGCTGCCGAGAAGGCGAGCCAGCCCCAGCCGTCGGCCGGCCGCAGCTGGAAGGCGGCGACGAGGCGGAAGATGCCGCCGACGATCAGCGCCGCGCCGAGCAGCAGGGTGAGTACCGTGGCGGCGAGCAGCGGGTTCATGAAGGCGATGACGCCGGCGGCGAGGTAGAGCAGCCCGTCGAGCAGCCAGAAGGCGAAGGCGCCCCATGTCTTGACCTGGAAGGCGTGGAAGATCTGTGCCGCACCGGAGATCGCCATCAGCACGCCGAGATAGAGCACGGTTACCACCGTGCCGAGGGCGAGATGGGCGAGGGCGATGGCGCCGGCGATGATCATCAGCACGCCGAGGGCGACGAACCAGCCCCATTTGGAGCGCAGCTCCGAGAGGTGTCCGGCAAGCATGCTGCCGGGAGTCGGCGTCAGGGAATCCGATGGAAGAGACATGAGTTGATCCTCATTCCTTGCTCGCCACGCCGGCAGCGCGGTAACGACTTCCGCTCTCCGGAGTTCCAGCGACTCGCCCTTGGACGAGCGCGCCATGGTATAGGCAGGCCGGGCTCGCCTGTAGCCATGTGGCGGCGGCTTCGCATTCTATTGCAGGATCGCCCATGTCGAGCCTTTCCGATACGCCCGCAGAGGATATGGCCCACGATCTGTTCGGCGAGCCGGCCGCCGTCCCGGCCCAGCGCTTCACCGCGCGCCTCGCCCGCCCCCTCATCGCGCCGGACGAGCTCGCCGGGATCGCCCAGTGTCTTGATATGCCCGAAGTGCGGCCGGAATGGATCGGCGCCAATCTGGTGATCGAGGGCGTACCGCGCCTGACGCCGCCGCCGCCCGGCGATGGAGTTGCGAAGCGCCGAGGCGCTGCTGGCGTCAGATTCCCATCAGCGAGAACAGCGCGCGACTGATCTCACTGTCGGGCTGTCCGAGGCGGCCGTTTTCCTCAAAGTGGTTCGCGTTGAACGCAAGGGTCCGGCTGGCGAGTCGTCCCATGCCCTGCAGTGCATCGGCGAAGACGGCCGACTGGCGCTTGAATTCCGGGCTGTCCTCGTCGGCCGAGGCGACGGCGATCGGGCAGGCGATTCGGTTGAGGTGGCGCATCGGACTGGCTGCCTCTTCCTCCTGCGGCGTGATGTGGAGGAACTTGCTGCGCGAGGAGAGCCGCACCGGATAGAGATCGTACATGCCGCTCATCAGCAGCGCGCCCTTGATGGCGTCAGCGGGCAGCCCGCGCGCAGTCCAATCGGTGGTGAGCACGCAGCCCGCAAGATGGGCGCCCGACGAATGGCCAGCGAGGAAGACGCGGCCGGCATCACCACCGAAGCTCGCGGCGTTGCGGATCGTCCATTCGAGCGCGCGCCGGCAATTCTCGATCATCTCGGGCAGACGAGTGGTCTTCAGGCTGCCGAAGTCGGGCGCCAAATAAGCAGCCCCTCGTCCGACCACGGCCGGCGCCGGAAACGACGCGTCCTGCCGAGAGTTGCGCGTCCAGGCTCCGCCATGGATGAAGACCAGGACGGGTACGCCGTGCGGATTGGGCGGCGTGAAGATGTCGATGAGATCCACGTCGCTCGCACCGTAGCGCTCTGTCCGCGGTGGCATCTTCCGGCGAACCTCGGCGCTCCTCGCGCCGTCGTCGGCCTCCAGCTCCGCCATCTGCGGCGCCCAGAAGGACTGGTCATAGGCCCTGTCGAGCTGCTCCTGCGTGTAGTCGAGGAACACCGGCGCCGGCTGGCCGGACGATGGCGCAACGCTGGCGCCTCCGGGAGTGGCCGTCGCCGCCGGAAAGTGTCGACGCCGCATGATCCGTAACTCCACGCTTGTTGGCGGAGGGACGGCAGCACGGACCGGCGCCTCGTGCAACCCGTCTCATCGCGTGCTTGGGGGGCAAAGCTCACAATGCGCCCTCATCCTGAGGTGCTCGCGCAGCGAGCCTCGAAGGATGGTCGTTACAGCGAACCCGGATGAGCATCCTTCGAGGCTGGCCTTCGGCCAGCACCTCAGGATGAGGCTCCTCCGAAGGGAATGTCCGAACCTACGAAACCACCCCGTACAAAAGAAAATCCCGGAGCGGCCCATCGGCCGTCCGGGATCGACTTCGACATTCGGCAGAGGCAGAAGCCGCCGCTCAGCGCACCGCGACACCGTTCTGCGCCACAGGCATGGCGGCGGTCGCCTCCGGCACCGAGCCGGTGGTCGCGGGAGCCGGCGCGGCCGAGGCGGTGGCCGGCGGGTTGCCCGGCAGCACCACGACCTTGGTGCCGACCTTCGCCTTCGAATACAGCTCCTCGACGTCCCCGTTGAGCATGCGGATGCAGCCCGAGGACATGAACTTGCCGATGGTGGACGGCTGGTTGGTGCCGTGGATGCGGTAGATCGTGCCGCCCAGATACATGGTGCGCGCGCCGAGCGGGTTACCCGGGCCGCCGGCCATGAAGCGCGGCAGGTAGGGCTGGCGCTCGATCATCTCCGCCGGCGGGCGCCAGTCGGCCCATTCCTTCTTGGCGGAGATCCTCTCGGTGCCGGCCCAGGTGAAGCCCTCGCGGCCGACGCCGATGCCGTAGCGGATCGCCTTGCCGCCGCCCTGCACGTAATAGAGGTAGGTGTTCGGCGTATCGATGACGATGGTGCCGGCCGGCTCCTTCGTCACATAGTCGACCTCCTGCCGCTGCAGGTTCGCCGGCAGCGCCTTGACCGGGCCGGTCTCCGGCTGGTCCTCGGGCGGCAGCATGGCGACGCTGGAGCCGTTGGCGCCGTAATTGTTGTCGAGGCTCTGCGGCGGCACCGCGGCCGGCTGGCCATAGGCGGCGCGCCCCTGCGCAGGCTGGCCCTGCGCCGGCTGACCCTGGGCGGGCTGGCTGTAAGTGGCGGTGTTGCCGTAGGGCGAGGCCATGCCGGCCGGCGGCTGGCCGGAATAGGCGCCCGCCGGGTAGCCGGCCGGCTGCGTCGCCGGATTGGCGTAGGGCGCGTCGGCGATCGGCGGCACGCCCGGGGGAACGTTACCGCGCGCCTGACCAGCCTGGCCCGCGCCGTTCGCGCCCGCCGGCGGCTGCGCCGCATAGGGGTCGCGCACGCCGGGCGGCGTCTGGTAGGTCGCCTGCGGGGCGCCGTAAGCGGGAGCGGCGCCGCCCTGCTGCGGGGCGCCGTAGGGGTCGTAGGCCGCCGGGACCTGCACGTCCTCGACCGCGCGGTTGCCGGTCGTCGCCTCATAGGCGGAACCGTCCTGCGCGGCGGGGGCGGATTGTTCGGCGGGATAGTACTGGGCGCTGGCGGTGCCGACCGACGCGAGGACCGAGAGGGCGACAGCGGGAGCGAAACCGAGGCGAACGACCATCATCTAGCCTTAAATCGAATCTGCCAGGACAAGGCGGCGTGAATGCTTGTCGCGAGGGAATGACGCAGGATCAAGGCAGGTTCAAGACCAGACTGAGTCGGGAACCGTCACGGGCCTGTCACGCCTGCGCAGCGCTTGCGGCCGATGTATTCCTGCCACACCTGCCGGTACGGCAGTCTTACTCTGCGTCAGGGCTGGCCGAGATTCCGGCTCCGCCAGCAGCACCCTCATCCTGAGGGCCGATCCAAATCAGTTGGCTCGCCGACAACCACCCTCCTGCCCTCATGGCCGGGCTTGACCCGGCCACCCAGTGACTGGGCGCATGCCGAAAGGCTGGGTCCCCGGGTCAAGCCCGGGGATGAGGGAAAGAGGAAGGGATGGCCCAGGCACTCAGGAAGGCCCCGCCTCGCGGTCGCGATGCCAGCCCACGACCGCGTCGGGGAAGCAGTCGGTGGAGGCGAAATAGGGCTTGATGTCGAGGAGCGGCGTGCCGTCGAGGCAGTCGAGCCCGACGACCTTCAGCCGCCCGTCCTCGATGCCGAGGAGGCGCACGGCGCTCATCGCGATCGGGTTGGGCCGGGCGGGGCTACGTAGCGCGAACGTGCCGCGACCCTGACCATAGGTCTTCGGCACCTGCACGACGAGGTTCCGCGGCGCGCGGTCCATGAAGTAGAGCAGCCAGAGATGGGTGGTGCCTTCCAGCCCCTCCAGCGCCGGGCGGAAGGCGGGATCGATCTCCACCGTGCAGACGGCGTCGGACTCGCGCGAATTCTTCGGGCACTCGGCGCGGCTCTTCCACGGCGTGCGGATGCGGCCGATGAAATAGAGCCCGGCATCGGGTGCGGCCGGCAATTCGACGGCGACCTCGCCGGGGCGGATGCCGAAGCCGGTCTCCCCGTCGACGCCTTCCGGCGCGCTGGTGGCAATGCCGATGTCGGTGGCGTTATGCGATGTCACCACTTTTCTCCCGAATGTCACCTTTTACGCCACCATCTATGCCACCGCCGCGGCCCATGCCGTGCATGTGAGCATTGGGCCGGCGACCGCCTCTTGCGCTTCATCAAGATTAGACATAAAGATATCTTTATATCTTTTCAGGAGAGCATGTGTCCGCTTCCCCGCTCAGTTTCGCGCTGCTGCTCGACGGCCTCAAGGCGGCCGGCGAAGACACGCGCCTGCGCCTTCTGGCGCTGATCGGCGAGGGGGAGCTCACCGTCTCCGAGCTTACCGAGATTCTGGGCCAGTCGCAGCCCAGAATCTCGCGCCATCTCAAGCTTTTGGCCGAGGCCGGGCTGGTCGAGCGTTTCCGCGAGGCGAGCTGGGTGTTCTATCGCCGCGCCACGGACGCGCCCGGCGCCGCGCTCACCGACGCGCTGCTCGACCTGATGGCGCCGGACGACGACATCCTTTTGCGCGACCGCGAGCGGCTGGAGGCGGTGCGCGCCGCGCGAGCCGAGCAGGCGCAGGCCTATTTCCGCGCCCATGCCCATGAATGGGACGCCATCCGCCGCCTGCACGCGCCCGAGACCGAGGTCGAATCGGCAATCAAATCAATACTTTCCGGCCAGCGTGTCGGCGCGCTGCTCGACCTCGGCACCGGCACCGGACGCATCCTCGAACTCTTCGCCGACGAGATGGAGCGCGGCGTCGGCATCGACCTCTCCGCCGAGATGCTCGCCGTCGCCCGCGCCAATCTGGAGCGCGCCGGCGTGCGCAACGCGACGGTGCGGCAGGGCGACATCTACAATCTCGCTCTGCCGCGCGACGCCTTCGACGTGGTGGTCATCCATCAAGTCCTTCATTTCCTTGAGGATGCGCCGCGCGCGCTGAAGGAGGCGGCGCGGGTGCTGCGGCCGGGCGGACGGCTGCTGGTGGTTGATTTCGACCCGCACGACCTCGAATTCCTGCGCGAGCAGCACGCCCATCGCCGCCTCGGCTTCGCGCCGGAGATCATGGAGAGCTGGCTGGCGCAGGCCGGCCTCTCGCCCCAGTCCCATCGCCTGCTGGCGCCGAAGGGCGACGGCCGGCTCACCGTTTCGCTCTGGCTCGCCCGCGACCCGCGCGTCGTGCTGGCGCAAGCCCCGCAGGGCGGCGAAGCCCAACAGAAGAAGGAGGTCGCCTGATGTCGTCGGATGTCGAGCGCCGCAGCCGCCGCGCCGGCGGGCGGCCGGTTTCGGTGTCGTTCGAGTTCTTCCCGCCCAAGACGGCGGAGATGGAGGCGACGCTCTGGAGCTCCATCACGCGGCTCGCGCCGCTGGCGCCGAAATTCGTCTCGGTGACCTATGGCGCCGGCGGCTCGACGCGCGAGCGCACCCACGCCACCGTCGAGCGCATCGTCAAGGAGACCCGCCTCGCCCCGGCAGCGCATCTCACCTGCGTCTCCGCCTCGAAGGGCGAGGTGGACGAGGTGGTGCGCGGCTATTGGGATGCGGGCGTGCGCCACATCGTGGCCCTGCGCGGCGATCCGCCGGGCGGCGTCGGCCATCTCTATGAGCCGCACCCGGAGGGCTACAAGACCTCGGCCGACCTCGTCGCCGGCATCCGCCGCACCGCCAATTTCGAGGTGTCGGTCTCGGCCTATCCCGAGAAGCACCCGGAAAGCCCGTCCTTCGACACCGACCTCGACATCCTCGCCGCCAAGGTCGATGCCGGCGCGACGCGTGCTATCACCCAGTGCTTCTTCGACAACGACCTCTATTTCGCCTATCTCGACAAGGTGCGGGCGCGGGGCATCGACGTGCCCGTCGTGCCGGGCATATTGCCGGTGTCGAACTTCAAGCAGGCGAAGAATTTCTCCGAGAAGACCGGCACCTACATGCCGGACTGGCTCGCCGGCCGCTTCGAGGGGCTCGACAACGACCCCGAGACCCGCAAGCTGATCGCTGCCGCGGTGGCGGCCGAGCAGGTGTTCGATCTGGTGGATCGCGGTGTCACCGAGTTCCACTTCTACACGCTCAACCGCGCCGACCTCGTCTACGCGATCTGCCACCTGCTCGGCATCCGCCCGCCGCTGGAGGCGGGGCAGAGCAACGGGCAGGCGGCGGCGTAGGTAAAGGTGTGCGTTGCCCTATATAGTAGGGACACCTGCGGAGGCTTTCGAATGAGCGAGCCGGACAATTTCATCCTGAAGCTGCTGCAGGAAATCCGCGCGGAGATGAAGAATGGCTTCGACGCCACTGGAAAGCGCCTCGATTCCATCGACGCCAAGATCGAAAGCCTGAAGCAGGCCATGCACGGTGAGTCCGTGCTTGGCCGCTACGCCACCGCCGAATTCGAGGACCGCATCGAGGCGATCGAGAAACGTCTCGACAAGCTCGAAAAAGGCCATTGATCACAATTGTTTCTTATGAAGCTGTCATGCCGGAATCGTCGCCGCATGACCGGATGAGTGCCCCATGACCGCCCAGCCGACCGACACCCTCAAAGCCCTCCGCGCCGCCGCCTCCGAGCGCATCCTCGTGCTCGACGGCGCCATGGGCACGATGATCCAGCAGCTCAAGCTGGACGAGGCCGGCTATCGCGGCGAGCGGTTCAAGACGTGGAACCGCGACCTCAAGGGCAACAACGACCTGCTGAACCTGACGAAGCCCGACGCGGTGCGCGACATCCATCTCGCCTACTTCACCGCGGGCGCGGACATCGTCGAGACCAACACCTTCTCCGGCACCACCATCGCCATGGCCGATTACGGCATGGAGAGCCTGGTCTACGAGATCAACTTCGAGGGCGCGCGCCTCGCCAAGGAGGCTGCCAAGCTCGCCGAGGCGAAGGACGGCCGCCGCCGCTTCGTCGCCGGCGCCATCGGGCCGACCAACCGCACGGCGTCCATCTCGCCGGACGTCAACGATCCCGGCTTCCGCGCCACTTCCTTCGACGAGCTCGCCACCGCCTATGGCGAGCAGGCGGCGGCGCTGATCGACGGCGGCTCGGACCTGCTGCTCATCGAGACCATCTTCGACACGCTGAACGCCAAGGCGGCGATCTTCGCCATCGAGCGCCTGTTCGAGGAGCGCGGCATCCGCCTGCCGGTGATGATCTCCGGCACCATCACCGACCTCTCCGGCCGCACGCTGTCGGGCCAGACGCCGGAGGCGTTCTGGAACTCGGTGCGGCACGCCCAGCCCTTCTCCATCGGGCTGAACTGCGCGCTCGGCGCCAAGGAGATGCGTGCCCATATCGACGAGCTGTCGCGCATCTCCGACACCTTCGTCTGCGCTTATCCGAACGCCGGCCTGCCCAACGAGTTCGGCCTCTATGACGAGAGCCCGGCGGCGATGGCCAAGCTGGTGGGCGAGTTCGCCGCCTCTGGGCTGGTGAACGTCGTCGGCGGCTGCTGCGGCACCACGCCGGACCATATCCGCGCCATTGCCGAGGCGGTGGCGCCGCACGCGCCGCGCGAAATCCCCGAGATCGAGCCGCGTCTGCGCCTCTCCGGCCTCGAGCCCTTCGAGCTGACGCCCAACATCCCGTTCGTGAATGTCGGCGAGCGCACCAACGTCACCGGCTCGGCGCGCTTCCGCAAGCTGATCACCAATGGCGACTACACCGCCGCGCTGGCGGTCGCCCGCGACCAGGTGGAGAACGGCGCGCAGGTCATCGACGTCAACATGGACGAGGGCCTGCTCGATTCCGAGAAGGCGATGGTGACCTTCCTCAACCTGCTCGCCGCGGAGCCGGACATCGCCCGCGTGCCGATCATGGTCGACAGCTCCAAGTGGAGCGTCATCGAGGCCGGCCTGAAGTGCATCCAGGGCAAGGGCATCGTCAACTCGATCTCGATGAAGGAGGGCGAGGAGGCGTTCAAGCATCACGCCCGCCTGGTGCGCGCCTATGGCGCCGCCGTGGTCGTCATGGCCTTCGACGAGAAGGGCCAGGCGGACACCTATGAGCGCAAGGTGGAGATCTGCGCGCGCGCCTACCGCATCCTCGTCGAGGAAGTCGGATTCCCGCCCGAGGACATCATCTTCGACCCGAACATCTTCGCGGTGGCGACCGGCATCGAGGAGCATGCGGGCTATGGCGTCGCCTTCATCGAGGCGACCCGTGCCATCCGCCAGCAGCTGCCGCACGCGCACATCTCCGGCGGCGTGTCGAACCTCTCCTTCTCGTTCCGCGGCAACGAGCCGGTGCGCGAGGCGATGCACGCCGTGTTCCTCTACCACGCCATCGCAGCGGGCATGGACATGGGCATCGTCAATGCCGGCCAGCTCGCGCCCTATTCGGAGATCGAGCCGGAGCTGCGCGAGGCCTGCGAGGACGTGGTGCTCAACCGCCGCGACGACTCCACCGAGCGCCTGCTGGCGCTCGCCGAGCGTTTCAAGGGTGGCGGCCGCGAGAAGAAGGAAGCCGATCTCACCTGGCGCACCTGGACGGTCGAGAAGCGGCTGGAGCACGCGCTGATCAACGGCATCACCGACTATGTCGAGGCCGACACCGAGGAGGCGCGCCAAGCCGCCGCCCGGCCGCTGCACGTCATCGAAGGCCCGCTGATGGCCGGCATGAACGTGGTCGGCGACCTATTCGGTGCGGGCAAGATGTTCCTGCCGCAGGTGGTGAAGTCGGCCCGCGTGATGAAGCAGGCGGTCGCCTATCTCATGCCCTTCATGGAGATCGAGAAGCAGGAGCTCGGCCTTACCGACGCCGCCAGCGCCGGCAAGATCCTGATGGCGACTGTGAAGGGCGACGTCCACGACATCGGCAAGAACATCGTCGGCGTCGTGCTCCAGTGCAACAATTACGAGGTGATCGACCTCGGCGTGATGGTGCCGACCGCCAAGATTCTCGAGGTCGCCAAGACCGAGAAGGTCGACGTCATCGGCCTGTCCGGGCTGATCACGCCCTCGCTCGACGAGATGGTGCATGTCGCGTCCGAGATGGAGCGCGAAGGCTTCGACCTGCCGCTGCTGATCGGCGGGGCGACGACCTCGCGCGTCCACACGGCGGTGAAGATCGCCCCGCAATATGTGCGCGGGCAGGCGGTCTACGTCACCGATGCCAGCCGTGCGGTGGGCGTGGTGTCGAGCCTGCTCAATGACAATACCCGCGCCGACTACATGGCGAATGTCCGGGCGGAATACGCCAAGCTCGCCGACGCCCATGCCAAGAGTGACCGCAACAAGGTGCGGGTGAAGCTGGAGGAGGCGCGCGCTAACCGGCTCGCCATCGACTTCGAGGACTACCGGGCGCCGGTGCCGGCCTTCTTCGGCACGCGCGTATTCGAGGAATACGACCTCGCCGAGCTGGTGCGCTACATCGACTGGACGCCGTTCTTCCAGTCCTGGGAGCTCACCGGCCAGTACCCGCGCATCCTCGACGACGAGAAGGTCGGCCCCGCCGCCCGCGCGCTCTATGATGATGCGCGCAAGATGCTGAAGCAGATCGTCGACGAGAAGTGGCTCACCGCCCGCGCCGTGGTCGGCTTCTGGCCGGCCAACACGGTGGTCGACGACATCGTGCTCTATGAGGACGAGAGCCGCTCCACCGAGCTCGCCACGCTGCACACGCTGCGCCAGCAGATGGGCAAGCGCGAGGGGCGGCACAATCTGGCGCTCGCCGATTTCGTCGCCCCGGCGATCACCGGCGTGCCGGATTATGTCGGCGGCTTCTGCGTCTCCACCGGTTTCGGCGAGCATGAGCGCGCGGAAGCCTTCAAGGCGGCGCATGACGACTATTCCGCGATTCTTCTCAAGGCCTTGGCGGATCGTCTTGCAGAAGCGTTTGCGGAACGCATGCATGAGCGCGTGCGCCGCGAATTCTGGGCTTATGCGCCGAATGAAGTCCTTGATAATGAGAATCTGATTCAAGAGAATTATCGCGGCATCCGGCCCGCGCCGGGTTATCCGGCGCAGCCCGACCACACGGAAAAGGCGATTCTTTTCAAGTTGCTCGACGCGACTTCTAAGATCGGAGTCGAGTTGACCGAGAGTTTCGCCATGTGGCCGGGCGCCGCCGTCTCGGGCCTCTACTTCGCCCATCCGGACTCTTCATATTTCGGTGTAGGCCGGATCGAGCGCGACCAGGTTGAGGACTATGCGGCGCGCAAGGGGATGAGCGTGGAGGAGGCCGAGCGCTGGCTGGCGCCGGTGCTCAACTACGACCCGCTCAGTTACAAGTCGGTCGCCGCCGAGTAGGCGCGATGGCCGCGTTGGAGAAGGACGCGAAGCGCGTGTGGCACTGGGCGCTCCTCGCCCTCGTCGTCTGGGCGGGGCTCGCCTATGTGATGCTGCCGCGGCTGTGGACGCATCACGAACACCAGCCGGGCATCAAGCACCTGCCGATGGTGACGCAGACCAAGCAGGGCATACCGGGCGACCCGATCGACGTCGGGCTGGTCGGCTCCCGCGAGGACGTCATCCGCGCCATGTACGCGGCCGGCTGGCGGGCCGCCGATCCGGTGACGCTGAAGTCGAGCCTCGCCATCATCGGCTCGGTGCTGCTCGACCGGCCCGACCCGCAGGCGCCGGTCTCGCCGCTCTATTATGACGGGCGGGTGGAAGACCTCGCCTTCGAGAAGGAGATCGGCCGCAGCGCCGACCGGCGCGACCATGTCCGCTTCTGGAAGGTGCTGGATGTGGGCAAGGAGGGCGCCCCCGTCTGGCTCGGCTCGGCGACCTATGACCGTGGTGTCGGCCTCAGCCACTATACCGGCGCCGTCACCCACCATATCGGCCCGGACGTCGATTCCGTGCGCGACCTGCTGATCGACGACCTCAAGCAGGCCGGCATGGTGCGGGACGTCTACCAGGTCACCGGCGTCGGCCCGACGCTGTTTGGGCGCAATGGGGGCGGCGATCCCTATTACACCGACGGCGAGATCTGGTTCGCCCGGCTGATGCCGAACGGGGAGAAGAACCCCAACCCGCCGACCATCATCCCGCCGCCGCCGGCGGTCGGGGTCAAGGACGCGTTCTGGGATTCGCTGGCGAAGCTGGTTTCCGGGAGCTGAAGGGCCGGCGCGCGGTCCGGCTTGGCTCGGATGCCTCGCCTTCTTGCCCTCATGGCCGGGCTTGACCCGGCCACCCGGACTTTGACCGGGAGCTCCCTCTCCCCAGCGGGGAGAGGGAAAGAAGAGGCCGGCTCTCAGGCGACCGCGCCCTCGGGCGCTCAGAACTTGTAGTTGATGCCGAGTTTCACGGTCTGCAGCTTCACGTCGACCTTGGTGCCGGCATCGCCGTCCCAGTTGATGTCGCCGAGGTCGGCATAGAGATATTCGGCCTTCACGGTCCAGTTGTCGGTGAAGGCGTATTCGACGCCGCCGCCGACCGTCCAGCCCCACAGCGTCTCGTCCGCCGAGGCGGTGCCGGTGAGGCCGGGCTGGAAGACGCCGCCCATATAGGTATCCCAGCGCTCCGACATCTTGACGTTGCCCCAGGCGAGGCCGCCGGTGACGTAGGGCAGCAGGCGGTCGACCGCATAGCCGAGCCGGGCGCGGACGGTGCCGAAGGCCTCGATCTTGGTCTCGATGCCGCCGAGGTCGAGGTCCGGCACGCCGGAGAACAGGTCCGTGCCATAATAGCTGAGCGAGTCCTTCAATTCGCCGAACTGAGCGTCCGCCTCGATGCCGAGCACGACATTGTTGTCGAACTGGTAGTTGTAGCCGACCTGCACGCCGCCGAACCAGCCCTGCGGGTCGGAGCCGCCGCTGTAGCCGTACTGGTCGAGCGCGCCGTAATAATAGTCGAGATAGCCGAGCCAGGGCGCCGAGCCTTCGCCCCAGCCATAGCCGGCATTGCCGCCGAGATAGAGGCCGGTCCAGGTGAAGGCCGGCACCACCATCATGGGCGGCGCCTTGACCGGATAGGACAGGTCGGCCGCGGCCGCCGGCATGGTGAGCGCGGCGGCCGCGATGCCGCCGAGGAGAAATGCCTTGATACGCATGCGATGCTCCCCCGATAGATGATGGGGGAGCCTAGCGCCGCCGGCTTTAAGAAACCCTCACGAGCTCACGCGCCTATGGCCCGCTCCAGGAACCGCGCCGCCTCCAGCAGCGCACGGTCGCGGCCGAAGCGCCCGACGAGTTGCACGCCGATCGGCAGGCCCGTCGCCCCCGTCAGTCCGGTGACGTTGATGCAGGGCGCCCCGCTCATGGTCCACAGCCGGTTGAAGGCCGGCGAGCCGGTGGTGGCGAAGCCCTCCGGCGCCTCGCCGGTGGCGGAGAAGGTCAGCAGCGCGTCGTAGTCGGCGAACAGGTCGGAGAGCGCGTGGCGCGACTGCCGGGCGAGGCGACGGCCGGCATCGTATTGCTCCGGCGTGATGCGCATCGCCTCTTCCAGATAGGTGCCGAGCGTCGGCGACAGCGCCTCGCGGTGGTGGTCCCACTCATGGGCTAAGGCGAGCGCCGCCTCATAGCCCTGCATGGCCGCATGCGCCTCGTCGCCCTTCTCCACCGCCTCCGAGAGGTCGACGACGGTCACGCTGGCGCCGGCCCGTTCCGCCGCGCGCGCCGCCTGCTCCAGCGCGGCATGGGCATCCTCGGTGGCGAGATGGGCGCGGGCGGTCTTGGCGACCGCAATGCGCGGCGCATTGGCGTCGTGGTCGAGCGCGAAGTCGCGGCCGGAGATTGCGCCCGCGGCGAAGGCGACGTCGGCGACATGGGCGCCGAACAGGCCGAGCGTGTCGAGCGACCAGGAGAAGGGCTTCAGCCCGAGCACCGGCAGCATCTTGTAGGACGGCTTGTAACCGGTGACGCCGCAATAGGAGGCAGGGCGGATGACCGAGCCACCGGTCTGGGTGCCGATGGTGACCGGCAGCATGCCGGCCGCCACCGCCGCCGCCGAGCCGGCCGAGGAGCCGCCCGGCGAATGCGAGAGCCGGCGCGGGTTGCGGGTCGGGCTTGGCTGCATGAAGGCGAACTCGGTGGTCACGGTCTTGCCGGCCATCAGGCCGCCGGCCCGCGCGGTCATGCGCACGATGGCGGCATCGGTAGCCGGGCGGTAGCCGGCATAGAGCGGCGAGCCGCGCTCGGTGGGGAAGTCCACCGTATCGAGAATGTCCTTGATGCCCACCGGCAGGCCGGCGAGCGGGGTTTCGGCCAATCCCGGTGACGTCGCCTTGGCGGTGAGGGCGTCGAGATCGAGGCTGGCGAAGGCGCGTACCTCGCCCTCCTGCGCGCGGATGGCTTCCGCGCAGCGCTCGGCGACATCGGCGGGGGTCAGGCGTCCGGCGCGGACGGCCTGGGCGAGGGCGGCGGCGGAGAGCATCTCGGTCATGTTTCGCCTGTCGCATGACCGCCGGTCTCAGGCAAGTCACAGCACCGGCAAGTCATACCGCCGCTCGACGCCGCAGGGACCCGATCGCCTCCCAGGGTGTTGCCCCTAGGACAATGCCGGCGTGCAGTTGGGACATCGTCCGGGCAATCCGGAATATTTGGCATGCCGTATGCAAGATCATCCAAGTGGTCATTTTGCTGGGTCAATGCTGATGCAGATCGTCCTGAACTGTTCCGCCGAACTCGCCCGCAAGCTGATGGCGTCGCCGCGCCCGAGCTATTGGGGCAACCTCCATGCGATCGTCCTGAAGGCGCATGATCCGTCCGAGGGCGTCTATATCTGGCCGCGGGTCGCCGAGACCGACGAGATGAAGGGCATGGGAGGAGGGGTCCGATGAGCCACCTCATCCTCACCATCTGCCTGCTCGCCAGCCCCGATGCCTGCCGCGAGGAGAGGATCGCCACCGAGGCCCGTATGGGCCTGCCGATGGAATGCACCGCCGCCATGAACGAATGGGCGACACAGCACCCTGCCTGGCGCGTCGTGCGCTGGCGCTGCGGGTTGCGTGAAGAAGCGATCTGAGGCTTCGGCCGCTGCGCGGCTGCGTTCGATCGCGAGAGACAACGGCCGGCAGAACGCGGATCATGGCGGAGTGATGCACATCACCCGACCCGCACCCGATCTCAGGTTGAAGAGGGCCTACGACCCCGTGGCCGACGACGATGGCGCCCGCGTCCTCGTCGACAGGCTGTGGCCGCGCGGAGTCCGCAAGGACGATCTGAAGCTGACCCTGTGGCTGAAGGAGATCGCGCCGAGCGCCGAGTTGCGGAAATGGTTCGGCCATGAGCCGGCTCGCTTCGAGGAGTTCTCACGACGCTATCGCGCCGAGCTCGATGCGAATGGCGATGCGGTGGCGCGTCTTGAGGAACTGCTGAAGCACGGCCGCGTCACGCTGCTTTATGCGGCGCACGATGCGACCCACAACGACGCGGTGGTGCTGGACGCGTATCTGCGGGCGCGTCTGGAAGGCAAGCGCTAGATCTGCCGGCGCGCACCGCGGAACGGCGCCGACTGCGCCGCTTTCTCAATCGCCGCGCGGCCGCATTGCCACCCTGTCGCGGAAATGACCGAGCCCCCATATCTCAACAGGGCCTTTCGCCGGAGTTCCTGCCATGGGTCTCTTTGGTCTCACACCCTTCGCCACCGTGTCCGCCATGTATGTGCTCGGCTTCGCCGCGATCATGCTTGTGGCATGGGACGCCGTGACCGACGGCGACGAGTAGCCGTCGGCGATATCCCGCGTGCCGCCCCGTGGCGGCAGGCCGGCGCGTCCAGCCGGCGTGGCCAATCCTTTCCGCCAAGGTTATGCTGCCGCAGGTAGCGCGTTGCTGCCGTCGGGCTGGCCGGAGCGATGCGGGGCGCCACCTTCCTCCTTGTCATCAATTTCGCCATCGGCCTGTCCTTCGCCGCCGCCTTCCTCCTCCTGACCTGGCGGACGGATATCCGCATCGGCAGATGGTGCGCCGCCGGCTTCCTCTGTGCCGCCGCCACCGTGGCGGTCGAGGCGGTGGTGCCGTTCCTGCCCGGCCGGCTGGCCTCGGCGCTGTCCTTCTCCTTCCTCATGCTGGCGGTGACGCTGATCGTCGTCGGCCTCGCACGTCATTACCGTCCGGATATGTCGCTGCGGCCGATCCTCGCGCTGTTCGTTCTCGCCGAGGCCGTCAACCTGCTGCTGCGCTACGACCTGCCGCGCCCCTCGCTGATCCACGCCTTGATCTACCAGCTGCCCTATGCGGCGATGCTCGCCCTCGGCGCCGGGATCGTGCTCGCCTCCGGCCGGCGCCGGCTGGCCGATCTGGCGCTGCTCGCGGTGCTGGCGGCGGGATCGCTGCACTTTGCCTTCAAGGCCATCGTGCCGCTGTTCGCCACCGGCCCGGCGCCGGATGTGCGCGACTACATATTGAGCATCTACGCCTATTACTCGCAGACCATGGCCGCGGTGCTCGCGCTGCTGCTCGGCCTTTCCGTGCTCGGCGTCATCATCGCCGAGCTGATGGCGGAGACCGCCCGCCGGCTGGAGCGCGATTCGCTCTCGGGTGTGCTCAGCCGCGCCGCCTTCATGGAGCGCGCCGCCGCCCTGTTGGCAGCGCTGCGGCCGGAGGAGCGCGCCTGTCTCGTCATGTGCGACCTCGACCATTTCAAGTCGATCAACGACCGCTTCGGCCATGCCGCCGGCGACGAGGTCATCCGCGCCTTCGGCGGCGTGCTCGCCGAGCGCGCCAGCGTGGGCGCCCTGTGCGGGCGGATCGGCGGCGAGGAGTTCTGCCTGCTGCTGCCCGAGGGCGACGTCGGTGAAGCGCAGCGCCGGATCGAGGCGGTGCGCTCCGCCATGGACCGCCTGCGCTATGCGCTGGTGCCGGGCGAGATACGGGTGACGGCCAGCTTCGGCCTCGCCGTCACCGGGCGCGGCGAGCATATCGACGAGGCGCTACGCCGTGCCGACCTCGCGCTCTATGCCGCCAAGGCCGCCGGCCGTGACCGCCATATGCTGGCGCAGGACGCGCCGGAACGCAGGGGCGGCCGGGCCTCGTAGCGCCTGAAGGGCCGCTCCATCGAAAACGCTTATGGCAATCGCGCGGATTTTCGTTTGAGCGCTTGCGTTTAGAGCGCTAAGCGCGGATCGTTTCCAACGGGTTGGGGCGCAGACGCATGAACATACTGTCGATACAGTCCTGGGTGGCCTATGGGCATGTGGGCAATGCCTCGGCCATGTTCCCCATCCAGCGGCTGGGCCATGAGGTGTGGGGCATCCACACCGTGCAGTTCTCCAACCACACCGGCTATGGCGCCTGGCGCGGCGAGGTGTTCGGCGCCGACCTCATCCGCGAGCTGGTCGGCGGCATGGAGGATCGCAACGTGCTGCCGCGCTGCGACGGCGTGCTGTCCGGCTATATGGGCTCGGCCGAGATCGGCGACGCCATCCTCGACACGGTCGGCCGGGTGAAGGCGGCCAACAGCGAGGCGCATTATTGCTGCGACCCGGTGATCGGCGATGTCGGGCGCGGCGTCTTCGTGCGGCCGGGCATCCCCGAATTCATGCGCGAGCGCGCGGTGCCGGCCGCCGACCTGATCACGCCGAACCAGTTCGAGCTCGACTACCTCTCCGGCCGCAGCACCACGACGTTGCCTGATGCGCTCGTCGCCTGCGACGTCGTGCATGCGAGCGGGCCGCGCGTCATCATGGTCACCAGCCTGCACACCGAGGACACGCCGGCCGATTGCATCGACCTCATGGCCTCCGGGCCGGACGGGCGCTACCTCGTGCGCACGCCCAAGCTGGACATTTCGGTCAACGGAGCCGGGGATGCCATCGCCGCGTTGTTCTTCGTGCACTGGAAGGCCACCCATTCCACCGCCGAGGCGCTCTCCAAGGCGGCGTCCTCGGCCTATGGCTTGCTTGCCCGTACGGCAGCCGCCGGCTCGCGCGAGATCCTCACCGTCGCCGCGCAGGATGAATTCGTCACGCCGTCCCGCATCTTCACGCCGGAGAAGATCTGACCGCCATGGCACGCCGCTTCGTCGTCCTCGACGTCTTCACCGATCGGACGCTGTCCGGTAACCCGCTCGCCGTCGTGCTCGACACCGATGGGCTCGACGGCAACCACATGCAGGCCATCGCCCGCGAGTTCAATCTCTCGGAGACGGTGTTCGTCACCAAGCCGCAGGAGGAGGGCAGCCGCGCGCGGCTGCGCATCTTCACCATCAACCACGAACTGCCCTTTGCCGGCCATCCGACCGTCGGGGCGGCGGTGCTGCTCGCCATGCGCGACGGGGTCGAGACCTCGACCGACTTCGTGCTGGAGGAGAATGTCGGTCCGGTCGCCTGCCACGTCACGGTCAAGCGCGAGCGGCTCGGCAGCGCCACCTTCACCGTGCCGCGCATCCCCGAGATCATCGATGCCGAGCCGATGAGCCGGGAAGCCTGCGCGCAGGCGCTGGGCCTCGACACCTCGGACATCGGCTTCGACGACTATTCCCCGGTCATCGCCTCGGCCGGCGTGCCCTTCGTCTGCGTGCCGCTCGCCTCGCGCTCGGCGCTGGCGCGCATCAGCCCCAGCGCAGCGCGGCTGATCGGCACCTTCGGCGGTGGCGCGGACTCGGTCTACGTCTTCTGCCGTGACGAGGACGGCGAGGGCGATTTCCGCGCCCGCATGTTCGCCGCCAACATGGGCATCGACGAGGACCCGGCGACCGGCTCGGCCGCCGCCTCGCTCGCCGCCGTGCTGCTCGCCGGCGAGAAGCCGGGCGAGGGCTTCCATGCCTATGACATATTGCAAGGTGTAGAAATCGGGCGTTCCAGCCTCATCCGGCTCGGCCTGCAGGTGACCACGGGCGAGCTGACGGCCGTCACCATCGGCGGCGGGGCGGTTATCGTCTCGGAGGGTATGCTCCATGTCTGACGGCGTGGCCGCGAGGCCGGAGACGGCAGGGCGGCCGGCGGAGGGCGGGTGAACCGGCCGCTGCCGCCGGGGCCGACCATCCTCGAGCTCGACCACGTGGAGATGGGGTTCGAGCCGGCGCCCTATGCCTTCACCGCGACCGAGCGCGCGGCGATCGACGCCTATTACGCCGGCAAGCTGCATGCCAATCCCGAACTGTGGAACGGGCGCGTGCTGATCCTCGCCTCGCACCGCTTCGAGGGACGCTCGCTCCTCGGCCGCTATGCCGAGAGCGACTATGCCTCGCTGCTCTGGCTCATCGGCGGCAATCCGCCCCACCCGCGCGCGCGGCTGTGCTTCTCCATGGGCGCCCTGCGCGGCGCCGATGGCGGCTTCGTGCTGGTGCGCATGGCGGCGTGGACCGCCAATGCCGGGCGCATCTATTTCGCCGCCGGCACGCCGGATCCTTCCGACCTCACTGCGGACGGGCGCGTCGATCTCGAAGGCAGCATGCTGCGCGAATTCGAGGAGGAGACCGGCATCGCCGCCGCCGAGGTCCGCCTCGCCCCGACATGGACCGCGCTCTATGACGAGCGTCGGATCGCGCTGATGCGCCAGCTCGTTGCCCGCGAGGAGGCCGAGGTGCTGGCGGCACGCATCCGTGCCTTCGCCGCCGGCGAGGAGCGCTCGGAGATCGACGAGGTCTTCGTCATGCGCGGCCCGGACGATTTCCGCGAGGGCACCACGCCTTTTCTGCGCGCCTATCTCGCCGCCGCCTGGGAAGCGGATAAGTTGGGAAGCGGATAGAATAGGGCGTTGAATTTTCGGACCGGACAGTTCGAAAATGGCATACCGCTCGCATGAACGGTACGACACGGGGCCGCGATTGGCGCGCCGCCGTGCTTTTCTCGGGGGAGGTTCTCAACATGCCGCGCAAGTCGTCTGGTTCCCTGCCGCTTTTTTCGTCAGCCGCGCTCGACCGTCGGCAAATGCTGGCGCTCGGTGCCGGCGCCGCCGCTCTGACGGCCTTCGGGAGCGGCGAGGTGCTCGCCGCCAAGGCCAAGCCGATCAAGGTCGCCGCCATCTACACCGTGCCGGTGGAGCAGCAATGGGTGTCGCGCATCCACAAGGCGCTGAAGGCGGCCGAGGCGCGCGGCGACATCACCTACAAATTCTCCGAGAACGTCGCCAACACCGACTATGAGCGCGTCATGCGCCAATATTCGCAGGAAGGCGCCGACCTCGTCGTCGGCGAGGTGTTCGCGGTGGAGCGCCCGGCCCGCAAGGTGGCGGCCGACTATCCCAAGACCGCCTATCTGATGGGCTCGTCCTTCGGCCCGACCAAGCCGAACTTCTCGGTGTTCGACAACTTCATCCACGAGCCGTCCTACCTGACCGGCATGGTGGCGGGGAAGACCACCAAGTCGAACGTCATCGGCCTCGTCGGCGGCTACGCCATCCCCGAGGTCAACCGGCTGATGCAGGCCTTCATGGAAGGTGCCAAGGCGGTGAACCCGAACGTGAAGTTCATCGTCACCTTCATCAACTCCTGGTACGACCCGCCCAAGGCCAAGGAGGCCGCCTTCGCCCAGATCGACAAGGGCGCGGACATTCTCTACGCCGAGCGCTTCGGCGTCTCCGACGCCGCCAAGGAGCGCGGCGTGAAGGCGATCGGCAACGTCATCGATACGTCGAGCCAGTACCCCGGCACGGTGATCGCCTCGGCGCTGTGGCAGATGGAGCCGACCATCGACAAGGCGATCAAGGAGGTGATCGACGAGACCTTCGTCGCCGCCGATTACGGCCCCTACAGCTACATGGCCGAGGGCGGCGCCAGCCTAGCCCCGCTCGATCCCAAGGTGGTGCCGCCGGAGGTGATCGACATGGTCCTTCTCAAGGAGAAGGAGATCAAGGACGGGCTGTTCCGCGTCAACGTCAATGACGCCGAGCCGAAGTCGACGATGTGAGGCGGATCGTCGTCATCCCGGCCGTAGCGCACAGCGCGTAGAGCCGGGATCGTGACCCAGCCACCCTTCTTCCCTCATCCCCGGGCTTGACCCGGGGATCCAGGGGACTGGGTGCGCCCGGTCACTGGGTGCCCGGGTCGAGCCCGGGCATGAGGGCCTGTCGGTTGGGCCGCTTCCCTGACGTGGATATTCGATGCACCTCGATCCCCGCCCGCTCGTCCTCTCGCTGATCGGCATCACCAAGCGGTTCGGCCCGCTGACGGCGAACGACCATATCGACCTCGACGTGCGTGCCGGCGAGATCGTCGCGCTGCTGGGTGAGAACGGTGCCGGCAAGACCACGCTGATGAGCATCCTATTCGGCCACTACGTCGCCGATGAAGGCATGGTCTCCATCGCCGGCGCGGACGGACAGCTGACGCCCCTGCCAGGCGGCTCGGCGGAAGCGGCGCTGGCGGCGGGCATCGGCATGGTGCACCAGCATTTCGCGCTGGCCGAGAACCTCACCGGCTTCGAGAACATCGTGCTCGGCACGCGCCCGCTCTGGAGCTTCGGCCTGGGAGGCCGCGAGGCGCGGGCCAAGATCGAGCGGCTGATCGCGGAAAGCGGGCTCAATGTCGATCTCGACGTGAAGGTGGCGCGGCTCTCGGTCGGAGAGCAGCAGCGCATCGAGATATTGAAGGCGCTCTATCGCGACGTGCGCGTGCTCATCCTCGACGAGCCGACCGCCGTGCTGACCCCGCAGGAGGCGGACGGCCTGTTCGCCACCGTGCGCAAGCTCAGCGCCAAGGGGCTGGCGGTGATCTTCATCAGCCACAAGCTGCACGAGGTGCTGGCGCTGTGCGAGCGCGTCGTCGTGCTGCGCGGCGGCGCCAAGGTCGCCGACCGGCCGACCGCCGGGGCCGACCGGGAGATGTTGGCGGAGCTGATGGTCGGGCGTGCCATCCCCCCGCGCGAGCGCCCGCCGGCGACACCTGGCGCGCCGGTGCTGAGCCTGAAGGGCGTCAGCGTCGGCAAGCCGGGCGAGCGCGACCGGCTGGAGGATGCCGATCTCGACGTGCGCGCCGGCGAGATCGTCGGCATCGCCGGCGTCTCGGGGAACGGGCAGGGGGCGCTCGCCGCACTGGTGGCGGGGCTCGCGGCTCCCCGGACCGGGCAACTGCACATCTGCGGCCAGCCGGCAGTGGCAGCCGATCCGCGCGCGCGTCTAGCCGCCGATGTCGGCCGCATTCCGGAGGACCGCCACCGCGACGGCACCATCGGCGCGCTGTCGGTGGCGGAGAACTATGTGCTGGAGACCATGGGCGCGCCGGAGAACCAGAGCTTCGGCTTCATCCGCCGCGCCGACATCCGCGCGCGGGCGGCCGCGGCGATCCGCGCCTATGACGTGCGCTGCCCCGGGCCGGGCGCCTCGATCCGCGCGCTGTCGGGCGGCAACATGCAGAAAGTCGTGCTGGCGCGGGTACTTGAGCGCGAGCCGAAGCTGGTGCTGGCGCATCAGCCGACGCGCGGGCTCGACATCGGCGCCACCACCGATGTCCACCGCCGCCTCATCGCCGCCCGCGGACGCGGCGCGGCCGTGCTGCTGATCTCCGAGGACCTCGACGAGCTCTTCGCCTTGTCCGACCGCATCGCCGTCGTCCATGCCGGCCATCTCTCGCCGGCGATGGATGCGGGAAATCTCGACGTGAAAACAGTGGGTTTGATGATGGCGGGCCACTCGGCAGGGGAGGCGGCATGATCCGCTTCGTCCCGCGCGAACGCACCCCGGTCTGGCTCACCATCGCCGTCTCCATCGGCTCCGGCCTTGCAGCGCTATTGCTGACTGCCATCCCCCTGGCGCTGACCGGCGCGCCGGTGTTCACCGCTTTCGTGTTGATGGCACAAGGCGCGGCGGGCGACGGCTTCGCGCTGGCGGAGACGCTGACCCGTGCCACGCCGCTGATCTTCACCGGTCTCGCCGCGGCCGTCGCCTTCCGCGCCAAGCTCTGGAATATCGGCGCCGAGGGCCAGCTCTATGCTGGCGCGCTCGCGACCGTGGCGCTCGGCGCCGGGCTGATCGAGGCGCCGCCCTATGTCCTTGTCCCGCTTGTGCTGATCGGCGCCGCAGCCGCCGGGGCGGCGCTGCTGCTGGTGCCGGTGCTGTTCAAGGCCCGCTTCGGCGCCGACGAGGTGGTGGTGACACTGCTGATGAACTTCATCGTGCTGCTCTTCGTGCAGATGATGCTGGAAGGGCCGATGAAGGACGAGATGGCGCTGGGCTGGCCGCAATCCGCGCCCGTGCTCGACGAGGCGACGTTGCCCAAGCTGGTGACGGGACTGCGGCTGCATTGGGGCCTCGTGCTGGCGGTCGTCGCCGCCGTGCTGCTGCACGTCTTCATCTCCCGCACGGTGTGGGGCTTCCGCATCCGCGCCGTGGGCGAGAACGCCCGTGCCGCGCGTTATGCCGGCCTGCCGGTGGGCAAGGCGATGGCGCTGGTCGGCATCCTCTCCGGCGGGCTCGCAGGGCTCGCCGGCGCCAGTGAAGTAGCTGGTCTGAAAGGATATCTCACTGCCGACCTGTCACCCGGCTTCGGCTATGCCGGCATCGTGGTGGCGACATTGGCCAACCTGTCGCCGCTCGGCGTCGTCCCCGCCGCCATCTTCGTTGCCGGCGTGTTCGTCGGCGCGGATTCGATGAGCCGCGCCATCGGCATCTCCAACTACCTCGCCGACCTCGTCGTCGCCTTCGCCCTGCTCAGCGTGCTGGTGGGCGGGCTGCTGACGCGGTTCCGCATCGTTTTCGTCCGCCGGGAGCCCGCCTGATGCTCGAGGCGCTCGACATCCTCCTCCAGGCCAATTTCTGGGCCGCCACCATCCGCATCGCCACGCCGCTGATCTTCGGCGTGCTCGGCGCGCTGCTCTGCGAGCGGGCGGGGGTGCTGAACCTCGGCATCGAGGGCATCTTCGTCGCCGGCGCCATGTCCGGCTGGCTCGCGGTTTATCTCGGTCTGCCGCTCTGGGGCGGCGTGCTGGTGGCGGCAGCAACCGGCGCCGCGTTCGGCTTCCTGCACGCCCTGCTGACCGTGCCGCTCGGCCTGTCGCAGCATGTGACGGGCATCGGCGTCACGCTGCTGGCGACATCGGTGAGTTATTTCGGCTACCGCGTCGCCTTCCCGAACGTGGCGACGCCGCCGCGCATCGAGCCCTTCCCGCCGCTGGACGTGCCGTTCTTCGGCGACCTGCCCTTCATCGGGCCGATCCTCGACCAGCAGAGCGCTTTCACCGTGCTGGCCTTCATCTGCGTCGGCGTGCTGGCGGTGGTGCTGGCGCGCACGCCGCTCGGCCTCGCCCTGCGCGCCGTGGGTGACAACCCGGAAGCGGTTGAGGCGCAGGGACTTTCGGTCGTCGCGCTGCGCATGGGCGCGGTGATGGCCGGCTCGGCGCTGATGGCGCTCGGCGGCGCCTTCCTCACGCTCTCGGCCTTCAACGCCTTCTATTTCGGCATGATCAACGGGCGCGGCTGGGTATGCATCGCGCTTACCGTCTTCGCCTCCTGGCGACCGGGCAAGGCGCTGCTCGGCGCGCTGCTGTTCGGCGCGCTCGACGCCTACCAGCTGCGCATCCAGACCATCGCCGGCGGCGTCGTGCCGAGCCAGATCTTCCTGATGCTGCCCTACATCTTCTCCATCGCCGCGCTTGTGCTGGTGGCACGCCGCGCCGACTATCCGCGGGCCCTGATGAAGCCCTACTTCAAAGGCCAGAGATAAACGGAATCCCGGATGAGCTTCGACCTGATCGTCAAGAACGCCCGCCTGCCCGACGGGCGCACCAGCATCGACATCGCCTGCGAGGGCGGTCGCATCGTCGCGATGGAGCCGAACATCGAGGCCGAGGCGGGCCGGGTCATCGACGCCGGCGGCAAGCTCGTCTCGCCGCCCTTCGTCGACCCGCATTTCCACATGGACGCGACGCTCTCGCTCGGCCTGCCGCGGCTCAACACCTCCGGCACGCTGCTGGAGGGCATCGCGCTCTGGGGGGAGTTGAAGCCGCTATTGACCCATGAGGCGGTGATCGAGCGGGCGCTGCGCTATTGCGACCTCGCGGTCAGCCAGGGTCTGCTCGCCATCCGTTCGCATGTCGACATCTGCGACGACCGGTTGCTCGCCGTCGAGGCGCTGCTCGACGTCAAGGAGCGGGTGAAGGACTATATCGACCTCCAGCTCGTCGCCTTCCCGCAGGACGGCTATTACCGCTTCCCGACCTCGGTGCAGAACCTCGATCGTGCGCTCGACATGGGCGTCGACGTGGTCGGCGGCATCCCGCATTTCGAGCGCACCATGGCCGACGGCGCCGCCTCGGTGAAGGCGCTGTGCGAGATCGCCGCCGCGCGCGGCCTGCTCGTCGACATGCATTGTGACGAGAGCGACGATCCGATGTCGCGCCACATCGAGACGCTGGCCTATGAGACGCAGCGGCTCGGCCTGAAGGGCAGGGTGACCGGCTCGCACCTCACCTCCATGCACTCCATGGACAACTACTACGTCTCCAAGCTCATCCCGCTGATGGCCGAGGCAGGGGTGCATGCCATCGCCAACCCGCTGATCAACATCACCATCCAGGGCCGGCACGACACCTATCCCAAGCGCCGCGGCATGACCCGCGTGCCGGAGCTGCGCGCGGCCGGCATCAATGTCGGCTTCGGTGGCGACTGCGTGATGGATCCCTGGTACTCGCTCGGCTCCGGCGACATGCTGGAGGTGGCGCATATGGCGCTGCATGTCGGCCAGATGACCTCCCGCGAGGCGATGAATTGGTGCTTCGAGGCGGTGACGAACAATTCCGCCCGGATCATGCATCTCGACGGCTACGGGCTGGAGCCGGGCTGCAACGCCGACTTCGTCGTGCTGCAGGCGGCCGACCCGATCGAGGCGCTGCGGCTCAAGGCGGCGCGGCTGTTCGTGGTGCGGCGCGGGCGCGTCATTGCCGAGGGCGCGCCGCGCGTCTCCGCGCTCGACCTGCCGGGCCGCCCGGCGCTGGTCGACCCCGCCTCCTATGCGCCGCACACCCATTAGCCGTCATCCCGGACGGCCGCAGGCCGATCCGGGATCGCAGCCAGAATGGAGAGCGATCCCGGCTCGCGCGGAGCCTGTCCTCGGGCTTGCCGGAGGCAAGACCCGTGGGCTTGGCCGGGATGACGGAGATCAATAATGGCTGCCGGGCAGCACGATCACCGTGGGCTTGGCCGGCAGTGTCTCGCGTGACAGCAGGAGGTGCGGGTCCTCCCGCCGCTCTATGGCGTATTGGCTGCTGGCAAAGCGGCCGAGGAAGCGGTCGAGCGTGCTCTGGTTGAAATAGTGCATCGGGATGACGACCGGCGCCTGCAGCGCCTTGAGCACCTCGATCATGCCGTCGACATCGAGCGTGTAGCTGCCGTCGACCGGCGCCAGCACCACGTCGATGCGGCCGAGCGCGCCGAGGTCCTGCTCGGTCAGCGTATGGTGCAGATGGCCGAGATGGGCGATGCAGATGTCGGCGGCGCGGAAGATGAAGATCGAATTGCCGTTCAGGATCGTGCCGCCGGTATAGTCGCGGATATTGGTCTGGAGGTTGCCGATCCAGAGATCACCGACCTGCATGTCGTAATGGACAGGGTCGCGATCCTCGCGCCAGCCCTTGAGCACATATTCGATGCGGGGGTCCGGATTGAGCGAATAATGGGTCAGGTGCGCCCGGTTCATGGTGGCGACGCGCGGTGTGAGGTCGGGCCTGACGTAGTCGTTGTAGTCGGTGGCGACGGTCACCCCGCCGGCGGTCTCGATCAGGAAGGTCGAGTGGCCGATATAGGTAAGGTTGACATGCTTCGGCTCGACATAGGCGGCAGGCACCGCCTTCGGGGCCAGGGCGTCGAGGAAAGGGCTCTTGGCCACCAGCTTCGGGCAGCGGTCAGCCTGGGCAAGGGCCGGCGCGGCACCGAAGGCCATCGCGACCGTGGCAAGGGCGAAGAGGCACACGGTCGCGAAGCGCGTCATCACGGGACTCCGGCTGGTGTCCCATCATCATCTTCTGCCGCCTGTCGCAGCGCGAGTAACAGTTTCGTGGCGCTTCCCTTGGGCAATCCTCAGCGTGCCCTATCGTCATCCCGGCCGAGCGCAGCGCGAGCCGGGATCGCTCTCCAATGTTTGCGCGATCCCGGACCGGCCTTCGGCCGTCCGGGATGACGAAGAAGGGGAGCGCGCGCAGCCTCAGCGCAGGAAGGGGTTGGTCCGCTTCTCCAGCGCGATATTCGTGGCGTTGCCGTGCCCGGGCAGGACGGTGAAGGCGTCCCCGAGCGGCAGGATCTTCTCCTTGATGCCCCGGATCAGAAGCGGGCCGTCGCCATAGGGGAAGTCGGTGCGGCCGACGGAACGCTGGAACAGCGTGTCGCCGACGATAGCGAGGCGGTTGTCGCGGTTCACCAGCACGATATGGCCCGGCGTATGGCCGGGCACATGCAGCACGTCGAAGGTGACGCCGCCGATATCGAGCGTGTCGCCTTCCTTCAGCCAGCGGTCCGGCGTCACGGCGCGGCCGGGGATGCCGGTGCGCACGCCGTCGGCGGGCAAATTGTCGAGCAGGAACTTGTCACCCTCATGCGGCCCCTCGACCGGGATGTTCAGCGTCTCGGCGAGTTCGGCGGCGCCGGCGGCATGGTCGATATGGCCATGGGTCAGCACGATCTTCTCAGGGATGACCTCCAGCTCCTTGAGCGCCGCGAGGATGCGCGGGATGTCGCCGCCCGGATCGATCACCGCGCCCCGCTTGCTGGTCTCGTCCCAGACGATCGAACAATTCTGCTGGAACGGGGTGACGGGAACGACGGCGACCTTCAGTTCGGGCATGACGGCTCCTTGGCTTGGGCGGGCGGAATGTGGCCACTTCCATGCCGAGGCGCAAGGCAGCGCACGCCTCGCCGCCTTGTGGCTCTTGGGCGCCAATGCTATCTGCGCCGGCCATGAGCACCGAGCCCGTCGCCAACATCCGCAACTTCTCCATCGTCGCCCATATCGACCATGGGAAGTCGACCCTCGCCGACCGCCTGATCCAGCAGACGGGCGGGCTGTCCGAGCGCGAGATGACCGAGCAGGTGCTCGATTCAATGGACATCGAGCGCGAGCGCGGCATCACCATCAAGGCGCAGACTGTGCGCCTCTCCTACACGGCGAAGGACGGCAAGGAATACGTCCTCAACCTCATCGACACACCCGGCCATGTCGACTTCGCCTATGAGGTGAACCGCTCGCTCGCCGCCGTCGAGGGTTCGCTGCTGGTGGTCGACGCCAGCCAGGGCGTCGAGGCGCAGACGCTGGCCAACGTCTACCAGGCCATCGACAACAACCACGAGATCGTCCCGGTCCTCAATAAGGTCGACCTGCCGGCCGCGGAGCCGGATAAGGTGAAGGAGCAGATCGAGGACGTGATCGGCCTCGATGCCTCCGACTCCGTGCTCATCTCGGCCAAGACCGGTCTCGGCATCCCCGACGTGCTGGAAGCCATCGTCACCCGCCTGCCGCCGCCCAAGGGCGACCGCGAGGCGCCGCTGAAGGCCCTGCTGGTCGATAGCTGGTACGACGTCTATCTCGGCGTCGTCGTGCTGGTGCGCATCGTCGACGGCGTGCTGAAGAAGGGCCAGCGCATCAAGATGATAGGCTCGAACGCGGTCTACGACGTCGACCGCGTCGGCGTGTTCACGCCCAAGATGGTGGCGATGACCGAGCTCGGCCCGGGCGAGATCGGCTTCCTCACCGGCTCGATCAAGGAAGTCGCGGATACCCGCGTCGGCGACACCATCACCGAGGAGAAGCGCCCGACCGCCGAGGCGCTGCCGGGCTTCAAGCCGGCGCAGCCGGTGGTGTTCTGCGGCCTATTCCCGGTCGACGCGGCCGATTTCGAGGATCTTCGCGCCGCCATGGGCAAGCTGCGCCTCAACGATGCGAGCTTCTCCTTCGAGATGGAGACTTCGGCGGCGCTCGGCTTCGGCTTCCGCTGCGGCTTCCTCGGCCTCCTGCACCTTGAGATCATCCAGGAGCGGCTGGAGCGCGAGTTCAATCTCGACCTGATCGCCACCGCGCCGTCGGTGATCTACCAGATCGAGATGAACGACGGCACGGTGCTCGATCTGCACAACCCGGCCGACATGCCGGACGTGGTGAAGATCAAGGAAATCCGCGAGCCGTGGATCCGCGCCACCATCCTTACCCCCGACGACTATCTCGGCGCGGTGCTCAAGCTCTGCCAGGACCGGCGCGGCAACCAGATCGAGCTGACCTATGTCGGCTCGCGTGCCATGGTGACCTATGACCTGCCGCTCAACGAAGTGGTGTTCGACTTCTATGACCGGCTGAAATCGATCTCGAAGGGCTACGCCTCGTTCGACTACCAGATCACCGATTACCGTCCCGGCGACCTGGTGAAGATGTCGATCCTGGTCAACGCCGAGCCGGTCGACGCGCTCTCCATGCTGGTCCACCGCACCCGCGCCGAATATCGCGGCCGCGCCATGTGCGAGAAGCTGAAGGACCTGATCCCGCAGCACCTGTTCCAGATCCCGATCCAGGCCGCCATCGGCGCCAAGATCATTGCCCGCGAGACCATCCGCGCGCTGCGCAAGGACGTTACCGCCAAGTGCTATGGCGGCGACATCACCCGCAAGCGCAAGCTGCTGGAGAAGCAGAAGGAGGGCAAGAAGAAGATGCGCCAGTTCGGCAAGGTGGAGATCCCGCAGGAAGCCTTCATCGCCGCGCTGAAGGTCGACGACTGAGCCTTCGCTACCCAATTGCGGGATTTTGTGCTGACATCCCGGTGCCTCGGCACTAGGGGAGAACGCACATGGCGTACAAATTCGAAGTCTACAAGGACAAGTCCGGCGAATTCCGCTTCCGTTTCAAGGCCTCGAACGGTGAGACCATGTTCACGTCGGAGGGCTACAAGGCCAAGGCCTCGGCGGTAAGCGCGATCGAATCGATCAAGAAGAACTCTCCCGGCGCCGGGACCGACGACACGACCAAGGAGTGATCGCTCCGGTCGGCCACCAAAGCTGCTGACAACGAAAAGGCCGGGCGCGAGCCCGGCCTTCCCGCTTCACCGTGCAGCCTGCCTCAGATCAGGTAGGGCGGCACGTGATAGTACTCGTTGACCTTGCGGTCCCAGTCACGGTCCTCCCAGGAGCCTTCGTCGGCATTGGCGTGGTGCGGCGCGCCGCGCAGCTGCTCCTCGGTGATGTCGACGACATAGCCGTCGAGGCCCTCGTCGTATTTCAGCAGCGACCACGGCAGCGGGTAATAGTCCTCGCCGAAGCCGAGGAAGCCGCCGAAGCTCATCACGGCATAGGCGGTCTGGCCGCTCAGCTTGTCGATCATCACCCGATCGATCGAGCCGATGCGGTCGCCATTCGGCCGATAGACCGCGGTGCCTTCCACCTTGTCGCTGCCAATGAGCGTGCGCGTCTCGCGCGCCTCAAGGTTCTGTTGTGTACTAGACATTTGATCTGCCTCCCATTTTGCCGAAGCTCTGGAGGGAGAACGTCGAGTGTTCGGTGGAGTTCCGCGAAGATGCCGGTTCTTCACGATGCTTTCGGCCGGAACAACTTGAAAACATTATCGTGAACGCGGGCTTGACGGTGTTTGGGGGCCGAACAACCCATCCCTCCGAGCGGTAGCGCCCGGCGCGGCCGGCAGATATCTTCGCGCCGCACTTGCGAAGGAGAATCACGCCATGGCCGGCAACCTTTTCGGGATGGATCGCCGGAGCCTGCTCCGGCTCGCCGGCGCAGCGGCGACGGGCGTGCTCGGTGGCGTGCTTCCTGTCCGCGCGCAAAAGGCGGACCCGGTCGACGTCGATGCGCTCAAGCCCGGCGAATTCGTCTGGTATCCGGACCGCGCGCCGGAAGGCTACGTCGCCATCATCGTCTCGCTGCCGGACCAGCGGTGCTATGTGTACCGCAATGGCGTGCGCATCGGCGTCTCCACCTGCTCGACCGGCAAGCCCGGGCACCAGACGCCGGTGGGGGTGTTCACCATCCTACAGAAGGACGTGGTGCATCACTCCTCGATCTATGACGATGCCTCCATGCCCTATACGGAGCGGCTCACCTGGTCGGGCGTGGCGCTGCATGCGGGCGGGCTGCCGGGCTACCCGTCCTCGCATGGCTGCGTGCACCTGCCGCTCGCCTTCGCTAAGCTCTTGTTCGGCATCACACATTACGGCACGCCGGTGATCATTGCCGACTCGCATTCCGAGCCGGTGGACGTGCTGCACCCTGGCCTCGTGCTGCCGGCGGATGCCACCACGGCGATCCAGAAGGACAACCCGAAGAACCCGAACGGCACGCCCGATACCGCCGCCGCGCCCGACCCGGCGCAGGACGCGGTGACAATGATCATCAGCGGCGCCGACAAGCGGCTCACCGTGATCAAGGACGGTGCCGAGGTCCTGACCGCTCCCGTCACCATCAAGGACCCGCAGACCCCGCTCGGCAACGTGGTCTATGTGCTGAAGAATGTCAGCGGCGAGGTGTCCTGGACGGCCTTATCCTTTGAAGGCAATGGCGTTTCCGGCGGGAAGGCGGCTAGCGCTATCGACCGCATCACCGTCGCGCCGGAGGCGAACCAGCAGCTCTCCAAGCTGCTGGTGCCCGGCTCGACGCTGTTCATCACCGAACTCTCCGCCGCGCCGGAAACGAGATCGGGCAAGGACTTCGTGATCCTGTCGCAGGCGGTGAGCTGAGGGAGGCGGCGATGGCGCGGCACCTCGGACGGCTCGCGACACTGGTGGCATTTTTGGTGACATTTGGCGGCGCAGCGGTGGCGCAGGTGACAACCTCCGCCGTCGACACCACCCCAGCCAAGCAGGTCTTCGGCGCGCAGCGCGACCCCGCGCCGATGGCCGCGCGCGCCATCGGCTTCTACTCGAAGGGTTGCCTGGCCGGCGGCGAGGCGCTGCCGGTGAACGGCAAGACCTGGCAGGCGATGCGGCTGTCGCGCAACCGCAACTGGGGCCATCCGCGGCTCGTCGCCTTCCTCGAGCGCTTCTCCGCCCAGGTGCCCACTGTCTCGACCTGGCCCGGCATCCTCGTCGGCGACATGGCGCAGCCGCGCGGCGGGCCGATGCTGAGCGGCCATGCCTCGCACCAGATCGGCCTCGACGCCGACATCTGGCTCACCCCCATGCCGCGCCGTGAATTCACCCGCGACGAGCGCGAGAAGCTCTCCGCCACGATGATCGTGCGCCCCGACCGGCTCGACGTCGACAAGCGGGTATGGACGCCCTCGCTGGTCAACGTCATCCGGGCGGCGGCGCAGGATGACGAGGTCGAGCGCGTGCTGGTCAACGCGGCGATCAAGAAGGCGCTGTGCCGCGCCGCCACCGGCGAGCGCTCCTGGCTACAGAAGGTGCGGCCCTATTGGGGGCACGACTACCACATGCATGTGCGCCTCTCCTGCCCGAAGGACAGCCCGGACTGCCGGCCGCAGGACCCGGTCGTGCCGGGCGAGGGCTGCGGCAGCGAGCTGGACTGGTGGTTCTCCGACGCCAACCTGCATCCCAAGCCGCCCAAGGAGCCGCCCAAGCCCAAGCCGCCGATGATGCTGAAGGACCTGCCCGCCGCCTGCCGCGAGGTCGTGCTGGCGCCGTGAGGGGCCTCAGCCCCGCCCATCCTCCAGCAGCATCGCCGCGGCCTTCTCGGCGATCATCATGGTGGGGGAGTTGGTGTTGCCGGAGGTGATGGTCGGCATCACCGAGGCATCGGCGACCCTCAGCCCGGCAATGCCGAACACCCGCAGCCGCTCGTCCACCACGGCCAGGGGATCGCTCGCCAGCCCCATCTTCGCCGTGCCGACGGGGTGGAAGATCGTCGTGCCGATGTCGCCGGCCGCCCGTGCCAGCGCCTCCTCGGTGTCGACGACGGAGGGTCCGGGCAGGACCTCGTCGGGGCGGTAGGGCGCCAGCGCCTTCTGCCCGACGATGCGGCGGGCGACGCGGATGCTGTCGGCGGCGACGCGCCTATCCTCCTCGGTGGCGAGGTAGTTCGGGCGGATGCGCGGGGCGAGCGCGCCGTCCGCCCCCGCGAGGTCGAGGCGGCCGCGGCTGGTCGGGCGCAGGTTGCACACGCTCATGGTGAAGGCGGGATAGGGGTGCAGCGGCTCGCCGAACTTGCCGAGCGACAGCGGCTGCACGTGGAATTCGAGGTCGGCGCGCTCCTTCTCCGGGCGCGAGCGGGTGAAGATGCCGAGCTGCGAGGGCGCCATGGTCAGCGGCCCGCGCTGGAACAGGGCGTATTGCAGGCCCATCTTCGCCCGGCCGAAGAGCGAGCGGTACTGCTCGTTCAGCGTCGGCACGCCGGCGACCTTGTAGATCAGCCGCAATTGCAGATGGTCCTGCAGATTGGCGCCTACGCCCGGCATATCCTTCACCACGGGAATGCCGTGCTGCGCCAGCTCCCCGCCGGGGCCGATCCCTGAGAGCTTCAGGAGGTGAGGGGAACCGATGGCGCCCGCCGCCAGCACCACCTCGGCGCGGGCGCGGGCGACATGCGTCACGCCATTCTGGCGGTAGAAGACGCCCACGGCGCGCCCGTCCTCAACCAGCAGGCGCTCGGTATGGCAGCCGGTCTCCAGCCGGAGGTTCGGGCGGGAGAGCACGGGCTTGAGGAAGCCGCGCGCGGCGCTCCAGCGGAAGCCGCGCTTCTGGTTCACCTGGAAATAGGACGAGCCCTCATTGTCGCCGGTGTTGAAGTCCGGCACCGCGGGGATGCCGGCCTGTTCGGCGGCGACGCGCACCTCGTCCAGCAGCTTCCAGGTCAGGCGAGGCGCCTCGACCCGCCATTCCCCGCCGGCGCCGTGGAATTCGCCGGAGCCGAGATACTGGTCCTCGTGGCGCTTGAACACCGGGAGCACGTCGTCCCAGCCCCAGCCGGCGAGCCCGAGCTGGCGCCAGTGATCGTAATCGGCGGCCTGGCCGCGCATGTAGATCATGGCGTTGATGGCCGAGGAGCCGCCGATGGTCTTGCCGCGCGGATAGTTGAGGACGCGCCCGTTCAGCCCGGCCTCGGCCTCGGTCTTGTAGCACCAGTCGGCGCGCGGATTGCCGATGGCAAAGAGATAACCGACCGGGATGTGGAACCAGATCCAGTTGTCACGCCCGCCGGCTTCCAGCACCAGAACGCGGTGCTTCGGGTCGGCGGAGAGCCGGTTGGCCAGCACGCAGCCGGCGGAGCCGGCGCCGACGACGATGTAGTCATAGGTCTCGGCGTCGGTCGGGGCGGTTGCGGCGATGGTCACGGCGGCACCTGTGGATCGGATTCCGATGCCGGCAAACTGCCGGCCGCCTCGCGCGGCGGCAAGGCGAAATCGTGCGCAAGGGGTTTTCGCGGGTGAGCGGTGGAGGGAGGAGACAATGACGGACGAGCATCCTTCGAGGCCCGGCTCCGCCGGGCACCTCAGGATGAGGTCGTGCCTGAATGTGAGGCAAGTCCGCTCAAGTCTTTCAACTCACAACCTCATCCTGAGGTGAGAGCGAAGCGAGCCTCGAAGGATGGTCGTCCGGGAGCGGCTTACTCGCGACCGGAAGGACGTCGCGCCGCCGCCCGGATGAGCTCCCAGTCGCCGCGTGCCAGTGCTTCTTTCTTGGCGCGGCTCCAGCCCTTGATCTGGCGTTCGGCGGCGATGGCGTCCGTTATCCCGGAGAAGTGCTCCGACCAGATCAGCGTCACCGGTCGACGGCGAAAGGTGTAGCCGGGAAAGGCACCGCTTTGATGCTCCACGAGACGCTGTTCCAGCGTGCCTCGGGTCGAGCCGACATAATAGGAGCCATCCGCACAGCGGAGCATGTAGACGAAGGCTCCCATGACTGTTCCAGGCTTTCCATCCTTCGAGGCTCGCTGCGCTCGCACCTCAGGATGAGGTCACTCTTGGGGAAAGAACAACCATCCTCATCCTGAGGTGCAGCTGCGCTCGCGCCTCAGGATGAGGTCGCTTTTGGGAAAACGACCATCCTCATGCTGAGGTGCCGGCCGTCAGGCCGGCCTCGAAGCACGCAGCACAGCTCCCTACTGCGTCAGCCGGGTGGCGAAATAGGCGATGCTGCGGGCGTAGACCTCGGCCTTGTTCCAGCCGCGCAGGGCGCCCATGTTCGCGCCGTTCTCCCAGGACGGGCCGCTCCAGCCATAGCCGCGCAGATAGTTGGCGGTGGAGGCGAGCACGTCCGGCACGCTGCGGATCAGGTCGGCGTGGCCGTTGCCGTCGAAGTCGACGGCGAAGCGCACATAGGAGGTCGGCATGAACTGGGTCTGGCCGAGTTCGCCGGCCCAGGCGCCGCGCATCTCGCCAATCGAGAGGTCGCCGCGCTGGACGATGCGCAGCGCATCGAGAAGCTGGCCGGTGAAGAAGCCGGAGCGGCGACAATCATAGGCCAGCGTCGCCAGCGAGCGGAACACCGGCATCTTGCCCTGGTTGACGCCGAAATCGGTCTCCATGCCCCAGATCGCGACGAGGATCGGCCCCGGCACGCCGAAGCGCTGCTCGATGCGCGCGAGCAGGCCGGCGTGCTGCCGCAGCATCGCCTTGCCCTTGGAAATGCGCCCGGCCCCGACGCGGTTGGCGACGAACTGTTCGAAGCTCTGCTTGAAGTGCTTCTGGTTGCGGTCGAGGCTGATCACCCTGGTGTCGTAGCTCAGGCCGTCGAGAGCCCTCACCGCGCCGGGCGAGATGCCCTGGGCCGCGGCGGCCTGCCGGAAGTCGCGCAGCCAGGCATCGAATCCCGCGCCGGTGTCGCCGCAGGGCGCGCCAAGCGCGGGCGTCGCCAGTGGCGCCAGCAGGGCGGCGACGAGCCCCGCGCGCTTGAGGCACTTGATGACGTGATCGATCATGTCCGTTCCCCCGGTGAGCCACGCTCATGCCCAGCATGCCTGAGGGAAATGAACGGCCGGTATCGAGAAAAGGTCCACTGCCTTTCGCTGCCCGTGCCGAGCGCCGTCATCCTGCGCCTTCCCTCATATCCCGATGCGCCCGAAGCCGGGCAGCTTGATGCCCGGCCGGCGGATGTCGAGCCCGGCGATGGCGCCGAACAGGTTGATCTCGACACCCTCCACCCAGGCCAGGGTCAGCCCGGCATAGCCGTCGAAGGAGACGCGCAAGCCGGTGCGCGAGGGGGCGAGGCCGATCCAGTCGCCGTCGATGGGGAAGTCCTTGCCGATGGCGGTGGGGGGCAGGGCGACCGCCATCTCCGGCACCTGGCTGACCACATAGGCGGTGAAGGTGTTGGAGTTCGGCCCCGGCCAGACATGGTAGTCACCGGCCAGCGCGTAAGGGTAGCTCTCGACCGCTTCGCGCAGCTTCGGGATCAGATGCTCGGCGTCGGCGCCCGTGGCCTCGAACACCACCTCCGGGTCGTTGCCGTACCAGCGCCCGTCCGGCGCGTAGCCATTGTGGCGGATCGGTCGGCCCCAGCCGACCTTGTCGTAGCGCTCATAGGCGGGAGCGCCCGGCTCCTTGAAGACGATCCAGCTATGCACCGCGAAGATGCCGCGCCAGCGGCCGACGCGGGCGGCGTAGATGCGCACCATGGCTTGCGGGTGCGCGGCGGCGGGCGGCAGCGTGCCGGTGCTCGACCAGTCGGCGCTGTGCCAGCTTCGCGTCCAGTCGACCTCGTGCCACTGCACCAGCGCATGCGCGCCGAGCGGCAGCGCAAAGAGCAGGGCGAAGCTCAGCAGGGTGAAGCGGGCGGCGCGCAGCATCGTGCCGAATGTGTCCGCGAGGGTGCATGAATCCAAGAGACCACAACGCGTTTGCCGCTTCGCACGCGAAAATGTGTCCGGGCGGCCAACGGCGCCGTGCAGATCAGTTGCGATTGGTTCGCAACAGCATTGACAGCGATTGTGCGGCGCGCCATCTTTAATGCAAATCATTCGCAATAGCGGCTTATTATTCGAAAGCGGGTCGATGCTCGACAGGTTGCAGGCGGAAGCTGCCGGGTGGCGGCGCGAGCGCGGTGAGAAGGCGCTGGCCGAGGTGCATGGCAGCATCGCGGTGCCGAAGAAGTCCGGCATCTGGCGCTTCTTCGCCTTCATGGGGCCGGGCTACCTGGTCGCCACCGGCTATATGGACCCGGGCAACTGGGCGACCTCGCTCGCCGGCGGCTCCAAGTTCGGCTACGGGCTTCTGACCGTCGCGCTGCTCTCCAACATGATCGCGATCCTCTTGCAGGCGCTGTGCTCGCGGCTCGGCGTGGCCTCGGGGAGGGACCTCGCCCAGGCCTGCCGCGACGCCTTCCCGCGCCCGGTCGGCTTCGTGCTGTGGCTGCTGGCGGAGGCGGCGATCTGCGCCACCGACCTCGCCGAGGTGATCGGCACGGCGATCGGCCTGAACCTCCTGTTCGGCATCCCGCTGGAGATCGGCGTCGTCATCACCGCGCTCGACGTGTTCCTGATCCTGTGGCTGCAGAATCTCGGCTTCCGCTTCGTCGAGGCGCTGGTGGTGGCGCTGCTCGCGGTCATCGCCGCCTGCTTCGGCATCCAGATCGCGCTGGCCGACCCGAACTGGGGCGAGGTGATCCGCGGCTTCGCGCCGACCACCGAGATCGTGCGCAACCCCGACATGCTCTATCTCGCGCTCGGCATCCTCGGCGCGACGGTGATGCCGCACAATCTCTACCTCCACTCCGCCATCGTGCAGACCCGCCGGCGCGAGGACACGCTGGAGGGCAAGCGCGACGCCATACGCCTCGCGACGTGGGATTCGACGCTGGCGCTGATGTTCGCGCTGACCATCAACGCCTCCATCCTCATCCTCGCCGCCTCGACCTTCCATGCCGGCGGCGCCGGCGAGGTGGCCGACCTCGGCAAGGCGCACGAACTGCTCAACCCGCTGCTCGGCAGCGCCATGGCGCCGACTTTGTTCGCCATCGCGCTTCTGTGCTGCGGCATCAATTCGACGGTGACCGCCACCATCGCCGGACAGGCGGTGATGGAGGGCTTCCTCAATATCCGCCTCGCGCCGTGGCTGCGCCGGCTGATCACCCGCGCCATCGCCATCGTGCCGGCGGCGGCGGTGACCATCGCCTATGGCGAGCGCGGCGCCGGCTCGCTGCTGATCCTCAGCCAGGTCATCCTCAGCCTGCAACTGCCCTTCGCGGTGGTGCCGCTGATCATGTTCACGGCGGACAAGCGCAAGATGGGCGTGCTGGTGGCTCCGCGCTGGCAGACCGTGCTCGCCGTGCTCGCCGCCGCGCTGATCATCTCCCTCAACGCCAAGCTGGTGTTCGACTTCATCACCGGCGCTTGATCGCCACCGGCGCCCGCCGACCAAGGTCCGTCTTGCGCCTGTCGCCGGCTCGGGCTCTCATTCGCTCCGGAACGGGCGTGAGCGAGGGCGGCGATGGACGCGGGAACGAGCTTCTTCGGCGATCTGCTCGGCACCATAGCCGAGCGCGGCCGGGCGCTGCTCGATATCGGGCGCGAGCGCCGGCCCGCCGGCGCCATCCGCGCGGCCGGCATCGCCGATCTGTGCGAGCGGCTGCTGTCGGGCCGTGGCGAAGCTTCCGGCGTGGCGCTGGCGCAGGAGATCCTCGTCGCCTACCGCACGCTGCGCACCGGCGAGCGCGTCGCCTTCTTCGAGACGCTGGCGAATGATTTCGGCCCCGACGCCGCCCGGCTGGAGGCGGCGCTCGCCGCCCATGTGAAGGCGCCTTCCACCCGCACTGTGGCGGAGCTGCACGGCGCCAGCGAGCCGCGCCGGCAGGAACTGGTGCGCCGGCTGAACCTCGCTCCCGGCGCCACCGGCCGGCTCGTCGCCATGCGCGCGGACCTGCTCGACGCCCTTGCGCGCCGGCCCGATCTGGCCGATGTCGACCGCGACTTCGTGCATCTGTTCACGTCCTGGTTCAATCGGGGGTTCCTCGTGCTGCGCCGTATCGACTGGTCGACGCCCGCCAGCGTGCTGGAGAAGATCATCCGCTATGAGGCGGTGCACGAGATCCGCGACTGGAACGATTTGCGTGCCCGCGTCGATTCACCGGACCGGCGCTGCTACGCCTTTTTCCATCCGGCGCTGGTGGACGAGCCGCTGATCTTCGTCGAGGTGGCGCTCACCCGCGACATACCGGAGGCCATCGCGCCGATCCTCGAGGCCAAGCGCACGCCGCTCGACCCGGCGAATGCGAAGACGGCGGTGTTCTATTCGATCTCCAACTGCCAGACCGGCCTCGGCGGGGTGAGCTTCGGCAATTTCCTCATCAAGCAGGTGGTGGAGGAGATCTCCCGCGAATTCCCCAAGCTGACGAACTTCGTCACCCTATCGCCGGTGCCGCGCTTCCGCGCCTTCGTCGAGGCGGAGCGGGCCAATCCTGCCTCCGCCGTCCTGACCGCCGAGGACCGCGCCGCGCTCGACGCCTTCGAGGCCGGGACGGGGGACGACGAGGCGCGCCGCACGCTGCGCCCGGTGATCGAGGCGCTGGCGGCGCACTATTTCCTCGTCGCCCGCTCGGCCAAGGGCAAGCCGCTCGATCCCGTCGCGCGCTTCCATCTCGGCAATGGCGCGCGTCTGGAACGCATCGACCCCTTCGGCGACCTGTCGCCGCGCGGCATGAAGCAGGCGCTGGGGCTGATGGTGAACTACCGCTATGTGCTCGACGACATCGAGAAGAACCACGAGGCGTTCTTCGACCGCGGCACCATCGTCGCCAGCCCGCAGGTGAAGAAGCTGCTGCGGGCGGATAGCCACCCGGTGCCGGCGGTGCGCGAGGCGGCGGGGTAGGGTTTTCTCGGTCATCCCGGACGGCCGAAGGCCGAGCCGGGATCGTTTTCAGGAAGAGAGCGGCACGCGATCCCGGCTCTCGCTGCGCTCGGCCGGGATGACGGCTGAATGGGTTCCCGCGCCGGCGGTGCGCGAGGCGGCGGGGGAGGGGGGTGAATCCACAGGACACCCTCATCCTGAGGCGCGAGCGGAGCGAGCCTCGAAGGATGGTCGCTCGAGCGCACCCGGACGAGCATCCTTCGAGGCCCGGCTTGCGCCGGGCACCTCAGGATGAGGTTCATCGGGGTGAGAAAGGGATTGCCGACCCGTACTGTGATCAGCGCGTAAGCTTGACAGCGTGCGCGCCCTTATGCCCGATGCCCGCACCCTCGGTGGCCAGTCTGGCGCCGGCGTCCGGAGCGTTCCATGCGGTTTCTTCCCCATCTCCTGAAGCGCTTCGTCCATAAGGGCCGGCTCGTCGTCATAGAGCCGGACGGGAAGCGCACCTTCTTCGGCAGCGGGGAGGACGGGCCGGAAGTCGTCATGCGCATCCATGACGACAAGCTCGACCGCGAACTGTTCCTCAATCCCGAGCTGGTCTCGGCCGAGGCCTATATGGACGGGCGGCTGACCTTCGAGGACGGCTCAACCGTCTATGACCTGCTCTATCTGTTCTCGATCAACCGGCGCGGGCTCGCCTCGCACCCGGTTCAGCAGGCGCTCAGGCGCGGCTGGCGGGCGCTGCGCCGCTGGCACCAGTCGAACCCCTTGAAGCGGGCCGCCAGCAATGCGCAGAGCCATTACGACCACCCGCCGGAGTTCTACGCGCTCTGGCTCGACAGCCGGATGATCTATTCCTGCGCCTATTTCCCGACGCCCGAGACCTCGCTGGAGGACGCGCAGGAGGCGAAGCTGCGCCACATCGCGGCCAAGCTGAAGCTGGAGCCCGGCATGCGGGTGGCGGAGATCGGCTCGGGCTGGGGGGCGCTCGCGATCTATCTGGCGAAGCTCGGCGTGCATGTCACCGCCATCAACGTCGCCACCGAGCAATTGGCGGAATCGAAGAAGCGGGCGCAGGCGGCCGGCGTCGCCGACCGCATCACCTTCTTCGAGCGCGATTATCGCGAGCTCACCGGCACCTTCGACCGCGTGGTCTCGGTCGGCATGATGGAGCATGTCGGCGTCGGGCATTTCGACGATTACTTCAACACCATCAAGCGGCTGCTGGCGCCCGGCGGCTTCGCCATGATCCACGCCATCGGCCGCATGTCGCCGCCCGGCACGACGGCGCCCTTCATCCGCAAATACATCTTCCCCGGCGGCTATGTGCCGGCCATGTCGGAGGTGTTCGCCTCGCTGGAGCGCACCGGCCTGTGGACCGCCGACTGCGAGGTGCTGCGGCTGCACTATTACTGGACCATCCGCCACTGGCGGCTGAACTTCGAGGCCAAGCGCCCCGAGGTCGTCGCCATGATGGGCGAGCGCTTCGCGCGGATGTGGGAGTTCTATCTCGCCGCCGTCGAGCTTGGCTTCCTGCACGGCTCGAACATGGTGTTCCAGCTGCTGCTGGCGAATGAGCGCGACGCGGTGCCGGTGGTGCGCGACTTCATCGTCGACGAGGAGCGGGCGCTGGCGAGGGGATAACCATGTCATCCCGGCCGAAGCGCAGCGAAGAGCCGGGATCGCTCTCCATCCTGCAAACGATCCCGGATCGACCTTCGGCCGTCCGGGATGACGGTCAGCCCTTGGTCCCGTAGAAGGCGAGGAAGGCGCGCACGGCGCGGTTCACCGTTTCCTCGATCTGCTCCTGCGTCGGCGTGGCGGTGTTGCCGAACAGCAGCCCCTTCACATGGTTGCTCTGGCACATGTTGAGGAACAGGTGGGCGGCCTCCAACTCGTCGTCGAGCTTGAGCCGGCCGAGCTCGGCCTGCTGGCGCAGCAATTCGCCAAGGCGCTTTCCGCCATGGCAGGGGCCGGCCAGGAAGAAGATCTGGCCGATACGCGGGAATTTCTCGGCGACGCCGATCACCATGCGGATCAGCCGAATGTGATCGGGCTGCACCATCATCGTCATGAACGAGATACCGATGCGCCGCAGCACTTCGGCGACGTCGTCGATCGACGGATCGACCTCGAACAGGTGCTCGGCGGAGCGGGCGCGGTCGTTGCGCACGAGCGCCTCGAACAGCTCTTCCTTACCGCCGAAATAGACGTAGATCGTCGCCTTGGAGACGCCGGCGGCCTTCGCCACCTCGTCCATGCTGGCGCCGTCGAAGCCCTTGTCGAAGAACACGCGGCGGGCGCCGTCGATGATGTCGCGGCGCTTGGCGGATTCGGGCTCCGAGCGGGCGGTGCCAGCGCCGGCGGCAACGGTATCCAAGTCGGTCGTGGTCATGGTCTCCTCCGCACCCTGATTAGGGTGCTCCGACAGCCTTTGTCAAAGGCATTGACTAAACTGTTTAGTTTGATATGTAAAGCAGTCGATGAACTGAACGGTTTAGTACGTGCCGAGTTATAGAACCGGAGGGGCGACCATGGCTCGAACGGGCATGCAGATGGCAGAGACTGCCGAGGCCGAGCGGCCGCAAACCAATGAGCCTGTGCCGATCACGTCGCGCCGGCCGGCGGAGGCGCCTGCCTCCGCGCCGGCCGAGGCGGAGCAGGCGGCGCCGCCGAAGCGCTCGCGCCGCAAGCTGGTGTTCGGTGCGATACTTATCGCCGCACTGGCCGGTGGCGCCTGGTACGGGCTCGACTGGTGGCGGGTGGGGCGCTTCCTCGTCTCCACCGACGACGCCTATGTCGGCGCCGACACCTCCATCCTTGCCGCCAAGGTCGGCGGGCACATCGTCTCCGTCGAGGTCGAGACCAACCACCCGGTGAAGGCCGGCGACGTCATCGCCCGCATCGACGACGGCGACTATGTGCTGGCGCTGAAGGCCGCCGAGGACAAGATCGCCACCCAGCAGGCGACCATCGACCGCTACGGCCAGCAGATTTCAGCCGGGCAGGCGAGCGTCGACCAGGCCAGGGCGCAGCTCGTCGCCGACGAGGCGGAGCTCAACCGCTCGCAGCTCGAATTCGACCGCCAGAGTGAACTGGTGAAGTCGCAGTTTTCCTCCAAGGCGACGCTCGACAATGCCCGCGCCGACCGCGACAAGGCGCAGGCGGCGGTGGACGCCTCCAAGGCGTCGGTCGCGTCCGCGCAGGCCAATATCGCCGTGCTGGAGGCCCAGCGCACCGAGGCCGCCCGCGTGCTCGACGAGTACCGGACCTCGCGCGACCAGGCCCAGCGCGACCTCGACTTCACCGTGGTGAAGGCGCCCTTCGACGGCGTCATGGGCAACCGCGCGGTGCAGGTCGGCCAACTCGTGCAGCCCGGCACGCGGCTCGCGGCGCTGGTGCCGCTCGACAAGGTCTATGTCGACGCCAATTTCAAGGAGACCCAGCTCGGCGAATTGAAGCCCGGCCAGACGGTCGACGTCGAGGTCGACGCCTATCCGGACGAGCAATTCCACGGCCGCGTGGTCAGCGTCGCCCCGGCGTCGGGCTCGGTGTTCAGCCTGCTGCCGCCGGAGAACGCCACCGGTAACTTCACCAAGATCGTCCAGCGCGTGCCGGTGCGCATCGAGCTCGATGCCGCCGCCCGCGAGAAGGCGGAACTGCGCCCGGGCATGTCGGTGATCGCCACCGTCGACACCCGGACGGGAGAGGGCCGCAACGGCGCCACCCGCGTGGGCGACAGCCGCACCGCCGAGTAGGGAAGCGCGCCATGTCGGACACCACCGCCAACGCAGGCACCGCGCCGCGCGCCTCCTCCGAGGGGCGGCGCATGTTCGCCTTCCTGTGCATGGTGTTCGGCATGTTCATGGCGATCCTGGACATCCAGATCGTCTCGGCCTCGCTGGCGGAGATCCAGGCGGGCCTCGCCGCCAGCTCCGACGAAATCTCCTGGGTGCAGACCAGCTACCTCATCGCCGAGGTGGTGATGATCCCGCTGTCGGGCTTCCTGTCGCGGGCGCTCTCCACCCGCTGGCTGTTCGTCGCCTCGGCCGCCGGCTTCACGCTGATGAGCTTCATGTGCGCGACGGCGACCTCGATCCACGAGATGATCGTCTACCGCGCGCTGCAGGGCTTCCTCGGCGGCGGCATGATCCCGACCGTCTTCGCCGCCGCCTATTCGGTGTTCCCGCGCGAGAAGCAGCCGGTGATCGCGCCGCTGATCGGCCTCGTCGCCACGCTCGCGCCGACCATCGGCCCGACCATCGGCGGCTATCTCACCGACCTGTTCTCCTGGCACTGGCTGTTCCTCGTGAACATCGTGCCCGGCATCTTCGTCATCATCGCCACCGCGACGCTGGTGGATTTCGACGAGCCGGACCTGAGCCTGCTCGACCGCTTCGACTGGTGGGGCCTTCTCTTCATGGCCGGCTTCCTCGGCAGTCTCGAATTCGTGCTGGAGGAGGGACCGACAAACGACTGGTTCGAGGACGAGGCAATCTTCATCTTCGCCATCGTCGGCGCCGTCTCGTCGGTCGCCTTCTTCGCCCGCGTGCTGATGGCGAAGGAGCCGGTGGTCGACCTCAAGGCCTTCCTCAACCGCAACTTCTCGGTCGGCTCCGCCTTCTCCTTCGTGCTCGGCATCGGCCTCTACGGCCTGACCTATCTCTACCCGCTCTACCTCGCCCGCGTGCGCGGCTACTCGGCGCTGATGATCGGCGAGACCATGTTCGTCTCCGGCCTCGCCATGTTCCTCACCGCGCCGCTCGCCGGCCGGCTGGTGGCGAAGGTCGACCCGCGCATGATGATCGCCTTCGGCTTTGGCGCCTTCGCGGTGGGCACCTGGCAGATGACCGGCATGACGCAGGACTGGGACTTCTGGGAGCTGCTCTGGCCGCAGATCCTGCGCGGCGTCGGGCTGATGATGGCGATGATCCCGATCAACAACATCTCGCTCGGCACGCTGCCGCCGGCGCAATTGAAGAACGCTTCCGGCCTGTTCAACCTGATGCGCAACCTCGGCGGCGCGGTCGGGCTCGCCTTGATCAACACCGTGCTCAACGACCGCTGGGACCTGCACCTCGCGCGCCTGCACGAGAACGTGCAATGGGCGAGCTCGGTCGCGGTCGAGCGGCTCGACGCCATGACCCGCTCGCTGTCGATGCTCGGCTCCGACGCCGAAACGGCGGCGCTGAAGAAGATGGCCGGGCAGGTGCGCATCCAGGCCGAGGTGATGGCGTTCTCCGACGTCTTCCTGGCGCTGACGGCGCTGTTCGTCCTGCTGCTCTTCGCCTCGCCGCTGATGAGCCGGCCGAAGAATGCCGGCGGTGGCGGGGGGCATTGAGGCACTGCCGATGTACGCCGTCATGCCCGGGCTTGTCCCGGGCATCCACGTCTTTGAGCGGCATCGCCCTGCGTCCTTCGAGGCTCACTGCGTTCGCACCTCAGGATGAGGAGCGTCGTGAATGCGGAAAAACAACCTCCCTCATAAAACAGCCTCCGTCATGCTGAGGTGCCGGCCGGCAGGCCGGCCTCGAAGCACGCAGGCTGCCCTGCCGGTGGATGGCAGGGGAAAGCCGTACTTGCCGTCCGCCCTGCACTCGGGTAAGACCGCCTCATTAGAGCAACCTCGCGAGAGCCGAGCCGTGACGCCTGCGTCCGTCCGCCGCTGCACCGCGAACCCGGCCGCCCTGCGGATTTCCGGGAAGGCTCTGCTTGCGTCCGGCCTCCTTCTTCTTAGCCGCCCCTGAGGGCCGGCCGGGCATCATGCCTGGGCGCTCAGGGGACGACGCCTCCACCATCCGCCTAAAATCGAAGAATTGCGCCGGACGATGCCCTTATATGTGGCTCCCGGTGCCGGGAGCCGAGAAGGAAGCCTGAGCATGTCCAACGACAAGAACCACGTCGTCATCTTCGACACCACGCTGCGCGACGGCGAGCAGTGCCCCGGCGCCTCCATGACGCTGGAGGAGAAGCTGGAAGTCGCCGATCTGCTCGACGAGATGGGCGTCGACGTCATCGAGGCCGGCTTCCCGATCGCCTCGAACGGCGATTTCGAAGCCGTGGCCGAGATCGCCCGCCGCACCAAGAACGCGGTGATCGCCGGCCTCGCCCGCGCCATCCCCGCGGACATCGCCCGCGCCGGCGAGGCGGTGCGCCACGCGAAGCGCCCGCGCATCCACACCTTCGTCTCCACCTCGCCGATCCATTTGCAGCACCAGATGCGCAAGAGCGAGGCGGAGGTGATCGAGATCATCACCGCCACCGTCGCCCAGGCGCGCAACCTCGTCGACAACGTGGAATGGTCGGCGATGGACGCCACCCGCACCCCGATCGAGTATCTGGTGCGCTGCGTCGATACCGCGATCAAGGCGGGCGCGACCACCATCAACCTGCCGGACACGGTGGGCTATGCCACCCCGCAGGAATATGAGGCGATGTTCCGGCAGGTACGCGAGCGCGTGCCGGGCTCGGACAAGGTGGTCTTCTCCGCCCATTGCCACGACGATCTGGGCCTCGCGGTCGCCAACTCGCTGGCGGCTTTGGCCGGCGGCGCGCGGCAGATCGAGTGCACCATCAACGGCCTCGGCGAGCGCGCCGGCAACGCGGCGCTGGAGGAGGTCGTCATGGCCATCCGCACCCGCGGCGACGTGCTGCCCTACGCGACCGGCATCGAGGCCGGCATGCTGACCCGCGCCTCCAAGCTGGTCTCGGCGGTGACTTCGTTCCCGGTGCAGTACAACAAGGCCATCGTCGGCCGGAACGCCTTCGCCCATGAGAGCGGCATCCACCAGGACGGCATGCTCAAGAACAACACCACCTACGAGATCATGACGCCCGAGAGCGTGGGCGTCTCCAAGACCTCGCTGGTGATGGGCAAGCATTCCGGCCGCGCCGCCTTCCGCGACAAGCTGAAGGCGCTGGGCTACGAATTGGGCGAGAACGCGTTGAACGACGCCTTCGCCCGCTTCAAGGACCTCGCCGACCGCAAGAAGGTGGTCTACGACGAGGACATCGAGGCGCTGGTCGACCAAGAGATCGCCGCCGCGCATGACCGGGTGAAGCTGGTCTCGCTGTCGGTGATCGCCGGCACGCGCGGCCCGCAGCGCGCCACCATGAAGATGGAGGTCGACGGTCAGGTCTTCACCGAGGAGGCCGAGGGCAACGGCCCGGTGGACGCCACCTTCAACTGCATCAAGGCGATCCTGCCGCACACCGCCGCGCTGGCGCTCTACCAGGTGCACGCGGTGACCGAGGGCACGGACGCTCAGGCGGAAGTGTCGGTGCGGCTCGAGGACGGCGACAAGGCGGTGACCGGGCGTGGCTCGGACCCCGACACGCTGGTCGCCTCGGCGCAGGCCTACATCATCGCGCTCAACAAGCTGCAGACCAAGCGCAACAGCCTCAACGCCCAGGCCCAGCCGGCGGCGGAGTAGGGCGGGGCTGCGTTTCTGGCTCTGGCTGGTGGGCTGGCCCGTAATTCACCACCGAGATGCTTGGAGGCGCGTCATGGCCGGGCTTGGCCCGGCCATCCACGCCTTCGGTGCGGCTGGGCGCGCCCGGTAAGTCGTGGATCCCCGGGCCAAGCCCGGGGATGACGGTCCAACCGTGGCATCCGTCCGAAGAGCACGTATGAGACAGACTCTCAGGATGGCGTTGCTGCAGGCGCAGCCGGCATTCCGCATCGGCTCCCGAGAAACGAAAAACCCCGGCCACGAGGCCGGGGTTTTTGTTTGGGGCCGCGCGCTACTGCGGCGCGCCGGGCGTGCCTGGGGGAACGGGCTTGCGCTGCTGCTGCTGCTGCGCATTCGCCGGACGCTGCTGCGGCGGCTGCTGGCGCTGCTGCTGGACGGCCCGCTGCTGCTGAGCCCTTTGCTGCTGCTGGGCCGCGCGCTGCTGCGCCTGGGCGGCGTTGCGCTGCTGGGCCTGCTGGGCGCGCTGCTGCTCTGCGGCACGCTGCTGTTGCTGCGACGCCCTCTGCTGCTGGGCACGCTGCTGCTCGGCGGCACGTTGCTGCTGCGCCCTCTGCTGCTGGGCACGCTGCTGTTCTGCCGCGCGTTGCTGCTGAGCCCGCTGCTGCTGAGCCCGCTGCTGCTGAGTGCGCTGCTGCTCGGCCGCACGCTCCTGCTGAGCCCTCTGCTGCTGGGCGCGCTGCTGCTCCGCGGCGCGGTCCTGCTGCGCTTTCTGCTGCTGGGCGCGCTGCTGTTCGGCGGCGCGGCGCTGGGCCTCGCCCGCCTGCTGCTGGCGAGCCCGTTCCTGCTGGGCGCGCTGCTGCTCGGCCGCCCGGCGCTGGGCTTCGCCCGCCTGCTGCTGCTGGCGGAGCTGGTCGGCCTGCTGGCGCTGCTGCTGGGCGCGCATCTGCTCCTGCTGGACGCGCTGGCGCTCGATCTGCTGGCGCTGGGCGGCATTGCCCGCGTCCGGGCGCTGGCCCGGCACCGCGCCGGGCACAACGCCGGGCCTCATGCCGGGCGCCACGCCGGGCGCGACGGCCGGCCTCATGCCGGGGCGCCCTTCGGGACGGCCCTGCACCTGCTGCGCCCGTACACGGTACTGGTCGCGGATCTGCCGGAACTCCTGGCGTTTCTGTTCGACCGCCTGCTTGCGCTGCTGCTCCAGCACCGCGTTGCGGGCCGCGGCCTCGCGGCGCACCTTCTCCACCTGATCGGCGCGCTGGCGCTGCATCTGCTCGAGCTGGCGGCGGTAGATGTCCGGATTGTTGAACCGCGCCTCGCGCAGTTCGCGACGGCGATCCGGCTCGATGGCGCCGAGCAGCGCCGCCGACGGCGCGAACATGCCCGGCCGGTTGCGGTCCCAGTCGCGGTCGTCGCGCACATATTGCCGGATCAGCGCCCGCTGGCCCGGATCGAGCCGGCGCTCGTAGCGCGGCGGCGGGCCGAACTGGTTGCCGATGGCGATGGCGGGAGCGAAGATGCCGAGCCGGCCGCCGTCGTAGAAGAGCTGGTCGCGATTGTCGACATAGACCACTTCGCGCGTATAGAGCCGGTCGCGGATCGGCGCGTCATAGACGTCGTAGCCGAAGCCGCGGTTGACGTAGTAGCCGTCGTTCCAGCTCGGCTCGTAATAGTCCGGCGCGGCGTCGAGATAGATGTTGATCTCCGGGATCGGCGCGACATAGTCGACGAGGTCTTCCTCGGCCATGTAGCGGTCCTCGACGAAGACCCAGCTCTCCGCCACCGGCGGGGCGTAATAGGCGGGCTGGCCCACCGCATAGCCCGGACGGTCCGGCCCCACCGGCGCCCAGCCGGTGCGCCCGCCGCCGCGGCGCCAGGTTACCCAGGCCGGCGACCAGGTGTCGCCCGGAACCCAGAACCAGCCATAGGACGGGTCATAGCCCCAGCGGCCGTAATGGTAGGTCGCCCAGCCGAAGGGCTCGTAGGATTCCCAGTACCAGCCATACTGGTCGGTCCACACCCAGCGGCCTTCCTGATAGGGCCGCCAGCCCTGGCCGACATCGTTGGGGATGAAGACGAACTGGTAGTCGGGATGCTCGACCCAGGTGCCGTAGCGGCTGAGCTGGTCGTAGAAGACGTTCACGTCCATCGGCCCGTTGTCCTGCGGGCCCATGCCGGGAGGCGGTCCGGGAGGTGGCCCGCCCTGGGCGAGCCGCATCGGCGCATTCTGGGCGGGCGCCGGCAGGATCGCGGCGGTGGCGAGAAGGCTCGCGGCCAGACCCGCGACGAGCAACGGGCGATTGAGACCAAGCATGTAGGCACCTCGAACGGTCGGCCGTGGGGAACGTTCAACGCCCACACGGCGCAATGGTTTCAAATATATTTATGGGAGATTGAAAATGAACCGAGAATGAATACCCAGATGTAGATCGTGTCGAAACTGTGTTATCAAGATGTCACAAGTTGTCTTCGTGACATCGCCGCACGAAGCGCAACGTAAGAAGAAGCGTTTGTTCGCAGTCGCAGCACGTCCAATAAACAATCCTGCGATTCGTTTCAGCAGAGAGTGCCGCTAAGCAACCGGTCGCAATGCCGATGGCGCCGGCCGGGCGCGCCATAATGCTGCCGGCCCGGTGGCGGAAAGCAGGGCTCCCGCTGGAGCTTGCGCCCGCATGATCGCCGCGACGGCCCCCCCGAGCCCGCGGCCGAACCGATCCCCGGCGGCGTACCCTCTGCCGTGGCACCCCGCGCGGCACCGCCCCACGACATGATCCGCCCGAGCCGCATGCTGTCGGAGCGGGCGCTCGCCGATCCGCGCAGCCGCGCCGCCCGCCGCGCCCTGGCGACGCTGGCGGGGGAGGAGCGCATCGCCCAGCTCTGCGATCTCGAAGCGATGGAGCAGATCCATGCCTGGCAGCCCGGCTACCAGCCGGACCGGCTGGTCGACTATGCCCGTGCCGACACGCGCCTGCGGGAGACCACCTTCACCGCCACCGGCGGCGCCTTCCGCAGCCACAGGACATGGTACGAGGTCTCGTTCCATTGCGAGCTGGATGCGAGCCTCGCCAAGGTGGTGTCCTTCGCCTTCAAGGTCGGCGAGCCGATCCCGCGCGAGGAATGGTCCGCGCTCAGCCTGCCGGCGCGGCACTGAGCCGCGTCAGGCGCGGGCGAGCAGCGCCGCCTGCAGCGCGGCAAGGTCGCCCTGCGCCAGCGGCATGCCGTCGAGCGCCGTCACCGGCCGCAGGAAGCGCACGCTGTTGGTGAGGAACACGGCGTCGGCCCCGGCGAGCGCCTGCGGCGCCAGCGGCCGCTCCTCGACCGCGAAGCCGAGGCTGGGCGCCGCCTCGATCACCAGCGCCCGCATGATGCCCGGCAGGCAGCCCTCACTGAGCGAGGGGGTGATCAGCCGGCCGGCGATCAGCGCGAAGACATTGGCGATGGTCGAGCAGGCGACGCGCCCGCGCGTGTTGAGGATCAGCGCGTCGTCTGCTCCGGCCTCCGCCGCCTCGCGCGCGGCGAGGATATGGTCGAGATAGCCGAGCGTCTTCAGGTTCGCAGTGGGCGAGAATTCGTTGCGCCGGCCGGTGGCGGTGATCAGCCGCGCCGGCTGGCCGACGAGGGCGGGGCTCCACGGCGCGGTGGTGACAACGACGGTCGGCGCGCCGGCGCTGGCCGGCCACAGGCCGCGGGCCGCGGTGCCGCGCGTGACCGTGGTGCGGATGATCGCCGGCTCCATGGTCAGCGCCGCGTCGATGGCGGTCTCGATGGCGTCGCGGCTCACCGCGATGCCGATGCGATGCGCAGCGAGGAGCAGCCGGTCGACATGGCGCGCGCGGGCGAAGACGGCGCCGTCCCGCGCCAGCGCGGTGTCGAACACCCCGTCGCCGAGGGTGAAGCCGCGATCCTCGACGGAGACGGTCTGGCTCACGCGGCGGTCTCCCGCGCCCGCGCCAGCTTCAAAAAGTTCGCCAGCAGGTCGTAGCCGTGGCCGGTGAGCACGGATTCGGGGTGGAACTGCACGCCATAGGTCGGGTGCGTGCGATGGGCGAGGCCCATGATCTCGCCATCCTCGGCCCAGGCGGTGGCGACGAGCGGCGAGCCCTCGTCCAGCTCGACCGCCAGCGAATGGTAGCGCCCGGCCGGGAAGGGGGAGGGCAGGCCTTCGAACACGTCGCTTCCCACATGGCGCACCTGCGAGGCGCGGCCATGCATCGGCTCCTTCGCCCGCACCACGCGCCCGCCGAAGGCCTGGCCGATGCACTGGTGGCCGAGGCAGATGCCGAGGATGGGCAGCCGGCCGGACAGCGCGCGCACGGCCTCCAGCGAGACGCCCGCCTCGTTGGGCGAGCAGGGGCCGGGCGAGATGATGAGCGCCTCGGGCCGGCGCGCCTCGATCTCCGCAATATCCAATGCGTCGTTGCGCGCCACCTCCACCTTCTCGCCGAGCTCGGCGAGGTAGCGGGCGACGTTGAAGACGAAGCTGTCGTAATTGTCGATGAGAAGGATCATAGCCGGCTAATCCTCCGGCTTCTTGAAGGCGCGGAACAGCCGTTCGGCCTTGGTGAGGCTCTCCTCGTGCTCGGCCGCCGGGTCGGACAGGGTGGTGATGCCGCCGCCGACGCCGAAGCTCGCCACGCCGTCCTCCACCGTCACCGTGCGGATGGCGATGTTGAGGTCGATGGTGCCGTCGAAGCCGATATAGCCGATGGAGCCGCAATAGACGCCGCGCGGCCTTCCCTCCAGCTCGTGGATGATCTCCATGGCGCGGATCTTCGGCGCGCCGGTGATGGAGCCGCCGGGGAAGGAGGCGGCCATCAGGTCGAGCCCGTCGGCGCCTTCCTTCAGCGTGCCGGTCACCACCGAGACGAGGTGGTGGACATTGGCGTAGGTCTCCAGCCCGCACAGGCGCGGCACCTTCACCGTGCCGGGACGGCAGACGCGCGAGAGGTCGTTGCGCAGGAGATCGACGATCATGACGTTCTCGGCGCGGTCTTTCTCGCTGGCGGTGAGCTCGCGGCCGCGGAAGGCGTCGAGCGTCGGCTCCACCGAGCGCGGCACCGTGCCCTTGATCGGGCGGGTCTCCACCTCGCCGCCCTCGACCTTGACGAAGCGCTCGGGCGAGGAGGAGGCGATGACACGGTCCTCGTTGACGATCAGCGCGGCGAAGGTGGCCGGATTGGCGCGGCGCAACTGGTCGTAGAGCGCGAAGGGGTCGAGTATCTCGCCCGGTTGGCCGACCTCCGCTTGGAAGCGCTGGGTGAAGTTGGCCTGGAAGATGTCGCCGGCGCGGATGTACTCGATCACCCGCGCCACCGCCGCCCTGTAGCGCTCGGCATCGAAATTCGAGCGCCAGGCGCCGGCCGTCACCGGCGGGCCGAGCGCGGGCTCCGGCGCCGCGAGGCGGGCGGTGGCCTCGGTCAGGCGCTCGCGGGCGCGGCGGGCGCGCCGGGACGGGTCTGTCTCCGGCCAGCCGGTGGAGATGACGAAGGCGCGCTCGGCCACCACGTCGAGCGCGACGACCAGATCATAGAAGCCGAGATCGATCTCCGGCCCCTCGCCGGGTTCCGGCGCCATGGTGGGGAAGCGGTCGAACAGCCGGCCGGCTTCATAGGCGATGTAGCCGGCAGCTCCCGCCTGGAAGCCGGCGTCACCGGGCAGGCGCGGCTGGGCATAGGTCCTGAGCCGGGCGCGCAGCGCTTCGAGCGGCGCGTCCCGCTCGCGCTCGCCGTTCCAGCGTGCAACGCCTGCCTCGACGCGGAAGCGGCCGAAGGGCTCGGCCATCACATAGGACCAGCGCCCGAGCAGCGGGTGGCGCATAGCGCTGTCGAGGAAGGTGAGGCCGGGCACGCGCGCGCCCTCGCGCCAGCCGAGCCGGCGGGCGGCCTGCCACGGCTCCTGCCAGGCGATCTCGACGACGAGGGGAGGCGGCTCTTGAATCATGCTGTGAATATGGAACGTGGCACCGCACCTTCCTAGATCGTCCGCACGATCGTGACGAGCCGGAACAAGTTCCGGTGTTGCAATCGGCATATAGTCTGAAAGTGCCACTTGACGCTCAAGGATGCCGGTGGTGGCCTAATGCGATAACAACGGTGCCGTGCAATGCGGCACCCGAAACATTGAGGCGCGGCTGCAATCCGCCTCGGGAGGGGAACAATGATCAAATTCAAGGCGGCTGCGGCCGCAATCGCGGCGCTCGCTCTCGCCGCCGTGCCTTTCGCCGGTGCGAAGGCGCAGGATTTTCCCAACCGGCCGGTCACCATGGTGGTGCCCTTCGCCGCCGGCGGGCCGACCGACACGGTGGCGCGGCTGATCGCCGAATCGATGTCGCGCTCGCTCGGCCAGCAGGTGGTGGTCGAGAATGTCGGCGGCGCGGGCGGCACGCGCGGCGCCGGTCAGGTCGCGAAGGCGACGCCCGACGGCTACACCGTCCTGCTGCACCATATCGGCCAGGCGACCTCGGCCACGCTCTATCGCAAGCTGCCCTACAATGTGCTGACCGACTTCGAGGAAGTCGGCCTCGTCACCGATGTGCCGATGACCATGATCGGCAAGTCGACGCTGGAGCCTAAGACCGCCGCCGAGCTGATCGCCTACGTCAAGGACAAGAAGGACGGGGTGATCTACGGCAATGCCGGCGTCGGCTCGGCCTCGCATCTGTGCGGCATGCTGTTCATGTCCGCCATCGGCACGCAGATGACCACGGTGCCCTATCAGGGCACCGGCCCGGCGATGAACGACCTCGTCGGCGGCCAGATCGACCTGATGTGCGACCAGACCACCAACACCACCGGCCAGATCAAGGCCGGCAAGGTGAAGGCCTATGGCGTCACCACCAAGGAGCGGGTGAAGTCGCTGGCCGACATCCCGACCCTGCAGGAGAGCGGGCTGCCGGGCTTCGAGGTGGCGGTGTGGCACGGCATGTACGCGCCCAAGGGCACCTCGCCGGAGGTGATCAAGAAGCTCAACGCCGCACTCGTCCAGGCGCTGCAGGACCCGAAGGTGATCTCCCGCTTCGCCGATCTCGGCACCGAGCCGGTGGCGCTGGAGCGCGCCACGCCGGAGGTCCACACCAAGTTCCTCGAGGCGGAAGTCGCCAAGTGGAAGCCGGTGATCGAGCAGGCCGGCGTCTTCGCCGACTGACGCGACGCATCCCCGCCCGCCCGCCGCGCCGGCCCTGACGCCGGCATGGCGGGCGGGTTCCTGCATTCTCTTCCGGGAAAGACGCCATGACGCGTTTGGTCAAAAGCCCCAAGGACGTCGCCACCGGCCTCCTGCTCATAGCGCTCGCCGCCTTCTTCGCCTGGCAGGCGCTGGATCTGCCGATGGGCCGGGCGATCCGCATGGGGCCGGGCTATTTCCCGATGATCCTCGCCGGCATCCTCGCCTTGCTCGGCCTCGTCATCGTCGCCAGCGGCATCGCCCTGCCCATGGGCGACGATGAGAGCCCGATCGACATCGCGCGCTGGCCGTGGCGGGCGCTGGCGCTGGTGACGCTCGCCGTGGTGATCTTCGGCATCGGCATCCGCCCGCTCGGCCTCGGTCCCTCCATGGGCATCGCGGTCTTCCTCTCGGCGCTGGCGAGCCAGAAGTTCCATTTCCTGACCGGCCTCGTCTCGGCGCTCGTCATGGTCGCCTTCTCCTGGGCGGTGTTCATCAAGGGCCTCGGCCTGCCGCTGCCCATGCTCGGGCCGTGGCTCGGCGGCTACTGATCGGGAGCGGGTGCCTTGGAAATCTTCGACAATCTCGCCCTCGGCTTCTCCGTAGCCGTCACCTTCCAGAACATCTTCTACTGCTTCATCGGCGTGCTGCTGGGCACGCTGATCGGCGTGCTGCCGGGCCTCGGCCCGGTGCCGACCATCGCCATGCTGCTGCCGATCACCTTCGGCCTGCCGCCGGTCTCGGCGCTGATCATGCTCGCGGGCATTTATTACGGCGCGCAATATGGCGGCTCGACCACGGCGATCCTGATCAACCTGCCGGGCGAGAGCTCCTCCGTCGTCACCGCGATCGACGGCTACCAGATGGCGCGCAAGGGCCGCGCCGGCGCGGCGCTCGCCACCGCCGCGCTCGGCTCCTTCTTCGCCGGCACGGTGGCGACCTTCCTGCTCGCCGTGTTCGCGCCGCCGCTCGCCGACCTCGCGCTGAAATTCGGCCCGCCGGAATATTTCGCGCTGATGGTGCTCGGTCTCGTCGCTTCGGTGGCGCTGGCCTCGGGATCGGTGTTCAAGGCGCTGGCGATGGTGGTGCTGGGCATCCTGCTCGGCCTGTCCGGTCAGGACGTCTACACCGGCACGCCGCGCTTCACTTTCGACATGCTGGAACTCGCCGACGGCATCGAGTTCGTGGCGCTCGCCATGGGTGTGTTCGGCATCGGCGAGATCGTGCGCAACCTCGAGGACGAGCATGAGCGCACTGTCATGGTGCGCAAGGTGGGCGGGCTGCTGCTGTCGAAGGACGACATCAAGCGCATCGTCGGCCCGATCCTGCGCGGCACCTTCCTCGGCTCGTTCCTGGGCATCCTGCCGGGAGGCGGCGCGGTCCTGTCCTCCTTCGCCGCCTATTCGATCGAGAAGCGCATCTCCAAGCGGCCGCAGGAATTCGGCAAGGGCGCCATCGAGGCGGTGGCGGCGCCGGAGAGCGCCAACAATGCCGGCGCGCAGACCTCCTTCATCCCCATGCTGACGCTCGGCATCCCGTCCAACCCGGTGATGGCGCTGATGATCGGCGCGCTGATCATCCAGGGCATCGTGCCGGGCCCCAACGTGGTCAACGAGCAGCCGAACCTGTTCTGGGGCATCGTCGTCTCGATGTGGCTCGGCAACTTCATGCTGGTGGTGCTGAATCTGCCGCTGATCGGCATTTGGGTGCGGCTGCTCACCGTGCCCTACCACATCCTGTTCCCGCTGATCGTCGGCTTCTGCTGCATCGGCGTCTACAGCGTCAACAACAACGCCATCGACGTCTTCGCCATGGCACTGTTCGGCATCGTCGGCTACGTGCTGGTCAAGCTCGATTGCGAGCCGGCGCCGCTGCTGCTCGGCTTCATCATCGGACCGATGCTGGAGGAGTATCTGCGCCGCGCCATGCTGATCTCGCGCGGCGACCCGACCGTGTTCTTCACCCGGCCGATCTCCGCGACGATGCTGCTGCTGGCGATCGTCGCGCTCGTGGTGGTGCTGATGCCCTCGGTGCGCAAGAAGCGCGAGGAGGCTTTCAAAGAATGAGGATGACGGCCTGTCGGCTATGGACAGGCCCGAATCCCTTTGCTACATGACGCCCCGCTCGCGAGGCTTCGGCCCGCGACGGGCGCATAGCTCAGTTGGTAGAGCAGCTGACTCTTAATCAGCGGGTCCTAGGTTCGAGCCCTAGTGCGCCCACCAAATTCCCGGTGGATCAGACGATATTGGCGGTGTCTCAGGCGAGCACCGCACGAGGCCGGGGCCGGCGTCCGGCCCCGCCGTTCCGCACATGTCAGTGGCCAAGCTTCGGCGTCACGTCCGGTCCTGCCCGGTGTCGCACGGCGTCAGATCCACCTCGTAGCCGAATGCCGACATCAGCTCACGGCCGCGGCCTTCGGTGAAGGCGGTCAGCGCCTCGGGCGCGAGCTTGCCGACCCAGGTCCGGCGGCCGTCGAAGATCGGCTGGTTGACCTGCCAGTTGCGCAGCGCGCGATGGCCGTCGCCTTCCTCGCCGCTGCCCATGCGCACCTCCGTCTCGCCGAACCAGAAGTGCTCCATCTCATGGTAGCGCAGCATGGCCTCGTCGAAGGGGATGCCCGAGAAGGCGCAGATCCTGTCCAGTTCCCGCCGCGGATCGCTGATCAGGTCCTCGTACCGCGTCAGGATCACGTCGCGCCGGCCATCCTGCGAGCGGATGATCTCGCCGGCCTCCAGCCACCGCTCTATCCCGCTCTCGGGCGAGCCGTAGCGCTTGAGGAAGGATGCGGCGACATCCCGGCCGTCCCGGACCATCAGGATGAACTTTGGGGCGGGCATCAGCGCGCGGATGCGGTCCAGATGCAGTATGTGCCGGGGGGTCTTCTCCACGAGATAGGTCTTCTGGGAGCGGCGGAAATCCATGACCAGGGCGTCGCGATGCCTCTTCGCGTCCTTGTCGGTCGGACGATGGAAGGCCGACGTCTCGCGCAGGGGGATGAACACCTGCGGATGCGCCGAGAACATGTTCGCCAGGAGGGTCGTCCCGCTATGGCCGCATCCGCAGATGAAGACGGCTCCGGAAGGGTACTGCCAGAACATCGGCCCCTTCAGCCGCAGGAATGTCCGCACGCCCAATAACGTGGCTCCTCTCGGGGGAAATCGAATCCGGTTGCGCCGATCCGAGAGATGTCGCGCACCGCAGCCCCGCTGGACCGTCTCCTGCCCCCAGACCGGGAGACGATTTCACCTTTTGCGGGATCGACGAGGATTAAACCATCATCGCCCGCTCTTCCAAGCCGCATGCGCGTCCTTCGCCCCATGCGTCGCCATTATTGCCGGGCGCCTCGGCGAGTTCCGCTTGATCGCGACGGCGATTTACGGTTGCCTCGGACATAGAGGCCCTACCGTTCCGAGCCATGTTCCAGTGGATTGATGCGATCGAGACGCCGCTTGCGGTGATCGACGTGCCCTCGCTGCACATCGTCGCCGCCAATCCCAGCGCGCGCGCCCTGCTGCGCGGCGGGCGCGATGACGCATCGCAGATCGGGCAGGCCCTGACCCACATCGGCCGTCCGGAGGATGCCGCGGCGTTCGAGCGGGCGCTGGCGCCGGCCGCCGACGGCAGGGCGGCCGCCTGCGTGCTCGCGCTCGGCGGCGCGGGCGGGGAGGGGCGCCGGCTGCACTGCGTCGTCCGCCCGCTGACCGACGAGCACCGCCTGCTGGAATTCTCCGAAGGTCCGGCCGGCGCCTTGCAGCGCGGGCTGGTCGATATCCTCGACCAACTGCCCGTCGCCATCGAGATCTACGACAAGAACTTCTTCGGCACCTTCTACAACAAGGCGTCGGACGAGCTCTTCCTCTACGAGGAGAAGGTGATCGTCCACCACGACGAATGGTGGGAGTTCGGCTTCCCCGACCCGCTGGAGCGCGCGGCGGCCTTTTCCGAATGGGTGGCGAAGATGGAGGTCGCCCGCCGCGACGGCACCATCCAGTTCAGCGAATGGAAAGTGCGCTGCCGCGACGGGTCCACCCGCATCGTGCAGTTCCGCTACCGCTGGGTCGGCGAGAGCTACGTGCTGGCGCTGTGGGACGTGACCACCGAGCGCCAGACCGAGGAGCATCTGCGCCATCTCGCCGTCTCCGACCCGCTGACCGGGCTGTGGAACCGCCGCCGCCTGATCGAGGAGGGGCAGCGCGAGCTCGAACTCGGCGCGACGGCCGGCAAGGAGTGCTCGCTGCTGATCGTCGACATCGACCGCTTCAAGAGCATCAACGACAATCACGGCCATGCCGCCGGCGACGAGGTGCTGCGTACGGTGGCGCAGCGCGGCCTGTCGCAGCTGCGCCGCTCCGACGTCATGGCACGCATCGGCGGCGAGGAATTCGCCGTGCTGCTGCCGGGAACCTCGGCACTGGAGGCGCGCACCATCGCCGCGCGGCTGCTGCGGGCGATCCGCGTGCCGGTGGTGATCGGCGACGACGTGGTGATCGAGGTGACGGCGAGCATAGGCGGCACCGGCAGCACGCCGGAGGACGACATGGACGCGCTGATGGCACGCTGCGACCGGGCGCTCTATGCGGCGAAGACGGGCGGGCGCAACCGCGTCGTCTTCGACGACGACATCTCGCCGCCGACCGACCGTGCGGCCTCGTCCGGCTGACCGGCGCGCTTACGTGATTGGACCGCCGGGCCGCTGCCGCGCTATTGGAGCGGACCACATCGCCGGACCTTCGAGGAGCAGGACCATTCTCGACCGCACTTCCATGCTGTGCGCCCATTGTCCGCGCTGCGGACGCCGTTCCGCCATCGGCCGGGCGGATGCCGGCGCGCTGGCCCAGTTGTCGCCGGACGAGCCGGCGCCGCGGCTGCGCTGCGACATGTGCGGCGGGCGGCGGGTGAAGCTGTTCAACGCGCGGGGCCCTATGGAGATGCTGGCCTTCCTCTCCGGCCGGCTGTGAGGCGCAGGCGAACGAAATTCCCGCTCATGCGTTAGGGCGGCAGCGACCGGATGCGTCGCGGCCGAGGAGGGCGCAAGCGATGGCGACAGCGAAGAACGGCAACGGAATCAGCGGCGGCGAAGGCGAGGAGCCGATTTCCGCCGGCACGACACGCCAGGCCGCGACGGAGCGGGCCGCGACCAAGGCGGGTGCTACCCCGAGGGCTGGCGCGGCGTCGAGGGCCAGCGCAGCGCCCAAGACCAGTGCGGCGCCGAAGGCCAGCGCGACGAGCCGCATTGCCAGCCGGCCGGCGCGGGCCATCGGTGCCGAAATGCGCTCGGCGGCCGGGGAGGAGGGGCCGACGGCCGCGCTCGGCTACACCGACCGCAAATATTCCTTCAACACCCTGCTGGCCGCCGGCTTCCTCGGCTATGTGCTCGGCCGGCTGTTTTCGCGGTAAGCTCGGCGCTTCCGCAATGCCGCCGGGCGCCGGAATCCGGCGTCCTCTCCCGAAAGAAGCCACATGCAGACCCTGAGCGTGCGTCACGTCACCCGGTACAGCTATGCCAACCCGGTGACCTTCCAGCCGCACCGGCTGATGCTGCGCCCGCGCGACAGCCACGATCTGCGGCTCGTGGGCGCCGAGCTGACGCTTTTCCCGGGCGGCACGGTGCGCTGGCTGCACGACGTGTTCGGCAATTCCGTCGCCATCGTCGACTTCGCCGAGCCTTCGAACGAGCTGAAGATCGAGAGCGTGCTGACCATCGAGCGCTACGGCCTCGGCGGGCTCAATTTCGAGCTGGAGGAGAGCGCGGCGGAATACCCGTTCGTCTATTCGCCGGACGACCGGATCGATCTCGGCCGCATGCTCGACCCGCATTATCCCGACCCGAACGGCGAGCTGGAGGCCTGGGCCAAGCGCTTCGTCGCCGCGCGGCCGACCGGCACGATGGCGCTGCTGACCGACCTCAACAACGGCATTCACCAGGGCTTCACCTATAATCTGCGCCACGAGCAGGGCACGCAGGCGCCGCTGGAGACGATAAGGCTCGGCACCGGCTCCTGCCGCGACTATGCGCTGCTGCTGATCGAGGCGGCGCGGGCGCTCGGCTTCGGCGCCCGCTTCGTCACCGGCTATCTCTACGACCCCGCGCTCGATACCGACGCGCCGGGCGTCGTCGGCGCCGGGGCGACCCATGCCTGGGCGGACATCTACCTGCCGGGGGCGGGCTGGGTGGAGTTCGACCCCACCAACGGCACCATCGCCGCCGACAACCTCATCCGCGTGGCGGTGACGCGCGACCCGAGCCAGGCGGTGCCGGTGGCAGGCGGCTTCACCGGCGGCACCGGCGACTATCTCGGCATGAATGTCGAGGTGACGGTGCGTGCCGTCGATCCGGCGCCGCTGGCGGCTTAGCACGCGCTACCCTAGCATCGTCCCGCCGGGGTCGGTGGAGGGTGCGATGACGATGGGCTTCGAGGCGTGGGCGTGGCTTGGGCTGGTCGCCTACACGCTGCACATCATGGAGGAATATTCCTTCGATTGGCGCAACTGGGCGCGGGCCGTCATCGGCCTGCCGGTTGAATGGGCGGATTTCTACATCACCAACGCGGCGGTGGTCGTGCTCGGCTTCGCGCAGGCCGAGATGGCGCGGCTGCTGCCCATCGCGCCGCTGGTCTTCGCCGCGCTGATGCTGATCAACGCGACTTTCTTCCATGTGCTGCCGATGATCCGCACCCGTGGGCGCTTCTCGCCCGGCGCCTTCACGGCCGTCGTGCTGTTCTACCCGGTGGCGCTCGGGACCTTCTTCGCCGCCGCCGCCGAGGGCATGCTGACGGCCGGCACGCTGGCCGGCTCCGTCGTCGGCGGGGCGCTGCTGATGGCCTATCCGGTCGTCATGCTGCGCCTCAAGGGACGGGCCTATTTCCGCCAGTCCCTTGAGGCCGCGTTGCCTGATCAGGCGCCGACGGCTTCCAGCGTCGGGTAGTCTATGTAGCCCTTGGCGCCGCCGCCATAGAGCGTGGCGCGGTCGATCTCGTTGAACGCCGCGCCGCGGCGCAGCCGCTCCACCGCGTCGGGCGAGGAGACGAAGCCGCGCCCGAAGGCGACGAGATCGGCCTTGCCCGTGGCAACGGCCTTCTCGGCCATCGCCTTGTCGTAGCCGTTGTTGACCATCCAGGTGCCGCTGTAGCGGTTGCGCAGGGCTTCGAAGTCGAAGTCCGGCACGATATCGCGCGGGCCCTGGGTCGCGCCCTCGATCATGTGGACATAGACCGGGTGGAAGCTCTCCACCACGTCCATCGCATGGTTGAACAGCGGCTGCGGGTCGCTGTCGGAGAGGTCGTTGGCGGGAGTTACCGGCGAGAGGCGGATGCCGGTGCGCTTCGCCCCGATGGCGCCGGTCACCGATTCCAGCACTTCCTTCAGGAAGCGCGTGCGGTTCTCGATCGAGCCGCCATATTCATCGGTGCGCTTGTTGGCGCCGTCACGCAGGAACTGGTCGATCAGGTAGCCATTGGCGCCGTGAATCTCGACGCCGTCAAAGCCGGCGCGGATCGCGTTGGCGGCGGCCTTGCCGAAATCCTCGACCACGCCCTTGATCTCGTCGAGCGTCAATGCGCGGGGCTCGTCGACCTCGGCGAAGCCGTTGTTCACATAGGTCTTGGTGTTGGCGCGCACGGCGGAAGGCGCGAGCGGCGCGGCGCCGCCGGGCTGCAGCGAGCGGTGCGAGACGCGCCCGACATGCCACATCTGCACGAAGATGTGCCCGCCCTTGGCGTGGACGGTGTCGGTGACCTTCTTCCAGCCCTCGACCTGGGCGTCGGTGAAGATGCCGGGCGTGTCCTGATAGCCCTGGGCGGTGTCGGAGATCTGCGTCGCCTCGGTGACGATGAGGCCGGCGGAGGCGCGCTGGCCGTAATATTCGACGGCGAGCGGGGAGGGGACGAGGCCGGCAGAGGCGCGGTTGCGCGTCAGCGGGGCCATGACGATGCGGTTCGACAGCGTGATGTCGCCGAGGCGGTAGCTGTCGAACAGGGAGGGAGGGGTGCTCATGAGCGGGTCCTGTCGGAAGGAATGGACGGTTTCATTGCTCACATAAGCATTGCCCCTGCGGTATCGAGAGATACCGTTCCCGAGTGGCAGCCATGCCACAATTGCATGGACGCACGCCGGCTCGCGATGGACACGCCGGGTGCTAGAGGTCCTTCGTCGGCCACCAGGTGTCGGCCGACGTCGAGCCCGGCGGCCGGAACAGCCGGTCGCCGATGATCTCGCCCAGCCGGCGATAGGCTTCCCACTGGTCCTCGTCGAAGAACTGGTCGCCGGTGCTTTGCTGCGGGAAGGTCGGCGGCGTGCCGCTGCGGTGGTAGTAGGCGAGCAGCTCCGGGGGCTCGGTGAAGGTGAGCCGCGGCTTGATGACCAGGAGCCAGGCCGGTTTCTCTTCCAGCTCCCCGTCGGCGGGATAGGTGATCCGCGCCAGCGCCGCGAAGGGCTTGAGCTCGTCGCCTTCCAGCGGCTTCCTGGCGAGATCGCGATACGCGCCGAAGCAGCCGCGCAGGTCGCGGTCGTCGATCAGCAGGTCGAGCTCGTCCTTGCCGAGGAAGCCGATGCGCACGCCGAGGTCGTTCTGCGCCCGGTTGACCAGCCGCACCACGTCGTCGAACACGTAGTCCGGGTCCGCGCCATTGTCGCTCATGATGATGTAGTCGAGCCGGCGCTGGAGCAGGACATAGACGCCGGTATTGTCGAAATGGCCGCCGTCGGTCAGGTACCAGCGCGGGCCGCGCGTGCCGGTGAAGGCGCCGCGAAGCTCGGCGAGCAGGTATTTCTGCACGAAATCCCAGGCTTCGGGCATCCGGCTGCGGGAGCCCTGGTGCTTCCACCAATAGCCGAGCCGGACATTGGCCATGGTGGCGAGCAGCGATGCGCCGAGCGAGGTGCCGCTGCCGATGGCGCTGGAGACCGCCGCGCCGGAGATCGCCACCCAGTTGGCGAGCGGCAGCTCCTCGCCGATGTTGAGCTTGAAGTCGGTCCACCCCTTGGACAGGAGGCACGCGCTGGTGCCCGGCATCCTGCCGGCGAAGACGACGCCGCCCGGGGAGATGTGCATCGGCTTGCCCTTGCGGTCGCGGGCGATGATGTTCGATTCCGCCGCCTGGGTCTCGGCGATGGTGACGTTGATCAGGTGCTGCGTGGCGAGGTTCCCTGGATCGTAATAGGTGCGCAGCGGGATGTGGTCGCCTTCGAGATTGCGGTCGCTGCCGAAGAGCTTGCGGCGGCGGGGGTTGGAGGCGCCGATATAGGCGCGCCGCAGCCGGGCGGCGTAGAAGGTCGACAGAGACGAGAGGTTGATGAACGAGTAGGCGTAGCCGAGCACGAGGTTGATGAGCACCAGTGCCAGCGTCGGCAATATCCAGTTGAGATGCGGCGAGGTGCCGGGGATGACAGGGGCGGGGAGCCCCAGCGCGGTGTCGAGCGCGGCCTGCGCCGCGGCGCTCCACAGCGCCAGCCATGAGCCGAGCACCAGCAGGCCGGCCAGCGTCAGGCCCAGCGGCGAGCGCAGCGAGAACTTGGCGATGAAGCTGTTCGGATCGCCGCTGCGCAGCGCGAAATTGCTGGCGACGGTCATGATGACCGGCACCACCGCGCTGAGCACCGGCCAGTAGGTCGTCACCAGCGTCTTCAGCGTCGACCAGAAGCCGTCGATGTTCGACAGGCCGTCGATCATGAAGGGGACGGTCTGCTTGATCTTGAACCCGATCGCGTCGACGAGGATGAGGCCGGCCATGGCGAGCAGGATCATCAGCGCCCGGGACATCCAGCGGCTGAGGAAGGTGCGGACATGGTCCTCGGCGGCGATCAGCAGGTCGGGGTTGTTCCGCTCGTTGGGCGCCTCTCCGACCTTCCACTCGCCAAGCGCGTAGAAGGCAATGGCGAGGACGAGCATGACCGCGCCGAAGCTCAGCAGGGCGATGCCGTATTTCAGGCCGCTATAGGCGAACAGCAGGGTGAGCGCGACCAGCAGCCAGAAGAACAGGTTGGTCGTGGCCCGCTTTACCCGGCTGGTGTCGATCCATTCCCTCCGCGTCAGCCAATAGGCGGTGCCGAAGGCGAGGAAGACGAGCAGGCCGAGGAGCAGTGCGGCCACCAGAAGCCCGTTGAACGCGCTGGCACTGCCTTCCGGGACGCCGGGAGCGTTCGCCCGGGCGAGCGTTTCCGGCATGAACAGGGAAAGCAGCGCCTCGACCTGCGGCGCCCGGTTGACGAGGTGGACGAACCAGAACAGCGCGAAACCCAGCGCGCCGATGACGACCTGCACCGCCGCCCAGTTCCGCAGCACGACGGACGCGCCGAAGAAGGCGTCGCTGGTGCCGCGCGGGGTGAGGTAGCGCCCGGCTTCGCGCAACTGCTTGACCGCCTCGACGCCGGCCTCTGTCTGGAGAGGGTGGTCGTTGAAGCCGGTGCGGTCGGCGGGAGGCCCGTCGTCGCCGCGCCTTGACGGCCGCACATAGAGCGCGCCGAGGAAGCTGCCGATATAGCTGCCGCCCGAGACGGTGGAGAGATAGTCGATCCGCCGCAGCCAGCCATGCCCGCTCAGCGCCTGCAGCACGCCGAGGCTGAAAGTGGCGCTGCGTATGCCTCCGCCCGACAAAGCCAGCCCGGTGCGCGGCAGCCCCGCGCCTATGTCGAGGGCGCGGCGGCGCTCCTCGATCCGCTCGGCTTCGAAGTCGAGGCACTGCTGAAAGCTGTCGTCAGAATCGCCGGTCGATATCGCGGCGCCGTCGCCTGCCTCGCCCATGCATCGCCCCTTGCCCAAGGATGCATCGGCACATCATGCGTAATCATGGTTGCGCGCGCAATGGACTGCCGTCCCACCCGGCCGCGCGGGGCTACCTGCAACCGCCGTCGATATGCTCTAAGAGAGCCCCGGAGGCCTCCGCATGATCGATATCGCCACCCGCGTCTACAATCACACCTGGAAGATCGACCCGATCGTGCGGTCCGTGCTCGACACGGATTTCTACAAGTTGCTGATGGCGCAGACGATCTACCGCCGCCATTTCCACACCCGCGTCACCTTCGGCATCATCAACCGCACGAAGTCCGTGCGCATCGCCGATTTCGTCGACGAGGGGGAACTGCGCGAGCAGCTCGACCATGTGCGCTCGCTGTCGCTGACGCGCGGGGAATCGACCTGGCTGCGCGGCAACATGTTCTACGGCAAGCGGCAGATGTTCTCGCCGGACTTCATCGCCTGGTTCGAGAATTTCCGCTTCCCCGCCTATCACCTGGAGAAGCGCGAGGGGCAATACGAGCTGACCTTCGAGGGGCCGTGGATCGAGACCACCATGTGGGAGATCCCCGCGCTGGCCATCATCAACGAGCTGCGCTCGCGCGCCGTGCTGCGCGGGCTGGGCCGCTTCGAACTGCAGGTGCTCTATGCCCGCGCCATGACGCGGGTGTGGGAGAAGGTCGAGCGGCTGAAGCGGCTGGGCGACGCCAGCGTGGCCGATTTCGGCACCCGCCGCCGGCACGGCTTCCTGTGGCAGGACTGGTGCGTGCAGGCGATGATGGAGGGGCTGGGCGAGCGCTTCCTCGGCACCTCCAACTGCCTCATCGCGCTGCGCCGCGAGGTGGAGGCGACCGGCACCAACGCCCATGAACTCCCGATGGTCTATGCGGCGCTCGCCAATACCGACGAGGAACTGGCGCAGGCGCCCTACCAGGTGCTCGCCGACTGGCAGAAGGACTATGAGGGCAATCTCCTCGTCATCCTGCCCGACACCTTCGGCACCACCCATTTCCTGGCGCAGGCGCCGGACTGGGTCGCCGGCTGGACCGGCATCCGCATCGACAGCAAGGAGCCGATCGAAGGCGGCGAGGAGGCGATCGCCTGGTGGAAGGCGCGCGGGCAGGACCCGACGCAGAAGCTCGCCATCTTCTCCGATGCGCTCGACATCGACGACATCGAGCGCATCTACCGCCACTTCCGCGGCCGCATGCGCATGGGCTTCGGCTGGGGCACGCTGCTGACGAACGACTTCCGCGGATTCGCCCCGGACGGGCGTCTCGATCCCATCTCCATCGTCTGCAAGGTGATCTCGGCCGACGGGCGGCCGACGGTGAAGCTCTCCGACAACCAGACCAAGGCGATGGGGCCGCCGGAGGAAATCGCCCGCTACGAGAAGATCTTCGAAGCGAGCGGACAGCGGGCGAGGGCGGTCCTGGTGTGAGCCGGCGCCCGCCTTTCAAGTACCTGCGGGTACTATGGTAATAATTTATTCTTGGTTGACGGATGGCTAAGAGCCGGCCAAGAGTCGCCGCAATCCTTGTTCATAAGGAAATTTCCGGTCTGTGACTTTCTTGCATCAAGCGTCAAAGTGCCGGTAGTGTGTGCCCCGTCGCATTCGCAGACGGGTTACGGAACTCGGTCGGACGTCCTCCGGACGCCGGCCTGAACGGACTGGAAGCAACGCATGCGAAGTGGTCAGCACCGCGCCCACGGCCATGCCGCCAGTGTCTCAGGACGCTGCCGGCGAATGTTCCGAGCCGATGCCGATACCTTCCCGGCCGCTGTCGCGCCGGTCCGTTGCTCCACTCCCGCAGCATAGAGCACGCCGCGCCATGTCGACTTCATCGCAAGAGCCGCGCGGATCCGGGCTCTCCTCTTCGCTCGTGAGCGATTTCCGGGCGATCATGACTTCTCTCGAGCAGCAGAAGGCCGCGCGCCAGCAGGACGAGCCTGTCGGCGCTGCCGCTGTACCGGCCGCCGCTGCGTCCGCGCCGTCGCTTGCCGCGCGTGCGGCCGCGACTCCGCTCGCCGAGCGGGTGGCCCCGAGCCGTCCCGCTCCCGCCCGCTCCGCTGCCGAGGCGCCGCGCTCCTACAACGATGTCCGTGAGCGTCTCACGGCGCTGGGCGACGTCAGCGACATGCTCGCCCGGCGGGCTCCGGCTGCCGGTGAACCCGCAGCGCGCGCGCCGAAGCCCGAGGCCGCTGGGGCGGGCGCCGGCGCCTCGGAGCCGCGCCGCCGTGGCTTCGGTGCCTCGCCCCGCCAGCCGGGCGAGGCGGAGCAGCGCCGCAAGCGCGGCGCGCCCAAGGACGTCATCACCTGGCAGCGCCTCGGCGCGCTGGCCGTGTTCGTGGCCTTGGTGGGTGGCGGCGGCGTCGCGCTGCAATCGCTCGCTGCGCGCGAGGAGGCGAAGGTCGCCCCCGAGGTGATCGGCAACGCCGCCGTGGCCAGCGTCGCGCCTTCCGCGCCGGAGCAGGCCGCGCCGGCCCCCGTCGCTCTCGCCGCCGTTCCGGCTGCGTCGCCGGCGCCCGAACCCGAGGCCGCCGCGCCCGAATCCCCCACGCGGGCCAGCATCGCCGAGAGCCTGCCGCCGGTGCTGCGCGATACCACGCCGCCCTTCGACGTCGCGGCCACGCCTCCGGGCGTCACCGCCTTCGCCTCTCCGGCCGACGCTGCCGCGACGGAGGTCGAGCCGGCCGTCGCCGAGGCGGTCGCCGCCGCCAACGCGGTCGAACTGCCGAAGGACGTCCCGCTGCCGCCGCGCGCTCCCGCGCGCCGCGCTGCCGCCGCTGCTCCCGCTGCCGAGGCGCCCGAAGCCGCCGTGGAGGACGTGTCGGACGAAGCTGATTCGCCGGCCGGCTTCGGCGGCGATCCGGTCGGCTCCGCCACAATCCGCCGGACCGTGACCATGCGCGCGGCGCCGAAGAAGGGGGCGACCCCGATCGGCAATCTTTCGGCCGGCGAGAAGGTCCAACTCGTCGCCTGCCGCGGCTGGTGCGAGGTCATCGCCGAAGGCAAACGTGGCTTCATCTACAAGAGCTTCGTCGATGCCGGCACCTCGGCCCGCGCCGATACGGCAGGCGACGGCGACACCACCGCGCAGTAGCCCCGCCGGTAACACGTTGAAGCAATTATTGAAGCCCATGCCCGGGCTTTGCGAATCCGGCCGTCTCGCCACGCCTCTGGGCGCGTGATAGACCGCGGGACACGGAATGATTGAAGGATAGTCGAATGGTTCAGGGCCCGAGCGGGGCGGATACGCCCGTTCGCGTCGGCGTCGTCGGCGTCGGCATCATGGGTTACAACCATGCGCGCGTGCTCACCGATCTGCCGGGCGCCGAGCTCGTCGGCATCGCCGATCCCGACGCGACGCAGCGCGGCAAGGTGGCGGCCATGCTCGGCTGCCACGCCGTCGCGGGCATGGACGAGCTGATCGACGCCGGCGCCGATGCGCTGGTCATCGCCGCCCCCACCCATCTGCACCACGATGTGTCGCTCAAGGCCATCGCCGCCGGCCGTCATGTGCTGGTGGAGAAGCCGATCGCGCCCAGCGTCGCCGAGGCGGAGGCCATCGTCGCCGCCGCGCAGGCGAAGGGCGTCGCGCTGATGGTCGGCCATGTCGAGCGCTTCAACCCGGCGGTCGAGGCGGTCAAGGCGGCGATCCGTGACGAGGAGATCCTCTCCATCGGCATCACCCGCGTGGGTCCGTTCCCGCCGCGCATGTCGAATGTCGGCGTGGTGATCGACCTCGCCGTGCACGACATCGACCTGATCTGCTACTTCACCGGCTCGCACATCGCCGAGGTGCAGCCGCAGGTGAAGGCGGCGGTGGCCGAGCGCGAGGACATCGCACTCTTGCAGTTCCGTACCGCCAACGGCGTTCTGGCGCACATCAACACCAACTGGCTCACCCCCTTCAAGGCGCGCACCGTGCACGTGGCGACGCGCAAGAAATACGTCATCGGCGACCTGCTGACCCGGCAGGTGACGGAGTATTTCGACTACAAGCCGGACGGCAGCTACTCGATGCGCCATCTCCCGGTCGCCTATGGCGAGCCGCTGCGCCTCGAACTGACGCGCTTCCTGGAAGCAGTGCGCGGCGAGGTGCCGGCCGTCACCGGCGAGGACGGCGTCGCCGCCATCGCCACCGCCATGCGCTGCCTCGCCAGCCTTGAAACGCCCCCCGCCGACCAGGTGCCGTTCCGCGCCCGGGCTGCCGGCTGAGAGGACAATCGATGAATTCGCATGTGAAAACCGACGCCGCGCCGATTCCCTTCATCGACGTGGCGGCGCAGCGGGCGCGGCTCGGCACGCGCATCGACGACGCGGTGGCGCGGGTGCTGAATCATTGCCGCTTCGTCAACGGCCCCGAGGTGACCGAGCTTGAACAGAAGCTCGCCGCCTTTGCCGGCGCCAAGCATGCGATCTCCTGCTCCAGCGGCACCGACGCGCTTGCCATGATCCTCATGGCCTGGGGCGTGAAGCCGGGCGACGCGGTGTTCTGCCCGTCCTTCACCTTCTGCGCCACCGCCGAGGTGGTGCCGTGGGTGGGCGCGACGGCGGTGTTCGTCGACGTGCTGGAAGACACGTTCAACATGGACCCGCGCAGCCTCGAGGCGGCGATCAAGGTGGCGAAGGACAAGGGGCTGACCCCGAAGGTCGTCGTCCCGGTCGATCTGTTCGGCCAGCCGGCCGACATGGATGCCATCCAGGCCATCGCCGACGCCAATGGGCTGAAGGTGCTGTGCGACACCGCGCAGGGCTTCGGCGCCACCTGGAACGGCAAGCGCACCGGTTCCTTCGGCGATGCCACCGCCACCAGCTTCTTCCCGGCCAAGCCGCTCGGCTGCTTCGGCGACGGCGGCGCGGTGTTCACCGATGACGACGACCTCGTGCCGGTGCTCAAGAGCGTGCGCGAGCATGGCCAGGGCGTCGACAAGTACGAGAACGTGCGCATCGGCATGACCGGGCGCCTCGACACCATCCAGGCCGCTATCCTCCTGGAAAAGCTGAGCATCTTCGAGGACGAGATCGCCGCCCGCCAGCGCGTGGCCGAGCGCTACAATGCGGCGCTGGCCGATGTGTGCACCGTGCCGGCGGTCGATCCCCGCGCGACCTCGATCTGGGCGCAGTACACGATCCGCCTGCCGCACGGCGTGCGCGACGGCCTCGGCGCGGCGCTGCAGAAGGAAGGCGTGCCGACGGCAGTATATTACCGCATCCCGATGCACCGCCAGCCGGCCTATGCGCATTTCCCCGCCGCCGGCAACGGCCTGCCGGTGTGCGAGAAGCTCGCCGGCGAGGTGATCAGCCTGCCCATGCACGCCTATCTCGACGAGGCGGCGCAGGACCGCGTGATCGCCGCCGTGCGCCGGGCGCTGGGAGCCTGAGAGGCCTTTATCGGTAAGTTCGTCATCCCGGACGGCCGAAGGCCGATCCGGGATCGCGTGCCATTCGCGGATGACGATCCCGGCTCTCCGCTGCGCTCCGGCCGGGATGACGATGATGCGGACCCGCTGGCGGGGGAGGCCGGGCTCGGATAGCTTCCGGCCCCGCGCAACGCGGCCGGATTTTTTATGATTCGCTCCATCTTCACCGTCGGCGGCTGGACGCTGCTCTCGCGCCTGACTGGCTTCGCGCGCGACATCGTCATGGCGGCGGTGCTCGGTGCCGGGCCGATGGCGGACGCGTTCTACATCGCCTTCCGCCTGCCGAACCATTTCCGCTCCATCTTCGCCGAGGGCGCGTTCAACACCGCCTTCATCCCCGCCTATGCGCGGGTGAAGACGCTGGAGGGCGACAGGCGGGCAGGGCGCTTCGCCGACGGCATCCTCACCGCCGTGGTGGTGGTGCAACTCGCCATCCTCGCCATCGCGCTGCTCGCCACCAACTGGGTGGTGCGGGTGCTGGCGCCGGGTCTCGCCGACGACCCTGAGCGCTTCGCGCTCACCGTCGACTTCACCCGCATCACCTTCCCCTATCTCGGCCTCATCGCCGTGGTGACGCTGGTCGGCGGCGTGCTCAACGCCAATGAGCGGTTCTGGGCCGCCGCCGCCGCCTCGATCCTGCTGAACCTGGCGATGGTCGGCACGCTCAGCTTCGCCGGATGGTTCCCGACCGCCGGCCATGCCGCCGCCTGGGGCGTGCTGATCTCCGGCTTCCTGCAGGTGGGGCTGCTGGTCTTCGATTCCGAGCGGCATGGGCTGGGCCTGCGTTTCGGCCGTCCGCGGCTCGATCCCGATACAAGGCGCTTCCTGATCGCGCTCGGCCCGGCGATCATCGGCTCGGCCGGCGTGCAGCTCGCCATCTTCGCCGACACCATCATCGCCTCGTTCCTCCCGCAAGGCGCCGTCGCGGCGCTGTTCTATGCCGACCGCATCAACCAGCTGCCCATCGGCGTCGTCGGCATCGCCGCCGGCATCGTGCTGCTGCCGGAGATGTCGCGGCGCATCGCGGCGGAGGACCTCGACGGCGCGCGCTACGCGCAGTCGCGGGCGATCGAGCTGACGCTGCTGCTGGTGCTGCCCTTCCTCGCCGCGGCGCTGACCATCCCCGAGATCATCATGCGCGGGCTGTTCCTGCGCGGCGCCTTCACCGGCGAGGCGGCGGCCGCCGCCGGCGCGACGCTTGCCGCCTACGGCATCGGGCTCGCGCCCTTCGTGGTGACGCGCGCCTTCATGTCGCCCTTCTATGCCCGCGGCGACACGCGCACGCCGGTGCTGGCGACGCTCGGCGCGGCGGTGGTCAACATCGCGCTCAAGATCGCGCTGATGGACCAGTTCGCGCAGGTGGGCCTCGCCTTCGCCACCTCGGTCGGCGGCTGGATCACCGTGATCGTGCTGGCGGTGCTGGCGAAGCGGCGCGGCTATGAATGCGGCGACGCCCAGCTCCTGCGCAGCCTGCCGCGCCTCGCGCTCATCGCCGCCGCCGTCGCCGCCGCGCTTTTCGCCACCGCGATGTTCGCCGGACCAGCGCTCGCCGGCCTCGTGCATGGCCGCGACGAGGCGCTGCTCGCCCTGTGCATCGCGGCGGGCGGAGCGGTCTATGCGGTGCTCGTACTGGCGCTGCTGGGACCGCGATACCTGCGCGCCCTGCTGCGTGGCCGGCCACATTCAGCAACATTCTGAGACCTTTTGGTGCTTACGCGGCGCAGCAAAATTGTGCTAGGGCCTGTCGCACCATGCGTTCCCGAGGCGGGCCGGGTCGTGTCGCATGACATCGGGCGATAGCCCGAGGCCGCTGAAATGCCTATCTCGGAGATGGCTGCATGACCACCGCGTTCCCGCGCTTTCCCGTCGTTGCCTGTGCACTCGCTGCCTTGACCCTCGCCGGCTGCTCCGAGCAGAACCAGGCGCAGCAGGCCCCGCCGGCGGCGCCGGTCACCGTCGCGAAGCCGACCACGAGCGAGATCACCGACTATGACGAGTATGTCGGCCGCTTCCAGGCGATCGACCTCGTCAACGTCTATGCGCGGGTTTCCGGCTATCTCGACAAGATCGGCTTCACCGATGGCCAGACGGTGAAGCAGGGCGACCTGCTGTTCACCATCGACAAGCGGCCGTTCCAGAACGCGCTCGACCAGGCCAACGCCAATCTCCAGCGTTCGCAGGCCGCACTCGATTTCGCCCAGTCCGACCTGCAGCGCGCCCAGACGCTGCTGGAGGACAAGAACTCGACCGCCATTTCCCGGCAGACCTTCGACCAGCGCCTGCAGACCGAGCGCACGGCGCGGGCCGACGTGGCGGCGGCGCAGGCGGCGGTGCACTCGGCGCAGCTCGACCTCGAATTCACCGACCTGCGTTCGCCTGTGACGGGGCGCATCGGCGACCGCAAGGTCTCGCTCGGTAACCTCGTGACCGGCGGCGCCGGCGGCGCGAACACCAATACGCTGCTCGCCACCATCGTCTCGATGGACCCGATCTATTTCGAGTTCACATATGACGAGGCCTCCTATCTGCGTTACCAGCGCCTGGCGAAGGCGATGGGCGGCAGCGGCGAGACGATCGAGGTCCAGCTGGAGCTGATCGACGAGAAGGGCTTCCCCCACAAGGGCAAGCTCGACTTCGTCGACAACCGCATCAGCGAGGAGACCGGCACCATTCGCGGCCGCGCCTCCTTTGCCAATCCCGAAGGCGTGTTCACGCCGGGCATGTTCGGCCGCATCCGGGTGCCGGCGTCGCATCCGCACGACGCACTGCTGGTGCCGGACGTGGCCATCGGCACCGAGCAGACGCGCAAATTCGTCTATGTGATGCAGCCGGGCGACCAGCCGCAGGTGCCGCAGATGAAATACGTCACCCTCGGCCGCGTGCATGACGGCATGCGGGTCGTCGAGGGCATCGGCAAGGACGACCTCGTCGTGGTCAACGGGCTGATCCGCATCCGTCCGGGCGCGCAGGTGGTCGGCAAGCTGGAGCAGCCCGCGGCGCCTGCCGCCGGCGCCGCCCCGGCCGCCGGAGCCGCGCCTGCCAATGGCGGTGGCGCGGCCAAGCCGGCTGCCAACCCGCCCGCGAACTGAGCGGGAGGCCGGCACAATGAAATTCTCCCACTTCTTCATCGACCGCCCGATCTTCGCCTCGGTGATCTCCATCGTGGTGATGATCCTCGGCGGCGTCGCCTTCGTGTCGCTGCCGGTCGCGCAGTATCCCGACATCGCGCCGCCGGTGGTGAACGTCACCGGCCAGTACCCGGGAGCGAGCGCCGAGACGGTGGCCGACACCGTCGTCTCGCCCATCGAACAGCAGATCAACGGCGTCGAGGGGATGATCTACATCTCCTCGAACTCGACGGCGGACGGGCGCTTCTCCATCGCCGTCACCTTCGACATCGGCACCGACCTCGACATCGCCCAGGTGCAGGTGCAGAACCGCGTCTCCACCGCGACCCCGCGCCTGCCGCAGGAAGTGCAGCAGATCGGCGTCACGGTGACCAAGTCGTCGCCCGACATCCTGATGGTGGTGAGCCTGTTCTCGCCCGACGATTCGCGCGACTCGCTGTTCATCTCCAACTACGCCAACCTGCAGATCAAGGATCAGCTCCAGCGCGTGCAGGGCGTGGGCTCGATCACCGTGTTCGGCTCGCGCGACTACGCCATGCAGGTCTGGCTCGACCCGACCAAGATGCAGGCGCTGAACCTCACGGCCACCGACGTCACGGCCGCGCTCAGGGCGCAGAACCTGCAGGTCGCCTCGGGCGTGCTGAACGCGCCGCCGGTGCCTGAGCAGCTTGCTTTCCAGGTGGCGGTGCGCACGCTCGGGCGCCTGTCGACGCCGGAGGAGTTCGGCAACATCGTGGTGCGCCAGAGCGGCAACGCGGTGGTGCGGCTGCGCGACATCGCCCGCATCGACATCGAGGGGCAGGACAACTCCTCGATCTCCTATTTCGACTCCAAGCCCTCGGTGGCGCTCGGCATCTTCCAGCTGCCGGGTTCCAACGCGCTGTCGACCGGCCAGGCGATCGAGCAGGAGATCGCCCGCATCTCCAAGGACTTCCCGCAGGGCCTCGCCTATTCGACCGCGTACAACCCGACCCAGTTCATCGCCGAATCCGTGCGGGCGGTGGAGGACACCATCCTCGAAGCCATCGTGCTGGTGGTCATCGTGGTGGTGCTGTTCCTGCAGACCTGGCGGGCGGCAATCATCCCGATCATCGCCATCCCGGTCTCGCTGATCGGCACCTTCTTCATCATGAGCCTGTTCGGCTTCTCGCTGAACAACCTGTCGCTGTTCGGCCTGGTGCTGGCCATCGGCATCGTGGTCGACGACGCGATCGTCGTGGTGGAGAGCGTGGAGCACAACATCTCCACCGGCCTGTCGCCGCGCGATGCCGCCTACAAGACCATGGACGAGGTGGGCGGGGCGCTGGTGGCGATCTCGCTGGTGCTGGCCTCGGTGTTCATCCCCTCGGCCTTCATCCCCGGCATCTCCGGCGAGTTCTACCGGCAGTTCGCGCTCACCATCGCCGGCTCGACGCTGATCTCGCTGCTGGTCTCGCTGACATTGTCGCCGGCCATGTGCGCGCTGCTGCTCAAGCCGCACCCGCCCGAGGGCCACCGTCCGCCCTGGTACGCGCGGCCCTTCACCGGCTTCTTTTACTATTTCAACAAGGGCTTCAACGGCGTCTCGCGGGGCTATGGCTGGCTCACCGGCAAGCTGGTGCGCTTCGCCGTGATCGTGCTCGTCGTCTATGTCGCCATCCTCGCCGGCGGCCTGGAGATCTTCCGCTCGACCCCGCAGGGCTTCATCCCGGCGCAGGACCGCGGCTATCTCATCGTCGCCTCGCAGCTGCCGGGCGGCGCCTCGCTCTCGCGCACCAACGAGGTGATGACGAAGGCGGCGAAGGAAGTGCTGGCGACCCCGGGCGTCGCCCATGTGGTGAACATCGTCGGCTTCTCCGGCGCCACCTTCACCAATGCGCCCAATGCCGGCGCCATGTTCGTCATCCTCGGCCCGGCGGCCGAGCGCGCGAAGCAGCCCGGCCAGTCGGCGCCCGCCATCCAGGGTGCGCTGTTCGGCAAGCTCGCTTCCATCCAGGAGGCGCAGATGATCGTCGTCATGCCGCCGCCCGTGCAGGGCATCGGCAATGCCGGCGGCTATCGCATGATGATCGAGGATCGCGGCGGACGCGGCTATGCCGCGCTGCAGGGCGCCGTCTACGCCATGATGGGGCGCGCCAACCAGACGCCGGGGCTGAGGCAGGTCTACTCGCTGTTCGAGACCTCGACGCCGCAGCTCTTCCTCGACATCGACCGCACCAAGGCGCAGCTGCTCGGCGTCAACATCGCCGACGTGTTCGCCACCCTGCAGACCTATATCGGCTCGACCTACGTCAACGACTTCAACCTGTTCGGACGCACCTACCGGGTGCAGGCACAGGCGGACGCGCCCTTCCGCCTCACGCAGGAGGACCTGCTGCGGCTGAGGGTGAACAACCGCGACGGCCAGACCGTGCCGCTCGGTTCCTTCACCACCGTGCGCGACATCTCGGGCCCCTACCGCGTGCCGCGCTACAACCTCTACCCGGCGGCCGAGCTCGACGGCGACGTGCAGCCCGGCACCTCGCAGGGCCAGGCGATCCAGAAGATGCAGCAGATCGCCGCCGAGACCCTGCCGGACGGCTTCGCCTATGAATGGACGGCGCTGGCCTTCCAGCAGGTGAGGGCGGGCAACACCGCGATCTTCGCCTTTGCGCTCGGCGTGGTGTTCGTCTTCCTGGTGCTGGCGGCGCAGTATGAGAGCCTGACGCTGCCGCTGGCGGTCATCCTCATCGTGCCGATGTGCCTGATCGCGGCCTCGGTCGGCATCCTCTTGCGAGGACAGGACAACAACATCCTGAGCCAGGTCGGCTTCATCGTGCTCATCGGCCTCGCGGCGAAGAACGCGATCCTGATCGTCGAGTTCGCCAAGCAACTCGAGGATCGGGGCGAGGACCGCTTCAGCGCGGCGACGCATGCCGCTCAGCTGCGCCTGCGGCCGATCATCATGACCTCCTTCGCCTTCATCTTCGGCGTGGTGCCGCTGGTGATCGCGACCGGCGCCGGCGCCGAGCTGCGCCAGGCGCTCGGTACGGCGGTGTTCTCCGGCATGATCGGCGTGACGGTGTTCGGCCTCCTGTTCACGCCGACCTTCTATGTGATCGCCCGCTGGATCGCCTCCTTCGGCGAGCGCCGGCGGGCGCGAAAGGAAGAGCAGGCGGCCGCGCCGCACTGAGGGGCGGGGCTGGACCGTTCTGAAGAGATGAGCCCCGCCGGGTGCGCCCGGCGGGGTTTTTGTTTGGGGAGGCGGGCGAAAACCGGGAGGCCGTCCCTACGCCTGTCGTCATCCCGGAACGGCCGTTAGGCCGTATCCGGGATCGTGACCCGATTGGAGAGCGATCCCGGCTCTCCGCCCTGGAGGCTCGTCATGGCCGGGCTTGGCCCGGCCATCCACGCCTTCAGCACCGCTTGGAGAGCCCGGCAAGTCGTGGATCCCCGGGCCAAGCCCGGGGATGACAGTCCAATGGCGGCTCCCCCCACCCCGAAAAGCAATTACGAGTCAGACCCTCAGGATGAGGTTCCGTCGGGCGGGAGCCGGCCTACGACGTTCGCTAGCTGTCGCAGATCACCCCCTCATCCCCGGGCTTGACCCGGGGACCCAGTCTTCCCCGCGGTGCACGGCGTGACCTGGGTGGCCAGATCAAGCCCGACCATGAGGGGAGGACGGGCGTATCAGGCGGGAAAATAGGCGGGCCTGCGGAAGCGCATCCCCCAAAAGCAAAAGCCCCCGCCGAGGCGGGGGCTTTCATGTCTTCCGGAGAACCCCGGCCGCTCAGTCGAAGCGGCCGGCGGCGTGGGCGAGCAGGGTGTAGACCTTACCGGTGTCGGAGGTCAGGTAGGTCTTGGTCATCGCCTGGCCACGGTCGTCGCGCGAGACCTGCTCCAGGAGACGCTCGAACTCGCCGATATAGCGGTCGACCGTGTCGCGGAACTCGAGATCGCGCCGGTACTTGCGGCGGATCTCCTCGAAGGTCTGCTGCCCCTGCATGGTGTAGAGGCGCCGGGTGAACACGTTGCGCTCGCCCTTCTTGTAGCGCTCCCACAGGTCGACGGCCGCCTCGTGATCGATCATGCGGGCGATGTCGACCGACAGCGAGTCGAGCGACTCGATGGTGTGGTGGACCGGCCGTTCCGGCTGGCTGGCGCCGCGGGCCTCGTAGTTGCCGCCGCGCGAGCCGCCACGTTCGCCACGCTCACCGCCGCGTTCGCCGTTCCTTGGGGAGGAGGGGCCGTTGGACGGGTTGTCGCCGTCGGAGGCACGCGCCAGAAGCTCGGACAGCCAGCCGCCCTTGTCGCTGCCGCCGCTCGCCGCGCCGGAGCCGGCACCGCCGCGTTCCGGCGTCGCCGCGGGACGACGGGAGGCGGGCGCATTGCCGCCGGTGTTGCCGTTGCCATTGCCGTTGCCGCCATTGCCGCGTCCGCCCGCCGGCCGCGCCGGCTCGAAATGGGCGGGAGCCGGGCGGCTGGGCTCGACGCGCGACGCTGCCGGCTGGCTGCGCGGGGCGGGAGCCGGCGGGGCGGGCGCGATCGGCGCCGCCATCACCGGAGCCGCGGCCATGGTGCGCACCCGCGTGCCGGTGTCGACGTCGAGCGTGCGGCCATGGCGCGAGACGATCTCGTTGAGCTCGGCCAGCGCCTTGATCTGCTCGGCGACGGTGCGGCGCATGGCCGAGGCGTTGGCCTCGGTCTCCTCCGGCAGCTCCATGATGCCGCGCTTGAGCTCTTCGCGCGTGGTCTCCAGGAGCCGCTGGATGTCGGCGACCGAGCTGCGCAGCGCCTGCGCGGCGCCGGAGAAGCCCTGATTGGCCTGCCGCATCAGGTTGTCGACCTCGCTCACCGCCTGCTCGTAGGTCTCGTGCAGCGAGGCGAGGGTGCGCTCGCGCTCGGCCTCGGTGGTGGAGCGGATCTTCTCCTGCTGGCGCACCACGGCCTCGGTCGAGGCGTTCGCCGTGTTGAGGATCGCCTTGGAGATCTCGGCGACGCGCTGTTCCGCCCGGCCGAACGTGCCCTCCAGCGTGCTGGTGTACTGGGCGAGGCGGCTGTCGAGGTCGGCCGTGCGGGTGCTGACCTGCTCGGCGAGGGCGATGAGCGCCTCGTGCCGACCGCCCAGCGTGTCGTCGAGGTTCTCATGCGCGGCGCCGAGGGCGTTGGCGACATTGGTGATGATGCTCGCCTGCTCGCCGAAGCCCTGGCTGAGCTTGGCCACGTCCTGCAGCACGTCGGTGGAGACGGCGCGCAGGTCGCGGATCTGCTCGTCCATGTGGCCGGAGGCAAGGCGGCTGGCTTCCTCCACATTGTTGACGGTGGTGCGGAAGACCTCAAGCCGCTCGGAGATGGTGTTCTCGATCGCCGAGAGATTGCCGACCGAGCTGGCGAGCACGTCCTGAAGCTGGACGTTGACCTCGCCGAGGCGCTCCAGCAGGCCGGCGACGTCGCCCTGCAGGGCCTCGTTGGTGGCGGAAATCTCGGCGGCGGCGGTGCGGCCGCTCTCCGCGATCGCGGCGATCAGGCCGCTGCCGCGGCCCTCAAGCGAGGCGGCGAACTCGTCGGCGAGGCGCGAGAACTCCGTGGAGACGACGCCGGTGGCCTGGCGGGCGGTCTCGACGAACTGGCCGCCGCGGCCGTCGAACTCGTCCATGAGACGGGTGAACTCGTTCGCGGCGAGGCCGGTGGCCTGGCGGGCGCTGTCGACGAACTGCTGGCCGCGCCCGTCGAACTCCTCGGCGAGGCGGGTGAGCTCGCCCGAGGCGAGCTCGGTGGCCTGACGGGCGCTGTCGATGAATTGCTGGCCGCGCCCGTCGAATTCCTCGACGAGACGGGAGAACTCGTTCGCGGCGAGGCCGGTGGCCTGACGGGCGCTGTCGACGAATTGCTGGCCGCGCCCGTCGAATTCCTCGACGAGACGGGAGAATTCGCCCGAGGCGAGCTCGGTGGCCTGACGGGCGCTGTCGACGAACTGCTGGCCGCGCCCGTCGAACTCGTCGACGAGGCGGGAGAACTCGCCGGCGGCGAGCTCGGTGGCCTGGCGCGCGCTCTCCACGAACTGCGCGCCGCGGCCGTCGAACTCGGTGAGCAGCGAATTGCCGGCGCGGGCGATTTCCTGCGTCACCTGGCCGCTGATCTGCTGGAGCGAGACCGAGACCTCGCCGCCGATCTGCTGCAGCGAGGAATGGACGTCGCCGGTGACCGCCTGCAGCGAGGAGGTCACGTCGCCGCCGATAGCCTGGATGGAGGAGGTGACCTCGCCGCCGACGTTCTGCAGCGAGGAGGTGACCTCGTTGCTGATGGTCTGCAGCGAGCTGACCACTTCCCCGCTCATCTGCATGAGCTGGTCGGCGCGGCCGGACGTCGCCGTCTCGAAGGCGGTGACGATGGCTTCCGAGCGGGATTCCAGCGTGTGCAGGAGGTCTTCGCTGGCGCGCATGATGTCGGTCACGGCGCCGTTGCGGGTGGTGTCGAGCGCCTGGACCAGGTTCTCGCGGTGGTCGTCGATGGCCGAGAGCAGATCGGTGCTGGCGCGGGCGATCTCGCTGGTGATGCCGATGCTGCGGTCTTCCAGCGCCGCGAGCAGCCCGTTGCCGCGCTCCTCGACGATGCGGGCGATCTCGTCCGTGCGGCTGTCGAACAGCGAGGTGACCTCGCCGGCGCGGTCGACCATCGTGCGGCTGACAGTGTCGACCAGCGTGGTCAGGGTGCTCTCGATCTCGGTCGCCTCGTTGCGAAGCTGGCCGGCCACCGCGCCGATGCGCTGGCCGAGCAGGTCGGCCATTGCGGCGCCACGCACCTCGACCGAGGTGGCGACGTTGTCGATGCGGCCGACGACGGTCTCCTCGAAGCGGCCGACGCGCTCGTCGAGCGTGGTGGCGATGTCCTGCGCGCGGGCGGAGAGGGTACGGTCCGCCTGCTCGATGTGCTGGGAGAGCTGCTCGGTGATGGCGCCGGCGCGGTCGTCGAAGAAGCCGCTGAGCATCTCCAGCGAGTGGCTCATGGCCTCGTTCGCCTGGCGCGCGCCCTCCGACAGGGTCTGCGCGAACTCGACGGTGCGCCCGCCGAGCGTCTCGTTCAGGCCCTCGACGCCGCGGTCGAGCACACCCTCGATGTTGGCGATGCGCAGGTCGAGCGAGGCGGCGACCTGCTCGGCCTTGGCGGTGACCTGCTCGTCGAAGCCGGACATGTTGGTGTCGATGGCGCGGGTGACCGCCTCGACCCGGTCGGCGATGCGGTGGACCATGTCCGCGCCGTGGGTCTGCAGCACGCTGTCGAACTCGCGCAGGCCGTCCATGATCTGGCGGCCGAGCGCGGCGCTGTCGGTGGCGATGCGGTCGGCGATCTCGCCGCCGCGCACGCTCACCATGTCCTCGATGCCGCGCAGCTGGTGCTCGAGCTCGCCGCGCACGCTCTCGCTGCGCGAGGCGAATTCGGTGGTGAGGAACTCCGCCGCCTCGCGGAACTGGCTGGTGACCTGCGTGCCGTTGGCGACGAGGGTCTGCGACGCCTCGGCGCCGACCAGGGCAAGCTGCTCGGTCAGCATGTGGCCGCGATAGTCGATGTCCTGCGAGACGCGGCTGGCGGCCTCGGCGAGGGCGTCGTGGATACCGGTGCCGGCCTGCGAGAGCTGGTGGACGACGCGCTGGCCGGTCTCGCCGAGCAGCCGCTCCAGCTCGGCGCCGCGCACGGCGACGGCGTCGTAGATGCGGTTGCCGGTGTCGGCGATGCGGTCGGCGAGGTCGTCGCCGCGCACGGTGATGGTGTCGGCGACGCGGTTGCCGGTCTCCTCCAGTTTGCGGACGACTTCGCCGCCGCGCACCGAAAGGTCGAGCACCAGCGAATCGCCGGTGCTGCGCAGCGTCTGGTTGACCTCGCTGGCGCGGATGGCGATCTCGTCGGCGAGGCGCGTGCCGGTGGTGACCAGCGCGTCGGTGATCTCGTCCGAACGGGCGGCCAGCGTTTCCGTCAGGTTGTGCGTGGTCGCGGCCAGCTTCTCGCTGATCTCCTCGGTGCGGTGGTTCACCACGCGCGACAGCTCGGCGGCGGTGCGCAGCAGGTGGTCGCCGATCTCGTCGGTGCGGCTGGCCAGCGTCTCGGAGAGGTTCTCGGTGACGCCGGTAAGCTGGCGGCTGATCGCGTCGGTGCGCGTCGACAGCGTGTCGCTCAGGCTGTCGGTGACGCCCGAGAGCCGGCAGCTGATCTCGTCGGTGCGGCTGACGAGGGTGTCGGTGAGGTTCTCGGTGACGCCGGAGAGCTGGCGGCTGATCTCGTCGGTGCGGGTGGCGAGCGTGTCGGCGAGGTTCTCGGTCGCGCCGGAGAGACGGCGGCTGATCTCGTCGGTGCGGGTGGCGAGCGTATCGGAGAGGTTCTCCGTGACGCCCGACAGGCGCTCGCTGATCTCGTCGGTACGCACTGCGAGCGTGTCGGTGAGGTTCGAGGCGACGCCCGACAGCCGCTGGCTGATGTCGTCGGTCTGGGCCGACAGGGTCGAGATGAGGTGCTCGCTGGAATCGGCGAGGTTGGTGTTGACCTCGGAGCCGGTGGCCTGCAGCCGGTCGATCAGGTCGCCGCCCTTCTCGCTCAGCGCCTCGATGATGGTGTCGCCGACGCGGCCGAGCGCGAGGGTTATGTGCTCGCCCTTGTCGGACAGCGTGCCGGCGACGCGGTCGGCGGCGAGCATGACGGTCTCGCTGATGCGATCGCTGACGCCGTTGACCTCCTGAGCGAAGGCATAGTGCGAGCTGGTGAGCGTCTCGCGGATGTGCTCGGTCTGCCCGAAGATGGCATCGCGCTCCGCCTGCAGCCGCTCGATCAGCTGGTTCATGCGCAGGTTGTTGTCTTCATAGGCCTGCGCCAGCGCGGCGACCTCGCCGCGCACGAAGGCTTCCGCCTCGCTGGCGCGGGTGACGGCGTCCTCGAGGCCGGCGAACTGCGCCAGCGTCTCCGGCGAGGCCGTGGCCAGCGAGAAGCTGGCGGGCGCGGCCATGGGGATCGCCGCCGGGGCGGGGGGCGCAACGGGGGCGGGAACCGGCGCCGGGGCGGGGGGCGGTTCGGCGAGGCGGATCGCCACCTGCGCCATGGAGTGCGCGACGATGCGCATCTCCTGCATGCGCCGGACCATGGCGGCCAGCACGAAATAGAAGACCGGCGGGACGATCAGCGCCGCCATGCTCGCCAGGAAGGCGGGCGAGGCGGTCAGGGCCTGGAGGCCGCCGGCGAAACCGTCGAACTGGGTATAGAGCAGCGCTCCACCGGCGCCGAGCCAGGCGAGGGAGGCGATGCCGGCGATCACATAGGGCGTGGCCGAGGGGCGGCGCTGCAGCGCCGAGAGCAGCTGGCCGATGCTCGGCCGGTCGTCATTGGCGGCGCGGCGGCCCTGCGGCGCGGCCGCGCGCTCGGTCTCGGAACGCTCCGTGTCCCGGCGTTCAATTTCCCGGCGTTCAATGTCGCGGCGCTCGTTCTCGGAACGCTCGGTCTCCGGACGGGCGGGGGCGATGTTGTCGAGGCGCGGGGCCTCGGCGCGCGGCAGCACCACGCCGGCCGCGGCGGCAGCCGCCAAGGCGGTCTCGATGGACGGCGCCTTGGATTCGGCCTCGTCCTCCGCCGGCGCCTCGAAGTCGCGCGAGGAGAACTCCTGCGCCGAGAAATCGAAGTTGGGTTCGCTGGCGGTTTCCGCCGGCTCGGCCGGCTCGTCGAGATCGGGGGCGGAGAAGTCGAGATTGTCGAGGTTGAGAGTGAAGCCCTCGTTGCGGAAGGTCTCGCGGTTGTCGTCGTCGTCCGTGCCGAAGAGATCGGTCTCGCTGAGATAGAGCGAAGCGTCGGCCTCGCTGTCCCCGGTCTCGCCGAACTCGGCGCCGGAACGGCTCTCGATGCGCGGGCCTTCCGGCTCGCGGGCGGGCGGCAGCTCGTCGTCGTCGTGCGTGCGTTCGCTCGGTGGATCGAACCCGTCGTCGCTGGTGAGGTCGAGACTCAGGGCCTCCTCGATGGCCGACAGTGCGGCCTCCGCAGGATCCTGGTGAACCTTCTTCGCATTCGTCGACATAGGCGTCCTGCCTCCGGTCCGTACGCTACTCCGACCGGCTTACGCCGTCGGGCCGGGGTGTTGCGGAGTTGTTGCGTTCCCGCGGCTCTGGAAAACCAGGGCACTTGACGAGAGGAACGCCTTCTTCCGCGTTATTATCCTACGCTCTTGGCCAATAAAAATGGAACTGGGGTTAATGCAGCGATTGCAGTTATCGTTAACGGCCTGTTTACCATGCGCGGAAACGTTCGATTCACATCTGCGCCCGCAACCCGTGCAAAGCCGTCGACAGCGAGCGAATCGTTCGAGGCATTTCCCGGTATCTGCGGCATAGCTGTCGGCGGCCGTCGGCATGCTGGCATTCGCCGCCGTGCGCGGCTATCTAGAGCCGCGCCCTCCTTGTAATCCTTCAAGACCATCGAACTCCCCATGCCCAAGATCACCTATATCGACGCCGCCGGCACCGAGCGCATCGTGGACGCGCAGGTGGGCTCCACCGTGATGGAGACGGCGATCCGCAACGGCGTGCCGGGGATCGACGCCGAATGCGGCGGAGCCTGTGCCTGCGCGACGTGCCATGTCTATGTGGACGAAGCATGGCAGGCGGCGACCGGGGAGCCGGGGCCGATGGAGGAGGACATGCTCGACTTCGCGTCGGACGTTCAGCCCAATTCGCGCCTGTCGTGCCAGATCAAGGTGACGGACGCGCTGGACGGGCTGATCGTGCGCACGCCGGCGCATCAGGGCTGAGCGGCGCTCACTTCTGGCGCGTGAGCCGGCCGCAGGTCGCGCGCGGCGAGGCGGTCTCGGTGTAGCAGAAGTCCAGTGTGTCCGCGTCGACCAGCTTGAAGCTGTAATTGCCCTCCTCGTCGGCGCCGGCGATGAGGTTGCCGCCGGGCGTGAACGCGCCCCATAAGGGCTCGTCCACGGGGCCGCCCGAGGCGTAGGCGCGCGACAGATGGCCGGTGAAGGTGCGTCCGTTCTGCACGGTGATCACCAGCGTCGCGGTGCCCTCGATCCGGCCGCCTTCCTTGGCGATGCGCTCGCGCGGCCCGTTCCAGGTGCCGACGAGCGAGACCGCCTCCTGCGCGAGTGCGGGCATGACCGGGATCGGCGCGGCGAAAGCGAGCGCGGCCAGTGCCGCGGCGCAGATATGGCGGATCATGATGGCGGCCCTCCCGGTCTCGACTGCGCGCCAGATTAGGGCGGCACGCGGCAAGCTCAAGCGATCCGTCAGGGCTCCTTGGCCTCGTCGCGGGAGACGAGGCCCGAGGCCACGTCCTTCAGCGCCGGCGCCGGCAGCGCGGCGAAGGGCAAAGGCCGCGTCACCTCGATGGCGGCAAGGCCCAGACGGGCGGTGAGGAGGCCGTTCACTACGCCCTCGCCGAGCCGGGCGGAGAGCTTGGCGGCGATGCCGTGGCCGACCACCTGCTGGATCAGCGAATCGCCCGCCGCCATGCCGCCGGTGACGGCGAGATGGGCGATGACCTGCCGGAACAGCCGGATCATGCCCAGCGCACCAGGCCGGCCGCCATAGAGCAGCGCCAGCCGGCGCACGAGGCCGACCGCGGTGAGCAGCACGAAGATCAGGTCCACCGCCGCCCGCGGCGAGACGGCGGTGACGACGGAGACCCGCTTGGCAGCGCTCGACACCAGCTTTGTCGCCTCGGCGTCGAGTGGCGTCATGAGATGGCGCTCGGTGAGGCGGATGAGGTCGGCGCCGTCGATGATGGCGTCGAGATGGCTCGCCATCTCGGTGCGGGCGCGGAACAGGCGCGGCGAGGATTTGGCGATGCCTATAAGCTCGTGCGTCACCGTCTCGGCGAGGCGGCGGTCGTCCTTCACCAGCGCCAGCGCTGCCTGCTCGCGTAAGTGGTTGAGCGTGCGCAGGCGCATCAGCCCGAACGCCTCGCGGCCGAGGATGACGAGGCTGGCCAGCGCCAGTGCGGCGGCGAAGGCGAGGCCGGCGTAGCCGAGCCAGTCGGCGCGGGCGAACAGGTCCTCGATCAGCTTGGTGACGGCAAGCCCGACGCCGAGGCTGACGAGGCCGCCCAGCCCCGACCAGAACAGCGCGCCCCAGCGTGAGGATTTCGGCGGCGGCGGGGGCAGGACCACCTCGTCGACCGCCTCCGCCATGGGCGCGGGTGTCACGACGACGGCCCCGCGCGGCGCGGGCTGGCCGTCCTCGGCGAAGACGACGCCGGGATCGTCGAGGCGGAAGGCTTGCGGGCGGCGAGGGGTGCGGTCGCTCATGGTCCTATTTCAGCCGGTCGCCGAGGAGGAATTCCAGCGCGCGATCGAGACGTATATGGGGCATCGGCAAAGCGAGGCCCTCGGCGTTGCGTTCCACCACCGGCGGACGGAAGCGCAGGAAGCGGAAATCCCCGCCCGCCGCGTCCGACAGGCCGTTGAAGCCGAGCGCCGGATCGAACAAAGCGGAGGGGTTCTCCGGCAGGTCGCCGGGGAAGACGGCGGCCTCGGCCAGCCCGTCGAAATCGTCGGCGCCGTGCTGGCCGGCCTCGGGCACGCCGACGATGGCCGGCAGATGCGCGCGCCCGCGCTTCACCATGGCTTCGCGCGTCGCCCGTACGGCGGCGAGCGCCACCACGTCGATCTCCGCACCGGCGCCCTCCGCCCGGCCCAGCGCCCGCTCGACGAGGCGGCGCAGGATCGCCTCCAGCGGATCGTGGCTGGTGTGGTGCAGGTGGTCGGCCTTGGTCGCCGCGAACAGCACCTTGCCGATGCGGTGGCGGAACAGGGCGGAAAGCCAGGAATTCCGGCCGACGCGGAAGGCGGCGAGGATGCCGTCGAGCGCGGCTTCGAGGTCGGCCAGCGCCGCCGGTCCGGCATTGAGCGCCGAGAGCACGTCGATCAGCACGATCTGCCGGTCGAGACGGGCGAAATGGTCGCGGAAGAAGGGGCGGACGACGCGCTCCTTATAGGATTCGAAGCGCCGCTCCATCATCGCGTGCAGCGAGTCGGCCGGCGCCTCGATCCCTTCCGACAGGTCGAGCGGCGCGAAGGTGAGCGCCGGCGAGCCTTCGAGATCACCCGGCATGAGGAAGCGGCCGGGCGGCAGGAGGCTCATCGACACGGTCTCGGCGCGGCAGGCGGCGAGATAGTCGGTGAACAGGCTCGCGAGGCGCCGGGCTTCCGTCTCGTCCGCCGGGGCCGAGGGGGCGGCGAGGCCTAGCGCGGCGAGGAACGGGCCGGCGAGCGGGCGCAGCGCCGGGGCGCGGGCGAGGTTCAGGCTGTTGGCGGCGAACTGCGCATAGGATTGGTCGAGCAGCGGCAGATCGAGCAGCCATTCGCCGGGATAATCGACGATGTCGAGGGTCAGGCTGCGCCGCCCGCCACGTTGAGGTGCATAATCAACAACCAGCCGCAATTCACTGATTCGTTTAGTTGATTCAGGCCAGCGTCGCTCGTCCACCAGGGCCGCCAGATGGCCCTCATAATCGAAGCGCGGCACGCCGTCGTCCGGCTGCGGCTCCAGATGCGCGCCGGCGATCCGGCCCTCATGCATGGCGCGGAAGACCGGCAGCCTTCCGCCGCGCATCAGCGCGTGGATCAGCGCCGTGGTGAAGACGGTCTTGCCCGACCGCGACAGGCCGGTCACGCCGAGCCGCAGCGTCGGGCTGGTGAGCTCCCCGGCGCGGTCGAGCAGGGTCAGCGCGGTGAGGCGCGCCTCGTCGACCAGATCCTCGAACCAGGACGGCACTAATCCTTTTCCTTGTCCTTCTCGACGCCGAGCGCGCGCGGCGTGACGAAGCGCTCCAGCGTGCCAGTGCCGGGGCGCAGTTCGGCCCAGTTGGCGATCGGCAGGTCGATCACGGCGAGCGCGCCGGTCGGGTATTTCGGCAGCACCTTGGCACGCTGCCCGCGCTTGAGCAGCACCGAGGCAAACTCCTCCATGCCCGGATTGTGCCCGACCAGCATGAGCGGGGAGACATCCTCCTGGGCACGGACGAGCCGCAGGAGGTTCTCCGCCGGCGCCTCGTAGATCGTCCGTTCATAGGCCGGCTTCACATGCGCCGGCCAGCCGGACGTGGCGATGTCCCAGGTCTCGATGGTCCGCCGCGCCGGCGACACGACGGCCCGCGCCGGCAGCAGCCCTTCCTCGGCCATGTAGCTGCCCATGGCCCGCGCACCGCGCAGGCCGCGCGCCGCGAGAGGGCGGTCGATGTCGGGCACGCCCTCGGGCCAGGCGGATTTGGCGTGGCGCAGCAGGAAGAGACGAAGCATGGATCGAAGGGTCCGATGGCGGGGCGCACCGAGCATATAGGCACGTCGGCGGTTCGTGCGAGATCGGTGCGCGGCGAAGATTCTGAGCCGTCTATATGACGGTGCCGGAGGAAAGTGACTTTTCGGCAACCACAGGCGGGTTAGGCTGCTGTAATGAAACGGACGTGGTCCAAGGGATAGTGGCGATGCGAGTGTTCGGCTGGACGGGTTTTGCGGTGATTGCGGGGACGCTCGGGCTTTCGGCGTCTCTGGCCAGCGCGGCCGACATGGCGTGGAGCAACCCGGCCTATGCGGCCGAGGCCAATGACCGCCAGTGGACGCTGACGCTCGGCGGCTACGCCATGTACCAGCCGGAATGGATGGGCGCGGACGATTACGAGTTCGGTTTCAAGCCGATCATCTCCATCTCGCGCGCCGATCGGCTGAGCCGCTTCCGCAGCTTCAACGACAATCCCAGCCTCGCCCTGTTCGATACCGGCGTGTTCGAGGCCGGTATCGTCGGCAAGCTCGACTGGAAGCGCGATTCCAGCAGTGCCTTCGCGCTGCGCGGGCTCAGCGACATCGACTACGCCTTCGAGGTCGGCGGCTACGCCCAGTGGTTCCCGGTCGACTGGCTGCGCCTGCGCGGCGAACTGCGCTACGGCTTCGGCGGCTTCGACGGCGTGGTGGGCGACATCGCGCTCGACGCCATCTATTTCAGCGAGCCGCTGGGTGGGATCACCATCTCCGCCGGCCCGCGCATGACGCTGGCGAGCTCGGGCTATGTCGACACCTATTATGGCATCACGCCGGCCGAATCGGCCTTTGCCCAGGCGCTGGGCAACCCGCTGACCCCCTACGAGGCCGGTGGCGGCATCTATTCGGTCGGATTCGGCGGCCAGATCCTCAAGCGGTTCACCGAAAACATCACCGGCTCGGTGTTCGCCGAGTACAAATATCTGATGGATGACGCCGCCGACAGCCCGCTGGTTGTGCAGCACGGCGACCGGAATCAGTTCCAGGCCGGCGTTTCGCTCTCCTACACCTTCTTCCTCGGCTTCGAGTGATTCCCTAGGCACTCGAGCACCCGCAGCGGCCGCCGCCGCGGGCTTCCGGGTATCGCCATTCACTTCAAATTGCCTCGTTTCGGCACGCAAGCTGCTGAAAAATCCAGCATTTCATGTCGTCGCGATGACGTCGAGAAATGTTGTACCGGGCAAGTGGTGGCGATATAAGCAGCGCCCGATAGGGGTGCCCCCGGAACACGAGGACGAAGGCCGATGTCGGTTGAGGTCGACCAGGAGTACCGCCCCCGCGAGGACGAGCCTTTCATGAACGAGCGGCAGCGGGAGTATTTCCGCCACAAGCTGCTGCAGTGGAAGGAGGACATCCTGCGCGAGGCGAAAGAGACGCTTCAGCATCTTCAGGACGAGAATCAGAACCACCCGGACATCGCCGACCGGGCATCTTCCGAGACAGACCGCGCCATCGAGCTGCGCGCCCGTGATCGCCAGCGCAAGCTGATCGCCAAGATCGACGCCGCGCTCGACCGCATCGACGACGGTTCCTACGGCTATTGCGAGGAGACCGGCGAGCCGATCTCGCTCAAGCGCCTGGAAGCCCGACCGATCGCCACGCTGTCGATCGAGGCACAGGAGCGCCACGAGCGCCGCGAGCGCGTCTACCGCGACGACTGAGCGGTTCGGCAGAGGCTGCGGCCGGAAATAGTGACGGCGACCTGCGCGGGCAGGTCGCCGTTTTCATTTGCGGTGGTGGGTCGCAGCTCCGATACCAACGCCCTTCCCGCCCTCATGGCCGGGCTTGACCCGGCCACCCAGTGACTGGGCGCACCCAGTCCCCTGGGTCCCCGGGTCAAGCCCGGGGATGAGGAAAGGTGGAATGGCGGCTCAGGCTGTCACGGGCGCTTCGCGCGACCCAGCAGGTTGGCCATCTCCTGCTCGAACGGGTCGTCGCTGGCCTTCTCGGTCTCGGGGGCCTCGACCAGCGGTTCGGCGGGGCGAACCTCCGGCGCACGGATCTCCGGGGCACGGATCTCCGGCGCCGCCTCGCTGCGCGCGGGGACGATGCGCGGCTCCGGCGCGACGGGCGGGGGCGCGGCCGGCGCAGGGGCCGGCGCGTGGACCGGCTCGGCCGCCGCCGGGCCGCGCGAGTGGGGAGCGGGCGGCGTCACCGGCGGGACCGGACGTTCGACGGCCGGGCTGATCGGCGCCGAAGCGAGGCTGGCCGGGGTGCGCCGGGGCGGGAGATCGGCTGCCGGACGGCGCAGCACTTCCTCCAGCTCCTCGGCCATGCCGGCGAAGGCCGGATCGACCTTCACCGCGGTCCGCGGTCCCGGCTCGGAAGGCGCGGGGGAGCCCGGCTCGATCACCGGCTCGGCACGCAGCGATACCGGCGGCGGCACGGCGGCCGGCTCGTCGGCGGGGCCGGCGGGCGGCGCGGAAGGGCGGCGCGCGGCGAGCGGCGAGGGGGTGGGACGGGCCGGCGGCTCGCTCGGGCGCACCGGCGGCTCGTAGGGGCGGGCTTCCGGGGCGCGGGCCTCCGGCGCACGCGGGTCCGGCGCGCGCGGCTCGGCGACGGGCGGGGCAGCGGGGGCGGGTTGCGGCGCCGGGCGGCGCACCGGCTGCGGGGCGGCCTCGCGCGGGGCGTGCCGAGGTTCCTCGACGGCCAACTGCGCCGCTCCGATGCCTCTCTCCACCAGGAAATCGCTGCCGCCGCCGAGGATGACGAGGTGCTGGACGTCGTCGCGCTGGATCAGCACCAGGCGCCGGTGCTCGTCGATCTGCACCTGGTCGACCACCGCCAGCCGATGGCCGGCGACGAGGCCGTGCCCGCGATGCCGCCGAGAGCGACGGCCGATGAAGATGACGAGGATCGCCAGCACCACCAGTCCGGCGAAGGCCAGCAACGGCACGCCGAATCCACCAAATCCGGACAGAACATCCATCATGAGCCACTCTCCGCGATACGCCCGGCCGGCCGCAGGACGAGCGCGGCCGGTTACGCTCGCGTCCTTTGTGTCGCGGAAGGGCGCGCGTGGCAACTCCGGGCGCCGACGGGCAGGGCGGACAGCCGGCGGATAAGCCCAATCGGGCCTTGCCCCCAGGGGCCGGGTCAGGCACCAAAGAAGACGCGCCGGACGGCGGGGCTGACTCGCCCCGGCGCGGCGCAAGCCTGCAGCAAGGGTTCCCGGCTTGGACATGGCGGATAGCGGATCGGACGATCGCACGCTCGACAGACCCGAGATCGGCGGGAGCATTCGCCTCGTGCTGCTGGTCGCGCTGGCTCTCGTCGGCGCGGTGGTCTCGCTGCTGCTGCTCGGCCGCGAGCGGGCCGATCCGTGGATCATCGGCTTGCTCACCGTTCTCGCCGTGGTCGGCGTGTTCGCGCTGTTCGCCTATGCCACCGGCCTGCTGCGCTTCGGCATGCCGGACATGCGCGACGAGCTGGCGCGCCGAGTCGCCGACAGCGCGCCGGACGGGCTGTGCGTCGTCGATACGCTCGGCCGCGTGCTCTACGCCAATCCGCGCTATTGCGAGATCACCGGCGCCGACGTGCCCGCCGAGGCGCGCCCCGTCGAGCGGCTGTTCACCTCCGATCCCGACGCCTCGGAAGCCGTCTACCGGCTGGCGCAGGGCGTGCGCGAGGGCAAGGCGCTGACCGAGGAGGTGCGCATCGCCGGTCCCGGCCAGCCGGTGCGCTGGCTCAAGCTCGGCGCCCGACCCGCCGCGCCCGGCGCCAAGGGCGCGAAATCGGCGGTGTGGACGGTGAGCGATCTCACCCGCGAGCGCGAGCGGCAGGAGACCGCCTTCCTCGAATTGCAGCACGCCATCGACTATCTCGACCACGCCCCGGCCGGCTTTTTCTCGGCGGCGGGCGGGGCGATCCACTACATCAATGCCACGCTGGTCGACTGGCTCGGCTACGACCTCGCCGAGTTCGGGCCCGGCGGGCTCACCGTCGCCGACATCGTGCCCGGCCCGGCGGCGGCGCTGCTCACCGGCATGGCGCCGCTGCCCGGCGGGGTACGCACCGAGGTGCTCGACCTCGACCTGAAGCGCAAGAACGGCCAGACGCTGCCCGTGCGGCTCTGGCACCGGGTCGCCTTTGCGGCGGACGGCACGCCCGGCGCCTCGCGCACGCTGGTCGTCAACCGCTCGCGCGAGGACAACGCCGCCGATCCGGCCCGCGCCGCCGAGGTGCGCTTCGCCCGCTTCTTCCACAATTCGCCCATCGCCATCGCCGCGGTGGACGGCGAGGGGCGCATCGTGCGGGCCAACGCCATGTTCGCGCGGCTGTTCGGCACCCGCGAGGGCGAGCGGCGGCGCCTCGTCGACATGGTCGCCGAGGCCGCGCGCGGCCCGCTGGAGACCGCCGTGGCGGCGGCGGTGAAGGGGCAGGCGCCCTCCAGCCCCATCGACATCGGGCTCGACCGCGAGGGCGGGCGCTCGGCCCGTTTCTACCTCGCCCCGGTTGAGGATGGCGGCGCCGAGCGCGAGGCGGCCATCGTCTACGCCATCGACACCACCGAGCAGCGTACGCTGGAGGCGCAGTTCGCCCAGTCGCAGAAGATGCAGGCGGTCGGCCAGCTTGCCGGCGGCGTGGCGCACGATTTCAACAACGTGCTGACCGCCATCATCGGCTATTCCGACCTCTTGTTGGCCAATTCCCGCCCGACCGATCCGTCCTTCCAGGACGTGATGCAGATCAAGCAGAACGCCAACCGCGCCGCCGGCCTCGTGCGCCAGCTTCTCGCCTTCTCGCGCCGCCAGACGCTGCGCCCACAGGTGCTGAACCTCGGCGACGTGATGAGCGACCTCTCCATGCTGCTGCGCCGCCTGCTCGGCGAGACCATCAAGCTGGAGGTGAAGGAGGAGCGCGACCTCTGGCCGGTGAAGGCGGACCTCAACCAGTTCGAGCAGGTGATCGTCAATCTCGCGGTCAATGCCCGCGACGCCATGCCGGAGGGCGGCACCCTCGCCATCCGCACCGCCAATGTCAGCGCTGCGCAGGCCGCCCAATATGCCGAGGCCGGGCTGCCCGCCGCCGACCATGTGCTGGTCGAGGTGACCGATACCGGCGCGGGCATTCCGCCGGCGATCATTGACAAGATCTTCGAGCCCTTCTTCACCACCAAGGAGGTCGGCAAGGGCACCGGCCTCGGGCTTTCCACCGTCTACGGCATCGTCAAGCAGACCGGCGGCACGCTGCAGGTGGAGAGCGAGCCGGGCAAGGGCTCGATCTTCCGGGTGTTCCTGCCGCGCCATGTGCCGGAGGTCGCCGCCATCGCGCCTAAGGCCGCCGAAGCCGAGGCCGAGGCGCCGGCGAAGAGCGCCGACCTCACCGGGCGCGGCACGCTGCTGCTGGTCGAGGATGAGGAGGCGGTGCGCGCCTTCGCCGCCCGCGCGCTCGCCTCGCGCGGCTACCAAGTGCTCGAGGCCGGCTCCGGCGTCGAGGCGCTGGAGGTGATGGAGACTCATGCCGGCGAGGTCGACCTCGTGCTCTCCGACGTGGTGATGCCGGAAATGGACGGACCCACGCTGCTCAAGGAGTTGCGCGGCACGCATCCCGACATCAAGGTGATATTCATGTCGGGTTATGCCGAGGAAGCCTTCGCCAAGAACCTGCCGGAGGGTGCGGATTTCGGCTTCCTGCCGAAGCCCTTCACGCTCAAGCAGCTTATCGAGGCGGTGAAGACGAGCATGGGCCGGAGCGAGTGATCCGCGCCGGCGCGGGAAGGGTGTGGAGGAACGCATGAGTGCCGCCGTCGAGGACGTCTTCAAGGCCCTGGCCGCCGACCGCGCCGCGCGCGCGGAAGAGAAGGTCCCGGACCTGTTCGCCGCCGATTCCGGCCGCTTCGCCGCCTTCTCGGCCTCCTTCGAGGACCTGCTGCTCGACTTCTCGAAATGCTCGCTCACCCCGGCGACGCTGGGCCTCTTGATCGACCTCGCCCGCGCCGCCGGCGTCGAGGGCAAGCGCGCGGCGATGTTTGCCGGCGAGCACATCAACATCACCGAGGACCGCGCCGTGCTGCACACGGCGCTGCGCGACCGCAGCGCGAGTCCCTTCACCGTCGACGGGCAGGACGTGCGCGCCGACGTCGCCGACGTGCTGGCGCGCATGGGCGCCTTCGCCGAGGGCATCCGCACCGGCGCGCTGAAGGGCTGGACCGGCAAGCCGATCACCGACATCGTCAATATCGGCATCGGCGGCTCCGACCTCGGGCCGGTGATGGCGACCATCGCGCTCGGGCCCTATCACCACGGGCCGCGCGCGCATTACGTCTCCAATGTCGACGGCGCGCATCTCTACGATACCATCGCCGAGCTGGACCCGGCCTCGACGCTGTTCATCGTCGCCTCCAAGACCTTCACCACGCAGGAGACGATGGCGAATGCCGCCAGCGCCCGCGAATGGATCGTCGAGGCGCTCGGCGAGGCGGCGGTGGCCAACCATTTCGCCGCCGTCTCCACGGCGCTCGACAAGGTTTCCGCCTTCGGCATCGCGCCGGGGCGGGTGTTCGGCTTCTGGGATTGGGTCGGTGGGCGCTATTCGGTGTGGTCGGCCATCGGCCTACCGGTGATGATCGCGGTCGGCGCGGAGAATTTCGGCCGCTTCCTCGATGGCGGCCATGCGATGGACGAGCATTTCCGCAGCACGCCGCTGGAGAAGAACCTTCCCGTGCTGCTCGGCCTCGTGGGCATCTGGCACCGCGAGATCTGCGGCTACGCCACGCGCGCGGTGATCCCCTACGACCAGCACCTCGCCCGCCTGCCGGCCTATCTCCAGCAGCTCGACATGGAGAGCAACGGCAAGCACGTGACGCTCGACGGCAAGACCGTCGCCCACGATACCGGTCCGGTGGTGTGGGGCGAGCCGGGCACCAACGGCCAGCACGCCTTCTTCCAGCTCATCCACCAGGGCACCAGCCCGATCCCGGTCGAGTTCCTCATCGCCGCCCATGGCCATGGCGAGGAGAAGGTGGCGGGCCTCAAGCGCCAGCACGCCATGCTGATCGCCAACTGCCTCGCCCAGTCCGAGGCGCTGATGCGCGGGCGCACGCTGGAGGAGGCGAAGGCGCAGCTCATCGCCGCCGGCCGCGACGAGGAGACGGCGGAACGGATCGCCCCGCACCGCGTCTTCACCGGCAGCCGTCCGTCGGTGACCGTCGCCTATGAGAAGCTCGATCCCTACACGCTGGGGCGCCTCATCGCGCTCTACGAGCACCGCGTCTTCGTCGAGGGCGCGATCTGGAACATCAACAGCTTCGACCAGTGGGGCGTCGAGCTCGGCAAGGAGCTCGCCAACACGCTGCTGCCGGCGGTGGAGAGCGGTGTCGCGCCGGCCTCGCTCTCGACCTCGGCGGCCGGGCTGCTGCACCATCTGGTGCGGAAGTAGCCGCCGTCCGGCGTCAGCATCCTTCGAGGCCCGGCGTAACGCCGGGCACCTAGGATGAGGCCGCTTCCTGAGATCACCCTCATCCTGAGGTGCGAGCCGCCGGCGAGCCTCGAAGGATGGTCGCGCACGACGCCTCGCCTTACGACTGGAAATCCGGGGAAACCATGATCCGCACCGTCGCCACCACGCCTTTCGAGGGCCAGAAGCCGGGGACCTCCGGCCTGCGCAAGAAGGTGCAGGTGTTCCAGCAGCCGCACTATGTCGAGAACTTCGTCCAGTCGACCTTCGACAGCCTCAGCGACTTCGAGGGCGAGACGCTGGTGGTCGGCGGCGACGGGCGCTACTTCAATCGCGAGGCGATCCAGAAGATCATCAAGATCGCCGCCGCCAACGGCTTCGGCCGGATCATGGTCGGGCGCGGCGGCATCCTCTCGACGCCCGCCACCTCCTGCGTCATCCGCAAGCACGGCGCTTTCGGCGGCATCATCCTCTCCGCCAGCCACAATCCCGGCGGCGAACACGGCGATTTCGGCATCAAGTACAATATCGGCGCTGGCGGCCCGGCGCCCGAGCCGGTGACCGACGCCATCTTCGAGAAGTCGAAGACCATCCGCGAATACCGCATCTCCGACGCGCCGGACGTCGACATCGACACGCTCGGCATCACCCGCGTCGAGGACACGGTGGTCGACGTCGTCGACCCCGTCGAGGACTATGCCGAGCTGATGGGGACGCTGTTCGACTTCGACGCGATCCGCGACCTGTTCGCCTCCGGCTTCACCATGCGTTTCGACGGCATGAGCGCGGTGACCGGCCCCTATGCGAGGGCGATCCTCGAGGAGACACTCGGCGCCGAGCCGGGCACGGTGGTGCGCGGCGAGCCGCTGGAGGATTTCGGCGGGCATCACCCGGACCCGAACCTCGTCTACGCCAAGGAGCTCTACGACCTCCTGATGTCGGAGGAGGCGCCCGACCTCGGCGCCGCCTCGGACGGCGACGGCGACCGCAACATGATCATCGGCCGCGGGCGCTTCGTGACGCCGTCGGATTCGCTCGCCCTCATCGCCGCCAACGCGCATCTGGCGCCGGGCTACAAGGCGGGGATCAAGGGCATCGCCCGCTCCATGCCGACGAGCGGCGCGGCGGACCGTGTCGCCGAGAAGCTCGGCATCAAGAGCTACGAGACGCCGACGGGCTGGAAGTTCTTCGGCAACCTGCTCGACGCGGACCTCGCCACGGTCTGCGGCGAGGAGAGCTTCGGCACCGGCTCCAACCATGTGCGCGAGAAGGACGGGCTGTGGGCGGTGCTGATGTGGCTGAACATCCTCGCCGTGCGCCGGCAGGGCGTCGCCGAGATCGTCGCCGAGCACTGGGCGACCTATGGGCGCAACTACTACACCCGCCACGACTATGAGGAGGTCGACAGCACTGCTGCCGACGCGCTGATGGCGGATCTGCGCTCACGCCTCGACACGCTGCCGGGGACGGTGATCAACGGACTGACCGTCGAGGCGGCCGACGACTTCGCCTATCACGACCCGGTCGACGGCTCGGTGACGACGAAGCAGGGCGTGCGGGTGTTCTTCGAGGGTGGATCGCGCGTCGTCTACCGTCTGTCCGGCACCGGCACGGCGGGGGCGACGCTGCGGGTCTATATCGAGCGCTTCGTCGCCGATCCGGCGCGGCACGACCTCGACACGCAGGACACGCTCGCCGACCTGATCGAGATCTCGCGCGTCCTGCCGGACATCGCCGGCCGCACCGGCCGCACCGCGCCGAGCGTGATCACCTGAGGGGATGGCCGATCATTCCAGGTTGCCCTCATCCCCGGGCTTGACCCGGGGACCCAGCCTGTCCGCCTGCAGCCAGTCCGAAGTCTGGGTGGCCGGGTCGAGCCCGGCCATGAGGGCGGAGTGGGGGACACCCCCTCAGCGCAGCGAGCCGGTCCAGAGGATTTCGAGGCGCCGCAGCACGCCATAGGCGACGCCGAGCTCGTAGACCTCAGTTTCGTCGCCCAAACCCTGGCGATTGTCATGCATGGTGCGGATGGCGTCGCACAGGCTCTGCGCCTTGGCGGTGAGCCGCAGCCGCGCCGAACGGCGGTCGCGCAGCGAGGCGCTGCGGTGAACATAGCCCGCATCCACCAGTTGCTTGAGGTTGTACGAAGCATTCGAGCCGAGATAGTGCCCGCGCTCCAGAAGATCGCGCACGGAAAGCTCGTCCTGACCGATGGTGAACAACAGCATCACCTGCGACGGGCTGATGTCGTCCGTGCCGAGCCGCGCCAATTCGACGCGCAGAAGATCGAGGAATCGACGGTGAGCACGCTCGATCAGCCGGGCGATTTCCAGATGAGTGATGGGTGTATCGGTTCCGGAGGCGTCAAGGAACGTAGAGGGTGCCGCAAAAACCATCCGATCGGACCCCGAACCTTCCGCAGTGCTTCCCTTGGCCGCCTTGCCTGCCATCCGAACTCGTCCTTATGACTAGGAGCTCTAATCCGGTGCGCAGATGCAACGGCCTCAAGCCCGATTCTACGGCGCCGCAGTATGACACAAGCAAGATGCGCATCACTGTCGCGCAATTCCCTGCTTACTGCAAAACCACAGCCCCGAACACGGATTCGTGAGGTAGCAACATAGCGAAGGTATTTGGACATAAATTCGGCGGCGGCCCACAAAAGGCCGCCGCCGAGCCAAAGTATCGGCAATTAAGTGTTAATCGGGCAATACTATTTCGATTCCTGCAGGTGCGCCTCAAGGAACCACAAGGCTTTGTCGAGCGAGCGCGAAGCCGCGGTGAAGATGTCCGAAGTGGTGGCATCGCCGGCGTCGTCGGACTCGTCGATTGCCTTGCGCACGCTGTTGGCGACCGCGCCGAAGCGCTCGACCAGCGCCGCCAGATGGTCGTGCACCGCATAGATGTCGAGCGGGTAGGGCTTGAGCGACGTGGCGCCGGCCACCGCCTGCGTGCTGCCGAGCGCCGTGCCGCCGAGCTGGGCGACGCGCTCCGCCATGGTGTCGTTGTGGTCGTCGAGCTCGGTGCGGAAGCCGTCCAGCATCTCGTGCACGGCGATGAACTGCGGACCCTTGAGGTTCCAGTGCGCCTGCTTGGTGGCCAGTGCGAGGTCTATGCCGGAGGCGAGATTGGCGTTGAGCAGTTCGATGGCAACCTTCTTGGCATTCGAAGGGACGTCGTTGACGGTCTTGTGGTCGCGCATGGCTGGTCCTCTGCTTGGTGAAGCCCCGGCATTATGGCACCGGGGCCACATGGGGCGATGCGGATTCGCACCGGCGAGGAAGAAATTGGCCACTCTGAACGACGTTCAAGAGATACGGTGGTGCAGCACGCGGCCGATGAAGTTCAGCAGCACCTGCGCGGCGAGGATGGCGGTGACGCCGCCGGGATCATATTCGCGGGCGACCTCGACGAGGTCGACGCCCACGACGTTGCCGCGTTTCGCAAGGCCGTCGAGCAGCTCCAGCACCTCGTAATAGGTGAAGCCGCCATGGCTCGGCGTGCCGGTGCCGGGGGCGATGGACGGGTCGAAGCCGTCTATGTCGATGGTGACGTAATAGCGCACCCCGGTCGGGATGCGCGCCAGCACCGCCTCGGTGCCCAGCTTGCGGATCTGCCTGACGCTCAGGATGTCCGAGCCCATGGACCGCGCGGCCTCGTAGCCCTCGCGGGCGGTGGAGGAGACGTTGCGGATGCCGAGCTGGGTCAACCCGGTGACATAGGGCTTCTCCGCCGCCCGCCGCAGCGGGCTGCCATGGCCGCGCCGCACGCCGTGGCGCTCGTCGACGAAATCGAGATGGGCGTCGAACTGGACGATGTGGATCGGCTCTTCGTCCGAGAACGCCTCGATGCAGGGGATGTTGACCGAGTGGTCGCCGCCGAGCACGACCGGGATGGCGCCGGCCTGCAATATCTTGCGCACGCCCCGTTCGATGTTGGCGTGGCTCGCCAGCGTGTCGGTGTGGATCATGTCGGCATCGCCGATGTCGACGATGCGGGTCGCCGCCGCCGGCAGGTAGACGATGTCGTCCTCATGGTCATAGGCGCCGGCATGGCCGAAGGAGAACAGCGTCGACGCCTCGCGGATCGCGCGCGGGCCGGAGCGGGCGCCGGAGCGCCACTGCGTGCCGAGGTCGAAGGGGGCACCGAGGATGGCGACGTCGGCGTCGATGCGGTCCCAGTCGAGCTGGAGCGGGTACTTGCCGAAGGTGCAGATGCCGACGAAGGGCAGGTCGAGCCGGCCGCCTTCATAGCCATGGGCCATCAGCGCGTCCCCTTGCTCTCGACGACGCCGGCGAGGACGCAGAGCAGCTCGAACATGATGGTGGCCCCGGTCAGCGCGGTGAGGCCGGACGGGTCGAAGGGCGGGGCGACTTCGACCAGGTCGGCGCCGATGAGGTCGAGCCCGTCGAGCAGGCGCACCATCTGTTGCGCCTCGCGGGTGGAGAAGCCGCCGATCTCCGGCGTGCCGGTGCCGGGCGCCTGCGAGGGGTCGATGCCGTCAATGTCGAAGGTGACGTAGGTCGGCTTGTTCCCGACGATGGCGCGCGCTTCCGCCATGACGTCCTCGACGCCGCGCGCGACGAGTTCCTCGATGAAGATGATGCGCACGCCCACGGAGCGGGCGTAGTCGTAATTGCCGGCATCCGAGATCGCGCCGCGCAGGCCGATCTGCACGAAGCGTTTCGGATCGACCAGCCCTTCCTCGATGGCGCGGCGGAACGGCGTGCCGTGATTGTAGCGGCTGCAGTTGAAGAAGCTGTCATAGGTGTCGGAATGGGCGTCGAACTGGATCAGCCCGACGGGGCCGTCCTTCGCCAGTCCCCGCAGGATCGGCAGGGTGATCAAATGGTCGCCGCCGCCCGTGAGCGGCAGCGCGCCGGCCTCGCGCACGCCGGCATACTGCGCGGTGATGATGTCGAGCGAGCGCATCAGGTCGAACGGGTCGATGACGACGTCGCCGCAATCGGCGACGCGAGCGCGGTCATAGGGCGACAGGCCGGTGACATGGTGCACGCGGCGCATCAGGCTCGACTGGTTGCGCAATTCGCGCGGCCCGTGGCGGGTGCCGGCGCGATTGGTGGTGCCGAGGTCGAAGGGTACGCCGAGTATGGCGATGTCGACCTCGGAAGGCTCGGCCACCGGCAGCCGCATGAAGGTGGACAGGCCGGCGAAGCGGGGGATGGTGCCCGAATCCAGCGGGTCGAACTTGTCGGTCATCACTTAACCTCAGTGGGCATTGGCGCCCGTATTGATCCAATTCTCGGTCCGCCTCTCGACCTCATCCTTCGAGGCTCGCCCCGCTCGCACTTCAGGATGAGGGCGTCCCGGTGCAGGCCGTGGCGGACGCTCACATCCCGAATTCCTTGCGCATGGCGGCGGAGATACGGGTGACGTAGTCCGCCATCAGCCATTCGCCCTTCTCGGCCGTGGAGCCGGTGGCGACCGCCAGCACGCCGGAAGGCGGCAGGCCGAAATCGTCCGGCACCGGGAAGCGGTCATAGGGCGGGAACTTGGCCGGCCCGTCGGTCGGCGCCTTGTCCATCTCGACCAGCTCGGGGCGCAGCACCAGCATCAGCGACGTCTCCAGCAGGCTCGCATGTTCGAGGTCGATGCCGGGGAAGCCTTCCGGGAACAGTCTGTCGAGCGTCGCGCGCTGGGCGAAGTCCCAATATTCGAGGCGCATCACCACGAGGTCGTCGACGCCCTCGCTCTTCAGTTCGCGCAGCGCGAGATCGAGCCCCTCGACCGAGGGCCAGCAATTCTCGTAATGGCCGTTCACCACCACCAGCCGGCGCACGCCCTGGCGGACGAGATTGCGGATGACGTCGCGCACCACGAGGGCGAAGGTGTTGGCGTCGAGGCTCAGCGTGCCGGGGAACTGCTCGCCGCCGCCCGAGCGCGGCATGGACTTGCAGCCATAGTTGACCGTCGGGGCGACGAGGCCGCCGACCTCGCGCGCCACGCGCTCGCACACGCCGGTCGGCAGCACCACGTCGACATTGAGCGGCAGATGCGGCCCGTGCTGCTCGGTCGAGCCGAGCGGCAGCAGCACCGGCGCGCCGGCCGCTACCTTCGCCTTGAATTCCGGCCAGCTCAGTTCGTCGAGACGCACGCTGTCGACCATTGTCTTCCCCTGTGGGTGGCTCAGTGCATCGCTGCGCCGCCGTCGACGCTGATGCACTGGCCGGTGATGAATCCGGTGGCGCGGCTCGCAAGGAACAGCACCGCCTGCGCAACCTCCTCCGGCCGGCCGAGGCGGCCGAGCGGGTTGGAGACCTCCAGCCGCTTCAGCTCCTCGCTGAGATTGGCGTAATCGAGCAGAGGCGTGTCGACCGGGCCGGGGGCGATGGCGTTGACTAGGACCTTCGGCGCCAGCTCGCGCGCCCAGGAGCGGGTGAGCGCCAGCACGGCGCCCTTGGTGCCGGCATAGCCGGAGAAGCCGGCGCGGCCGAGATAGGCGAGCTCGGAGGCGATGTTGATGATGCGGCCCGGCCCGTCGCCGCGGAAATGGCGCAGCGCCTCGCGCGCCGTCAGGATCGGCCCGCGTATGTTGACCGCCGCCATGCGCTCATAGGCCATGACGTCGAAGGCCGCGAGCGGCGTCTCGATGCAGATGCCGGCGCAGTTGACCACCACGTCGAGACCGCCGAGCTCGGAGACGGCGGCCTCCATGCTGCCGACCACCGCACCCTCCTCGGCGACGTTGGTGAGGATGGTCGGCCAGGAACTGGCGGTCTCCGGCGGGTGCAGGTCGAAGCCGACCACCTTCGCACCGGCAGCGGCCAGCGCGTCGGCGCTCGCGCGGCCTATGCCGCTCGCGGCTCCGGTGACCACCACCTTCAGACCCTGATGGGGCGCTACCATGGGAATTCTCCTCGATCGACTCCGACACTTTGGCCGGTGATATTGGCCGCGAGGTCGGAAGCGAGGAAGAGGTAGGTGCCGGCAATGTCGTCCGGGTCCATGAATCCGGGCAGGATCTGCGCTGCCACGATCTCGTCGAGCAGCACCTCCGGGGCGATGCCGGTGCGCGCCGCCATGGCGTGCAGCGAGCGCAGCGAGGCCTCGGTTCGCACCCAGCCGGGGCAGACCGCATTCACCGTGATGCCGCGCGGGCCGAGCTCCTTGGCCCATGTCTTGGTGAGGCCGATCACCGCATGCTTGGAGGCGACATAGGCACTGAAGAGCGCCTCGGCGCTGCGCGACCACAGCGAGGCGGTGTTGATGACGCGCCCGCCATGACCGAGCTTCGGGCTGAGCGCGCGGGTGACGAGGAAGGTACCGACGACGTTGATCTCCACCACCCGGCGGAAGGTCGCCTCGTTTTCGGGGCTCGCATCGTCGAGCGGGGTGACCAGCTCAAGCCCGGCATTGTTCACCAGCACGTCGAGATGCGGGAGGGCGGCGGCGACCGCTGCGAGGTCCACGCCGCGCGTGATGTCGGCGCGGTGGCCGCGCGCGCCGAGCGTCGCAGCCACGTCGAACACCGCCTCGTCGTCGGCGAGCACATGCAGTTCCGCCCCGGCGGCGGCGAAGGCGCGGGCGATGCCGAGCCCGATGCCGCGGCTGGCGCCGGTGACCAGCACCACGCGGCCGGACAGTCCCCCGAGGGTCATGCCGTGCACCCGCAACGGGGGGAGGAGCGGGGTGAGAGGCAGTGGCCAGACACGGCAATTCTCCTCGGGGGACGGTGCCATGCTGGCGCAGAGACAGTTCGGGAGAAATAGGATTTAGTGGAAGGATGTATCGGCAATTCTCGATGTGAGCTCCCCGCGCCATGCGCCGCCTCGACAATATCGACCTGCGCCTTCTGCGCGTCTTCGTCGTGCTGGCGGAGGAGGGCGGCTTCCATGACGCGCAGATCGCGCTCAACCTCTCGCAATCGACGCTCTCCACCCATCTCGCGGCACTCGAACGCAAGCTCGGCGGCCAGCTCTGCGAGCGCGGGCGGGCCGGTTTCCGGCTGACGCCGTTCGGGGAAGCGACGCTCACTGCCGCCAAGCGGCTGTTCGAGGACATCGACGCCTTCCACGGCCGCATCGGCCGCGACCAGCGCCGGCTCGTCGGCCGGCTGCGCATCGGCATCGTCGACGGCGTGGTGACCAACCCGCAGCTCGGGCTGCAGACGGCGCTGTCGCGCTACATGGACTATGCGTCCGAGGTGTTCGTCGATCTCGAGCTCGGCACGCCGCACGACCTCGAACGGGCGCTGATGGACGGCGCCCGCGACGTCGTGGTCGGGCCGCTGTCGCAGAAGGTGCCGGGCATCGCCTATGTCCCGCTGCACCGCGAGCCGCAGGCGCTCTATTGCGGGCGCGGCCACAGGTTGTTCGACCTGCCGGCGTCCGCGATCAGCCATGCCCGCATCGAGGAGGCGCTGTTCTCGGTGCGCGGCTATCGCCATCTCGACGACCTCTACCGGGTGAACCATCCGCGCGCGAGCGCCGCCATCGTGCAGATGGAGGCGCAGGTGATGATGATCCTGTCGGGCCGCTTCATCGGCTACCTGCCGCGCCATATCGGCGAGGACTGGGGCGCGCGCGGACAGATGCGGGTGTTGAAGCCGGAAGCCTACGGCTTCGATTCCGCGCATTTCGTCGCCACGCGCCGGCGCGGTGGCGAGCAGCCGCTGATCAACGCCTTCGTTCGCGAATTGAAGGCGCAGGCGGGCGCTCAGGTGAGCCGGTAGAGCCAGTTCGGCAGGATATAGCGGCGGCCGAGGAAGACGAAGCCGAGCGGCACGCCGCCCGCCTCGATGACGCTGGTGCGCAGCGCCAGCGTCGCCGCCTTGCGGGTCTTCTCCGCCCGCACCACCAGCACGTTGCCGTCGACCAGCGGCATGAAGCGGTGGCCTATGGCGGCGGAATCGCGCGCGGTGGCGCAGACCACCACCGCCTCGAAGGTCTCGCCGAGCTCGCCGATCAGGCGCTGCGCCTCGGCGATGGCGAGGCGGATGTCGAGCAGCGGCGAGCGGGCGCGGTCGCGCAGGGCCCAGAGCAGCGGCACCTCGGTCGGCGCGACATGGAGGCCGCCGGTCTCGCGCGCGCCGGCATCCTCGCCCGGCGCGGGCGGCGCCGTGAGGTCGACGAACAGCGTGCGCAGGCCGCGCTGCTGGGTGATCTCGGCGGCGATGGCGCGGGTGAGCGGCGCGAGCGCCTCGTCGGGGTCGGTGGCGAGGAACTGCACGCTGCGCAGCGGCTTTCCGTCGACCTCGGTGTCGAGCAGGAAGGCGGTGAGCCCGCTGACCTGCCGCTCGGCCGCGCCGGGCTCGGTGTCGGTGCGGCTGGCGTATTCGCCGATGAGCGGCAGTTCCAGCGACCGCTCGGCCTCGTGCGGCATGATGAAGTTCGAGCGCAGGGCGGAGGCGACGGCGCCGGCGGCGACGCCGAACAGGATGCCGCCGAGCAGGCCGGCGCCGAGATAGGGCAGGCGCATGTTGCGGCTGGTGACGGCGTCCCCCGCATTCTGGATCAGCCGTACGCTGGATTCGCGCTCGGCGGCGGCGGCTTCCTCGATCTGCGCGGCGGTGGCCCGGCGCAGATATTCGCGGTAGCTGTCGTTCAGCGTGTCGCGGCGACGGTTGAGCTCGACCAGCTCGGTCTCGGCTGAGCGCAGCTCGGCAAGCCGCTTCTCGGCCCTCTGCTGCTGGTCGGCGAGCTCGCGGTCCTGCTGGCCGAGCGCGTCGGCCTCGATGCGCAGCGACAGCACCAGATTGTTCAGATAGGCGATGGACGGGTTGCGGACGTCGCGACTGGTCTCGTAGAGGCGCTGGTTGCGCGAGGCGATCTGCTGGCGGATGGTCTCGATCTTGCGGTTGATCTCCCGCATCATCGAGCCGCCCGGCGCATATTGCATCGACAGGCGATCGCGCTCGATCAAGAGGCGGCTCAGCGTGTTGTTGTCGTCGTCATTGCCGGAGTTGTCGCTCTTCTGGCTGAAGTCGAACACCGTCTCCGGCAGCTCCTTGAGCTGCTTGTCGGCCTCGGCGATCTGGCTGGTGACGGCGACGCGGCGTTCGGCCACCTGCCGGCGGCGCTGCACCACCGCGTCGACCTGGTTGGCGGCGAGCACGGCGTCCTGGCTGAAATCGATGATGCCGACCCGGCTCTTGAGCGCCTCGACGGCGGCGTCGGTCTCGCCGAGCTCGCGCTTGAAGCGCTCGACCTCCACCTGCAGGAAGCGGGCGGTGGGGTTCTGCATGATGACGCGCCGGCGGGCCAGATAGACCTCGACCACCTTGTCGGTCGTCTCCACGGCCAGCGCGCGGATGGGATGGGTGAAGGCGATCTCGACGACGTTCGAGCCGTTGAGCACGCCGACATTGAGGTCGCGGCGGAAGCGCTCGATGGCGCGGTCCATCCGGCTGGCGCTGCCGAACAGGTCGCGCAGCTGCGACAGCGGGCTCGGCGGGAACAGCCGGTCGATGCCGATGTCCTCGATCACCGTGCGGATGACATCCGCGCTCTCGATGATCTGCACCTCGGACTCGACCTGCTTGAGCCCCTCGATGGACATCACCGCCGGGCCGCTGTCGGTGAGGCTCTGCTGGTTGGTCACCTCGCGGCTGACCAACACCATGACCAGGCTGGAGGCGGTGTATTCGGTCTTGGTCAGCGTCGCGGCGACGATGCCGGCGAGGATCGGCACCAGCGCGGCGAGGATGACGATGCGGATGTGGAAGAAGGCGGCGATGAGGAAGTCGCGGGCGGTGAAGGTCGCGGACCATGCCCCGGACCGCACGGCGGGTGCCGGGCCGTCAATCTCGGCGGCATGAGCGCCCGTCATCGACATTCGGTATCCTGTTCGTCGCGGCGGACAAGAGGGCAGGCCCTGCAAGGCCTGCCCTTGGAGAATAGACCGAATTTGCCCTGTTAGCCCTAATGGGCGGTAAACGCCGGCCCTTGGCAGGTAACAGATTGCGTCAGAAGGCCTGCGGCATCAGGCGGCGCACCATCCAGGCGGTGCCGATGGCGCCCTGGACGATGACCAGCGCCGTGAGGATCGCCGCGCCGTTCATGCCGAGGAGCGGCACCAGCGCCGCGCCGGCCAGCGCGCAGACGGCGAGCTGCGCCGCGTTCAGCCAGCGCAGGATCCCGCCATGGCCGGTCATGGCCAGCATGATGTCCTGGCAGGGCAGCAGGGCGTTGATGAGCTGTCCGAGGCACATGATGACCAGCGCCGTCGCCGCCACCTCGAAGCCCGGGCCGATGAGGGCGAGCAGCGGGGCGGGGAAGGCGATCATCAGCGCGATCGGCGGCAGCGCACAGAGGGCGACCAGCAGCCGGGCGCGGCGGTTCTGCGCCCGCAGTGCGTCCCAGTCGCCGAGCCGGTGCAGGGCGGCGAAGCGCGGGGCGGCGATGGCGCCGATGGAGATGATCACCACCCAGATCAGCATGGACAGGCGGCTCGCCACGCTGAAGGCGCCGACGTCGGCCGCGGTGGCGAAGGCCGCGAGCAGCAGCAGCGGGATCGAGTTGAGCGAGACCTGCACCACCTCGACGATGCCGAGCGGCAGCGCCGTGCGCCACAGCGCGGGAAGGGCGTCGGCGTCGATCTGCTCCGCCCCGGCCGGGACCACGGGCCGGGCGCGGGCGACCAGCACAATGCCGAGAATGGCGGAGGCGAGGTTGGAGAGGGCGAGCGCATAGAGCATGCCGTCCAGCGAATGCACGCCCGCCAGCATGGCGAGCAGCGCGAAGGCCGGCCAGCTCGCGTTCTGCACCCATTGCCCGGCGACGCTGTGGCCATAGCCGAACAGCGCCCCGGCCACGAAATAGCACAGCGCCTGCGGGCCGATGGCGGTGGCGGCGATCAGCAGCGGCCGCGTCAGGTCCGGATCGTCGAAGATATGGATCGCCGCCGGCGCGGCGATGAGCAGCGTCGCCAGCGTAGCGAGGAGGCTGCCGACGACGGTCCAGCCGAAGCCGGTGAGCATGGCCGCGCGCGCCTGCGGCAGCCGGCCGACGGCGACGTCGCCGGCCATGTGGCGCACCACCGCCTTCTCGAAGCCGGCGCGGGCGATGGTGGCGGCGAGGCCGACCCAGGTCATGCAGAGGAAGTAGAGGCCGGCCTCATGCGCCCCGAGGATGCGGGCGGCGAGCATGTAGAGGCCGAGCTTGGCCACCAACTCGACGCCGCGCGCCATCAGCCCGCCGGCATAGGGGGCGTAGGTGGCGACGAGCCGGCGCAGGGAGGGGGCTTGCGCGAGGGTCATGCGCGTCAACCGGCGTGACAGGCGGCGCGAGACACGCGCCGGCGGCCGTGGCATATGCGGCGCCAGCGCCGTCGGAGGATTCGCGCGAGGAGCATCACCGGCATGAACCATGCGCGATGCGCCGCCGCAAGCGGCTTTTGGCGCCCCCGGAGCGCCGCGCTGGCGGTGCTGCTCGCGACGCTGTCGGGTACCCCGGCGCCGGCGCAGCTAGGCCTCGGCGACCTGCCGGCCTTCGACGTCGATCCGACCATCGACCCGCGTCCGTTCGACCCGCGGCTGGCGATCCGCGACTATGTGAGAAGCGTGCTGCCGAGCCGCTGGTGGGCGAACGAGCCCGAGCTCTATCTCGGCACCTATTCGGTCATGATCCATGTGCCCGACGACTGGAAGGGCAACCCGACCTCGGCGGTGATGAACCTGTGCCCGCCGAGCCAGAGCGTGCTCTGGCGCAACCTCGAGCGCATCGAGCTCGTGCCGTTCTACCGCAAGGCGCCGCGGGCGCGCGTGACCTGCCGGAAGGGTTAGGGGCAGGGCCCTCTGCCCCGGCCGGTTATGTTTTCAATATCAATCTATTAACCAATAAACGCTCCATTAACCGCGTTCGTTTAGGTTTTGCCCTGCCACGTTGACCCGCTCGCCCGAGCCGAATCCTGCGTCCTGCCTGCCGGACCGCCGTTCGGGAGGCGCCGGCGCGGTCGGGTCCGAACGGGTTCGATCAGGAGCCGAAGTGATGCGCGTAAGCCTGCGCGGCGAAGAAGCCGCCGCTCCTGCATTTCCGCCGGCCGTGCGCGGCCGCGTGCGCGAGATGTGGAGCCGGCTCGCCTGCGCGGGGGCGGCGGCGCTGCTGCTCGCCGGCTGCCAGACCAGCGACACCACCGGCTCGGTCGGCAAGCCCGTTGGGCCGAACGACTATTTCACCACCGGGCAGGAGCTGCGCTTCACCGAATCGAACCCGACGGGGTTCCGGCCGTGGAGCAGCCAGATGCCGGCCTACCGCCTCGGCGCGGGCGACAAGCTGAAGATCAAGTATTTCCTCACCCGCGAGATGGACGAGGACCTGACCGTCGCCCCGGACGGCACCATCGCGCCGCGCGCCATCGGGCAATTGCGCGTCGAGGGCCTGACCCTCGCGGCGGCGCAGGAATCGGTGCGCCGCGCCTCCAAGGTCGAGCTCACCGACCAGAAGGTGGTGATCTCGCTGGAGGAGGCGGTCTCCGCCAAGGTCTATATCGGCGGCATGGTCGAGCGGCCCGGCCCGTACAATCTCTCGGAGATGCGCAACGGCACGCTGCAGAGCATCCTCACCGCCGGCGGCTTCACCGAGGAGGCCCGCACCGGGCAGGTGGCAATCATCCGCCGCGGGCCGGACAATTTGCCCATGCTGCGCCTGATCAACGTCAAGGACATCATCCAGACCGGCTTCACGCTCGACGACGTGCAGCTCGCCTCCGGCGACATCATCTACGTGCCGCGCAGCTCGATCTCCGAGCTCAATGTCTGGATCGACCAGTTCATCGAGAAGGTGGTGCCCTTCCAGCGCACCTTCAACTATACGCTGGGCACGCAGGGCACGACGTTCTGATTGGCTGGCGAGGATCGGCACCGATGACGGCGGGAACGGGCGACGAGGTGCAAGCGGGCGTCGACGTCCCGCCACCCGCCGGAATTCCCGAAGTGACCTATCTCGGGGTGCCGGTCGCGCGGCTCGACGCCGGGCAGGCCGCGACGCGGATCGCCGCCCGCCCGCCGGGAGCGCCCTTCGCCTATGTGGTGACGCCGAATGCGGCGCATTTCACCCGCATCCACCTCCTGGACGACACGCGCTTCCGCGACGTCTACGCCCATGCCTGGATGCGGCTGCTCGACGGGCAGGTGCCGCGGGCGCTGGCGAAGCTGCTGTTCGGGCTCGACCTCCCGCACGCGGCCGGCAGCGACACCACGGCCGCCTTGCTCCAGCGCCATATCGGCCCGGACGACGTGGTGGCGGTGATCGGCGGCAGCGAGGAGGTGCCGAAGCGCCTTGCAAGCCTCTATGGCCTGCGCTGCATCGCCCATCACAACCCGCCCATGGGCTTCATCGAGCGGCCGGAGGAGGTCGAGACCTGCGTCGACTTCATCCTCGCCCATCCCGCGCGCTACGTGTTCTTCGGGGTGGGCACGCCGCAGGGCGAATATCTCGCCTACCGCGTCTGGCAGCATGGCGGCGCGGTCGGCACCGGGCTCTGCGTCGGCGGCGCGCTCAACTTCGCCACCGGGCTGACCACCCGCGCCCCGGAATACATCCGTAGGGCCGGGCTTGAATGGGCGCACCGGCTGGCGCTCAATCCCGTCGGCCATGCCCGGCGCGTCTTCGTCGACTCCCTACCGGTGCTGTGGATCGCGCTGGCGGCGCGGCTCAACCCGGCGGCCTATGGCATGAAACGGGAGAAGGACCGGCGATGAACGGGGCGGGCAAGCGCAGAGCGGTGGTGACGCTGCCGCGTGCCTTCGTGCCCGTGGCCGAGCCGCTCTCCACCGAGCGCTTCTCCGCTCCGCTGACGACGGCGGCGCTGGTGTTCGTCCTGCCGCTCTTCGCCCAGAGCTTCTACTATCTGCACGACTTCGCCCCGCCTTACCTGCTCTCCAAGGCGTGGCCGCTGCTCATGCTGCCGTTCAGTCTCTACGGGCTGGTGCGGCTGCGGCTGCCGGCGCGGCACCTCTACCTCGCCTTCCTCGCCTACACGATCGGCTTCACGCCCTTCGTCTCGATGCTCCAGCTCGGCAACGGGCTGATCGACGCGCTGACCACGACGGTGAAGGTCTGGCCGCTCAGCTACTACTTCGCGCTGTCGGCGTTCCTCTTCTGGCTGGCGCCGAGCTATGCCCGTACCCGGAGCGTGCTGGTGTGGCTGGGGGCGACGACCTTCATCCTCATGCTAGTGCTGTGGCTATTGGTGCCGACGAGCTGGTACGTGAACAATCCCGAGCTCGGCAAGCTGTTCATGGTCGAGGACGAGCGCGGCTACCGCATCTACATGCCGATGTTCTTCGGCACGCTGTTCCTGTTCTACCTGACGCGCCGCTTCATGCTGCGGCCGGACGTGCTGACGCCGCTGGCGATCCTCGCCGGCTTCGTGCTGCTGCTGGTCATCTATAAGCAGCGTGCGGCCATAGGCGGGGCGCTGCTCGTCTGCGTCTATGCGGTGGTCGTGTCGATGGCGCCGCGCCTGCGCCTGCTTGTGACCGGGCTGATGCTGGCGGTGGTGCCGCTCGCCATCGGCTATTTCGTGCTGCGGAACGCAGAGGGCCTCGTGCAGTCGCTCGGCGGCTCGCTGACCGTGCGCCAGACCTCGCTGGCGCTGGCCGGCAACTTCCTCGGCGACGATCCCTGGCGCTGGCTGTTCGGCGTCGGCGCCACCACCCGCTTCGGCAGCATCACGCTCGCCCAGATCGTCGGCAACAGCAATTTCTACGTCGCCGACCTCGGCTGGTTCGGCGTCGCGTTCGAATACGGGCTGCTCGGGGCGCTGCTGCTCGCCGCGCTGTACGGTTGGGGCTTCCTGACCGTGGTGCGCGTCACGCGGGGGCTGGAGGACGACCCGATGGCGCTCGCGCTCGGCGACTACATCCTCTACATGCTCGCCACCTCGGCGGTCTATTCGCTGGTGTTCACGCCGGGCGAGCTCGGCGTGGTCATGGCGCTCGCGGTCTATCTCGCGCGCGAGCGCCGGCGCCCTCCCTCGACACCGGCGCCGGCCGGCCCCATAAGCTTCACCGTCAATCCTCACCGCGTCAGGACCACAGATGCTGCGGCGCGTCGCCAAACTCCTGCATGAACCCGCCTTCCGGCGCGCACCCCTGACCGTGATCGGTCGCGGCGTGAGCTGGGCAATCAACGTGGCGCTGGGGCGCAGCCCGGTGTTCGAGCTGGTGCCCGGCGCGCGGCTGCGCGTGCCCTCCGACATGCGCTTCACCTCGGTCACGGCTTACCTCTTGCGCGATGCGGTCGAGCCGGAGCTGAATTATCTCCAGGACTTCGTGCGTCCCGGCGACGTGTTCATCGATGTCGGCGCCAATATCGGCCTGTTCACGCTGAAGGCGGCGCCGCGCGCGGCGCGTGTCGTCGCGGTGGAGCCGGGCGAGGAAGCCCGCCGCCAGCTCGACGCCAATGTCGCGCTCAACGGCTTCACCAATGTCGCGCTGGTCCATAAGGCGCTCTCCGACGCGCCCGGACGCGCGGCGCTGTTCCACAACCCGCTCGGCCACGACCCGCAGGCCTTCTCGCTGATCAGCGACGGCACGGATTCCGAGACCGAGACGGTCGAACTCACCACGCTCGATCTCCTCGTGCGCGAGCTCGGCCTGCCGCGCGTCGACTGCATCAAGATCGACGTCGAGGGCGCGGAAGGGCAGGTGATCGCCGGCGCCGGCGAGACGCTGGCGGCCTACCATCCGACCGTCATCTTCGAGATGAACTGCCCGACGCTGATGAAGGCGCGCGGTGATGCGAGCGCGGCATGGAACGCGCTGGCGGCGCAGGGCTACGGCTTCTACCGCCTCTCCGACGACGGCGAACTGGAGCCGCTGACGACGCGCCCGACCGAGTTCATGAATGTCGTCGCCCGCCATGGCGGCGGCGCGGCGCTGCACTGATCACGGCATCGGCGCGGCGCAGTCGGTCTTCTCCAGCGTGACGCAGATCAGCGCGGCGAGCGAGCGGTAGTCCGGATTGTCCGGTCCCGGCGGGCCGGGCGGCTCCTCGCGCAGCGCGTAGAGCATGGCGCCCGCGCCGGGATCGGACAGCACGCCGGCCAGCGTCTTGGCCGTGGTGTCGATGGTGAAGCGCGGGCCGCCATTGGTCGAAGGCATCACGGCGATGCCGAGCGCCAGCGGCCCCTTCCACACCGCGCGATAGGCGCGGAAAGCCTGCGCCGGGTGATAGGACGGGCCGGCGTCGTAGCTCATGATCGAGACGAGATCGAGCTCGGCCGCCGCCGGTGAGCGCAGCACCGCCAGCATCGAGCCGGTCCACGGGCTGCGCGGCGGCGCGCTCGCGAAGGCGCCCTCGCCATAGGCGCCGACGCTCCAGCCGGCGGCGCTGAGGACCGCCGGCCGCGGCAGCGCGGCGCGGAGGCGGCGCACGAGGCTGACGGAGAGGGCGTCGTCGGCGCAGCGCATCCGCCCCTGCACGGAAATGCAGCGCGGGTCGGCCGGCTCGAAGTCGAAGTCGACGCCGTCGGCGCCGAGGTCGCGCACCAGACGCGCCAGCGCCGCCTCGTCGAGCTTGTCCCAGCCGTGATAGGTCGCCCCACCCACCGCCAGCAGCACGCGGATATCCGGCAGGCGCGATTTCAGCAGCGCGATGGCGTGCTTCAGCACGGCGCCGGAATAGGGGTATTGCAGGCCCGTGCCGGTGAGGTCGAGGCCGCCTTTGTAGGCGAGGTCCGGCTTCACGAAGCTCAGCGCGACATGGGTGAGATAGCCTGGCAGCCGGGCGATGGTCGTCTCTTCCGCCCGCGTCGCCGGCACCTCGTACCAGCTCGCATGATAGGCGAGGAACGGCCGGCCGGCCTCCGCCTGCGCCCGCCCGCTGGCGAGGAGCAGCGCGAGGGCGACGAGGGCTAGTGTCAGAACGCCCGACCTTAAAACGCCGACGTGTCGGCGAGGCCCTTGGTCATGGTCAGCAGGATGATGCGGATGTCGAACCATATCGACCAGTTCTCGATGTAGTAGAGGTCGAGCTCGACGCCACGCGCGGCCTTCTCGACCGTATGGATGCCGCCGCGCATGCCGTTGATCTGCGCCCAGCCGGTGATGCCGGGCTTCATGCGGTAGCGCGCGACATAGTCGCTGATCGCCTCGTACTGCTTGTCCTCGATGAGCATGTTCGGCACATGCGGGCGCGGGCCGACCACCGACATCTCGCCGCGCAGCACGTTGAGGAGCTGGGGGATCTCGTCGATGGAGAAGCTGCGCAAAAGCGCCCCGATACGGGTGATGCGTGGGTCCGCGCGCACGGCGCCGATCGAGCCGTCGTCCTGCGGATCGAAGCGCATGGTGCGTAGCTTGTAGACCATGAATTCGCGCCGGTTCAGCCCGACGCGGGCCTGGCGGAACAGCACGGGGCCGGGCGAATCCAGCTTGATGGCGAGCGCGGCCAGCAGCAGCACGGGCGAGAAGACCAGGAGCCCGACCGCGGCGATGGAATAATCCTCCAGCGCCTTGAGCAGACCGAGCGAGCCCTTCAGCGGGCGCTGCTGGATCTGCAGCGCCGGCAGGTCGGAGATGTGGGTGACGCGCGCCGTCGCGGTGGAGAAGACGCCCGGCTCCATCTCCACCATGACGTCGGTGGCGACGCGGTGCAGCTTGCGGGCGAGGCTCCCGATGGCGCGCATGTCGTCCCAGCCGCGGGTGACGATGACGAGATCGAACATGCCGGCCTTGGCGATTTCCAGCAGGTCGTCGATGTCGCCGAGGGCGGGCGGCACGTCGTCACCGGCCTGCTCGGCCTCGCTCGCCTCGCGCCCGCCATCGCGGAAGACGCCGACGAAGGACAGCAGCCCGGTGGAATCGGCATCGATTCGGTAGCGCTCGATCAGCGCATAGGCGCGGTCGAGGTCGCCGATGACGACGGTGTTGCGCACCAGCAGCTTGCGGGCGTTCACCCAGGCGATGCCCGCCCGCACCAGCACGAGGCGGCCGAACAGCAGCGCGATCAGCGTCAGGGCAGCCCAGGGCCCGAAGGCTTCGGGATCGCCGGGCTGCGGCGGCACGAGGGCGTAGTAGACGAGGAAGATGGCGAGCAGGGCCGGCACGAGGCCGACGAGGACCTGGACGATCTGGCGCCGGGCCCGGCTGTAGTGCTCCACCCGGTAGGCCGAGCCGAACAGCATGACGGTGCAGTAGATGGCGGCGCCGATGAGGCCCAGCACGCCCATCTGGGTCCAGCTGAAGACGTGCCAGATCGCGTAGTAGACGATGGCGGCCAGCAGGATCATGGCGAGGTCGCAAAGGATGACCAGCCGGTTGATCAGGCCATGCGTCCAGCCGGTCATGGTGCGGCGTCCGAAAACGAGCGGAAGCTCGCCGGCTGCAGCGGGGCCGGACGGGTCAGCCGCCCCGACCGCCGCACGCGGGAGAGGAGGGATAGTGCCATGCATGAAGGTGACATCACCGCGCCGGTTCGAACGCCATCGTCAGGGCATTCTATGTCACGGTGAATTACCATTTGGTCTATCCCGCCTGCTACATGCCGAAGGTAGCGGAAGGATTCCGTTAGGCTAGATTCCCCCGCGCACGCGGTCGCTTAGATTGCGTCGGTCGCGGATGATGCCGGCGAGCATCGCCTCCTGCTCCGGCGTGCGCGGCAGCAGGCCGAGCTGGTCGATCTGGTTGAGCGCGACGAGGCGCAGCAGGTCGTCGCGCACGGCGCCCTCAGTGTCGCGGGGCAGGGCGGGAACCGTCTGGATATGCTCGGGGGCCAGGATGTCCGGCAGGCCGGTCGCGAGGCGGGCGCGCAGCGCCTCCTCGGTCACGGAAGGCTCGGCCTCGACGAAGGCGTAGAGGCCGAAGCTGTGGCCGGCGGTGGGGAAATCGCAGATGTGCACCGCGCTGACGCCGGGCGTCGCGGCTAGCGTCGCGGCGATGCGCGGGCCCTGCTCCATGGCGCGGGGGCCGCGGCCTTCCGTGTCGTGGTAGTTGAGCAGCCGGCGGGTGACGAAGTTGTAGAGCTTCTTGCCGCTGCTCATCCAGATGCGGTTGAACAGGCTCTTGCGGGCGAGGATCTTCCTCTCGCGCGGGGTCAGCGCCTCCGGGCAGTAGCTGCGCTTCTGCTTGAGGAAGTGGCGGATATCCTCGTAAGCCGCGATGCGGAACAGCTTGCCGCGGCTCGCGAACACCATGGCGAGCTGGAAATCCATCAGCACTGCCCGTCCGTCCGCGGCGTAGAGCCAGTTCTGCGGCTTGGCGAGGTCGTTATGGGCGATGCCGCGCCGGTGGATCTCGCGCAGGCCGCGCCGCGCCGAGGCGAAGAAGGCGACATCGCCGCGCGGCTTGGCGATCTGCAAGGGGATGCCGTCGACGAAGCCGCGCACGAGGTGGCCTTCCTCCAGCGCGTAGACCGGCACGGTGTGGCCGCTGCCTTCGGCCTGCCGCAAGGCGCGCGCCTCACGTTTGGCGAAATGGCGGGCGAGCGGCTTCACCCACCATTTAACCTCGGCATAGTTGCGCCGCACGGCCGGAAACGCGTTGCCGGCCTCGTCGCGCCAGAAGCCGCGCTCGATGGTGGAGAAGGTGTCGCGCTTCAGAACCGTGTCGAGCTCGAAGGCGCCGCGCGGCGGAACGGGTCGGGTCACGCGGCGGCCTCGCGCGAGGGATCGGCGTGGCGTGCCGCCCAGTCGTCCATGTCCTTGAGCGCGCGGGCGGCCATCACCTGCTTCTTGGCGACGGTCTTCTGCGTGCCGCGCAGGCGGTTGCCCTCGGCGTCACGCGTCGGGTTGGCGTCGAGCGGCGGGAACAGGCCGAAATTGATGTTCATCGGCTGGAAGGAGCGGGGGCCGGCTTCCACCGTCTCGATATGCCCGCCGGTGATGTGGTTGAGCAACGCGCCATGCGCGGTGGTCGCCGGCGGCAGGGCCGGGGTTTCGCCACGCTGCTCGGCCGCGGCGAACAGGCCGGCCATCAGGCCCATGGCGGAACTCTCGACATAGCCCTCGCAGCCGGTGATCTGGCCGGCAAAGCGCAGGCGCGGCTCGGCCCTTAGGCGCAGCGTCGTATCGAGCAGCTTGGGCGAGTTGAGGTAGGTGTTGCGGTGAAGGCCGCCGAGCCGGGCGAACTCGGCCTTCTCCAGCCCGGGAATCATGCGGAACAGGCGCGTCTGTTCGCCATGGCGCGTCTTGGTCTGGAAGCCGACCATGTTGAACAGCGTGCCGAGCGCATTGTCCTGGCGAAGCTGCACGACGGCGTAGGGCTTCACCGTCGGGTTGTGCGCGTTGGTCAGCCCCATCGGCTTCATCGGGCCATGACGCAGCGTCTCCGGGCCGCGCGCCGCCATCACCTCGATGGGCAGGCAGCCGTCGAAATAGGGCGTATTCTCGAACTCGCGGAACGGCACGGTGTCGGAGGCGATGAGCGCGGCGACGAAGGCCTCGTACTGCTCCTTGTCCATCGGGCAGTTGATGTAGTCCGCCCCCGTCCCGCCCGGCCCCGCCTTGTCGTAGCGTGACTGGAACCAGCACACGTCCATGTCGATGGAATCGAAATGGACGATCGGCGCGATGGCGTCGAAGAAGGCGAGCGCGCGCTCGTCGGTGCGGGCGCGGATGGCCTCGGCCAGCGCCGGCGAGGTGAGGGGGCCGGTGGCGACGATCACCGAATCCCAGTCCTCCGGCGGCAGTCCGGCGATCTCGCCGCGTTCCACCGTGATCTCGGGACGGGAGGCGATGGCCTCGGTAACGGCAGCGGAGAACCCGTCGCGATCGACCGCCAGCGCGCCGCCGGCGGGGATCTGGTGGCGATCGGCGCAGGCCATGATCAGCGAGCCCAGCCGGCGCATCTCCGCATGCAGCACGCCGACCGCGTTGTTCTGCGCGTCGTCGGAGCGGAAGGAATTGGAACAGACCAGCTCGGCGAGATCGTCGGTCTTGTGGGCGTCGGTGCCGCGCTCGGGGCGCATCTCGTGCAGCACCACCGAGACGCCGCGCCGCGCGAGCTGCCAGGCGGCCTCGGAGCCGGCGAGACCGCCGCCGATGACGTGGACAGGACCCCTATGCGTGCTGCTCATGACGGCGTGATGCCCATGCCTGCGTCTGGTTCATGGCGACGGCGCGGCCGCCGCCTCTCCGGCGCGGCCTTAGCACGGAACGGGGGCAAAAAAGAAACGGCCCCGGACATCCGGGGCCGTTTCGTCACAGATAGTCTGTGCGACGCGTCGGTGCGCGCGGCTCAGGCCGCGGCAGCAGCCCGGCGCGCGACGTTGACGATCTCGCCACGCGAGACGTTGATGTCGGCGAGCGTGCGGTCATCGAGCTGCGACAGCTCGAGGATCGTGCGGCGGTACGCCTGCCAGCGGCGGATCTGCTTGGCAACAAGGCCCCAGAGCAGCATGTCGTTTCTCCATCAGTTATCGGCAAACGGTTCGCGGCCTCTCGGCACCCCGAGTAGCTGCACGTCCGTTAAGCATCCTGCTGCCTAGATATTCGACAACCTGCTCATTTGGTAGGAATTATACCGCATTCCAGCCCTGCGTCGCCTGCATGACGCGCTGCACAATTCATTCACAATCGGCGGGTCTGGCGGGCAAAGGTGGCCTGAATCAGGCGCTTTCCAGTGCCTGATCGAGGTCGGCGATGATGTCGGCGGCGTCCTCGATGCCGACCGACAGCCGCACCACGTCCGGTCCTGCGCCGGCAGCGATCTTCTGCTCCTCGGCGAGCTGGCGGTGGGTGGTGGAGGCCGGGTGGATGATCAGCGAGCGGGTGTCGCCGATATTGGCGAGGTGCGAGAACAGCTTCACGCTCGACACCAGAGCCACGCCCGCCTCGTAACCGCCCTTCAGCCCGAAGGTGAACACCGCGCCGGCGCCCTTGGGCGTGTATTGCTGGGCGAGGTTGTAGTAGCGGTCGCCCGGCAGGCCGGGATAGCTGACCCAGGACACCTTCGGGTGCTCGGCGAGGAATTTCGCCACCGCCAGCGCGTTGTCGCAGTGCCGCTGGACGCGCAGCGGCAGCGTCTCGATGCCGGTGAGGATCAGGAAGGCGTTGAAGGGCGAGAGCGCCGGTCCGAGGTCCCGCAGGCCGAGCGCGCGGGCGGCGATGGCGAAGGCGAAATTGCCGAAGGCTTCGCCGAGGACGATGCCCTCATATTCCGGCCGCGGCTGCGACAGGAAGGGATAGCGCCCGTCGCGCAGCCAGTTGAACGAGCCGCCGTCGACGAGGATGCCGCCGATCGAGTTGCCGTGGCCGCCGAGGAACTTGGTGGCCGAATGGATGATGATGTCGGCGCCGTGCTCGAAGGGGCGGATGAGGTAGGGCGTCGCCAGCGTGTTGTCGACGATGAGCGGCACGCCGGCGCGCTTGGCGATCTTCGCGATCGCCGCGATGTCGGTGACGATGCCGCCGGGATTGGCGATGGATTCGACGAAGATCGCCTTGGTGCGCGGCGAGACCGCGCGCTCGAAGGAGGCGATGTCGTCGGTATCCGCCCAGACGACGTTCCAGCCGAAGCTCTTGAAGGCGTGGTTGAACTGGTTGATCGAGCCGCCATAGAGCTTGCTGCCGGCGATGAACTCGTCGCCTGGGGCCAGCAGGGTCTGGAAGGTGAGCAGCTGCGCCGCATGGCCCGAGGCCACCGCCAGCGCCGCCGTGCCGCCCTCGAGTGCCGCCACGCGCTCCTCGAGCACCCCATTGGTCGGGTTGCCGATGCGGGTGTAGACGTTGCCGAACGCCTTGAGCCCGAACAGCGAGGCGGCGTGGTCGACATCGTCGAACACGAAGGAGGTGGTCTGGTAGATCGGCGTCGCCCGCGCCTTGGTCGTCGGGTCCGGCTGGGCCCCGGCATGGATGGCGAGCGTGGCGAAGCCGGGAGCGTGCTGCGGGGCGTCGGTCATCGGGGTCTCCTGTCGGCGCTCATGGATGGGGCCTTATTACCAGTGTCGCCGTGCCGGTAAAAAACGCAAGATCATTGGCAAAAGAAATAAACAGCAGGCCGACCCTGTTGTTTTTGGTCGCCGCGCTGACAGCTTGCCGACAGCTTACCCGCTCTAGCGTGCCGCTGCTTTCGAGGGGCAGGGGACATGCAGGGCAGGTTGAACATATGGCGGCGCTGGCTGACGCGCGGGCTCGCCGGCGGTCTCGTTCTGGTCGGGCTTTATGCCGGCTGGGCCTATGCGAACGGCAATCTGCACACGGTGGTGGAGGGCGAGCTCTACCGCTCCGCCACCCTTTCCTCCGCCCAGCTGCAAGAGGTGATCGAGAGCCGCGGCATCCGCACCATCGTCAACCTGCGGGGGCGCAACGCATACAGCGCCTGGTATCGTGAGGAAGCGCGCGTCGCCGCCGAGACCAATGTGAAGCTCATCGACCTGCCCTGGCTGGCGTCGCGCGAGCTCACCGATGCGCAGGTGGCGGCTTTCTTCGAGGTGCTCGCCGATGCGCCGCGCCCTATCCTGATCCACTGCCGTTCCGGCGCCGACCGGACGGGCCTTGCCGCGGCACTGTATCTCGCGGCGATCAAGAAGGTGGACGAGTTCACCGCCGAGCTGCAGCTCTCCCTCCTGTTCGGCCATATCAGCCTGCCCTTCGCGCCCTTCTATGCGATGGACGAGACGTTCGAGCGGCTGGAGCCGAGCCTCGGCTATCCCGACAGCTGAGCGGCTACTGCGCCGCCGGCAGCCGCAGGCGGGGAATCTCGATGGCGGGGCAGCGGTTCATGATCACCGCGACGCCGGCCGCTTCTGCCTTGGCGGCGGCCTTGTCGTCACGCACGCCGAGCTGACTCCAGATCAGCTTCGGCCGGGGTGAGAGGGCAAGCGCCTCGTCGACCACGCCGGCGAGATATTCTGGCGCGCGGAACACGTCGACCATGTCGACAGGCTCGGGGATGTCGGCGAGGCGGGCATAGAAGGTGAGCCCGTTCTGCTCCTTGCCCGCCTGTCCGGGATTTACGAGGAACACCTTGTAGCCGTGGCGTGCGAGGAAGTTGGCGACGCCGTGGCTCGGCCGCGCCGGGTTCGGGCTGGCGCCGACCACGGCGATGGTGCGGACCTTGCCGAGCCAGTCGGCGATGAAGGCGTCGTCGTAATGATCGTGGTTCATCGGCGTTTCCGGCATTGTCGGGTCCTTCCATATGGGACGCGACCGTGCCAAAGCGAAGAGGCGGCGCCATGAACGGCACTCGGAAACGCGATTTTCAAGGACTTAGGACAAGGTACGAAAGTACCTATTTTCCAAGCTATTGATTTCTAAGTGTTATTCGTGATCCTTACACATTGACGTTGCGCGGCGTCTCGGGTAGAAGCCCCGCCACGAAGACGTGCGGGCTCTCCGCACCCTTGCCAATGGACATTCCCATGAAGACTTATTCGGCAAAGCCCGCCGATGTTGAGAAGAAGTGGGTCGTGATCGACGCCTCCGGCCTCGTCGTCGGCCGTCTGGCTGTTCTGATCGCCACCCGTCTCAAGGGCAAGCACAAGCCGACCTACACCCCCCACGTCGATTGCGGCGACAACGTCGTCGTCATCAACGCCGACAAGGTGGTGCTGACCGGCAACAAGCGCAACGACAAGGTCTACTACCACCACACCGGCTTCCCGGGTGGCATCAAGGAGCGGACCGCGAAGTTCATCCTCGAAGGCCGCTTCCCCGAGCGCGTGGTCGAGAAGGCGGTCGAGCGCATGCTGGCGCGCGGCCCGCTCGGCCGCAAGCTGATGGGCAACCTGCGCGTCTACAAGGGTGCCAGCCACCCGCACGAGGCTCAGCAGCCGGTTACGCTCGACGTCGCCGCGCTCAACCGCAAGAATGTGGGGATCTGACCATGGCTGAGCTCATTCAGTCGCTCGACGGGCTCGAGGCCCTGAAGTCCCAGTCCGCCGAGGCCCCCAAGCATGTCCAGAAGCTGGACAAGCAGGGCCGCGCCTATGCCACCGGCAAGCGCAAGAACGCGGTCGCCCGCGTGTGGGTGCGTCCGGGCACCGGCAAGATCCTCGTCAACGAGCGCGACGTCGAAACCTATTTCGCCCGTCCCGTTCTGCGCCTGATCATCCAGCAGCCCTTCGCTACCGCCGCCCGCACCGGCCAGTACGACGTGGTCGCCACCGTTTCCGGCGGCGGTCTCTCCGGCCAGGCCGGCGCGCTGCGCCACGGCATCTCCCGCGCGCTCACCTATTACGAGCCGGAGCTGCGCGGCCCGCTGAAGAAGGGCGGCTTCCTCACCCGCGATTCGCGCGTGGTCGAGCGCAAGAAGTACGGCCGGGCCAAGGCTCGCCGGAGCTTCCAGTTCTCGAAGCGCTGATACGGCGTTCCATCCATTCGGCGAAAAGGGCGGGCCTCGGGCCCGCCCTTTTTGCTTTGGGAGGGCGCGCGTTCGCCGGTACTGTGGCGCGGGGCTTTGTCGTTTCGGGGCATCGGTTCATCCGAGCATCTCATGCTGCTTGATCCCTGGACGCTGTGGCTGGTGGTCCTCATCGTCGGACTGCTGCTCGCAGGGTCGATGCTGTTCGTCTGGTTCCTCACGCCAGAGGAATCGGCACTGGGCTATTGGTCCGCCTTCACCGGGCTGCTGGTGGCAGGCGTCTCCGCCGGCATGGCGCGGGGGCTGATCCCGGATTTCGCCTCGATCGAGCTCGGCAACGCCGCGATATTGCTGGCCTACGGCTTCATCTGGAGCGGGCTGCGCCGCTTCGACCGGCGAAGGCCGCGGCTCTTCTATGCCGTCCTCATCGCGCTCGCCTGGATCGCGCTGTGCCAGCTGCCGCCCTTCCGGGAATCGGTCGGCAGCCGGGTGATCCTGATCTCGGCGCTCATCGGCCTGTTGGCGACGCTGGGCCTCGTGCAGACATGGCGCGGCTGGACCACGCCGTCGCGCCCGCGGCTGGCGGTGTTCGTCGTGCTGCTCCTGGTGCTGGTGCTGAACCTCGCGCGCATCCCGCTGATGCCGACGCAGGTGAGGCAGAACCAGCTCATCACCTTCACCGAGCCGCACAATGCGGTGGTCGGGCTGGTGGCGATCGGCGTCGCCATCTTCCTCAACTACGCGCTGGTGCTGATGGTGCGCGAGCGTGCCGAGCTGCTCCACCGCAGCGCTGCGCGGCGCGACGAACTGACCGGCCTGCTCAACCGGCGCGGGTTCAGCGAGCTCGCGCTGGCGAACTGCGAGACGGCCGGGCCGGTGGCGCTGATCATCCTGGACATCGACCACTTCAAACAGGTCAACGACCGCTTCGGCCATGCCACGGGCGACCGCGTGCTGGAGGCGTTCGCCCATGTGCTGCGGATCAACCTGCGCCAGGCCGACATCGTCGGGCGCATCGGTGGCGACGAGTTCGCCGCGCTGCTGCCCGGCGCCAGCGAGGCCGCTGCGGGGCAGGCGGCGGAGCGCATCCGTGAAGCCTTCCAGGCCGGCGTCGGCCAGATGCGGCCCGACGGGGCGCGGGTGGAGTGCTCCTCCAGCATCGGCGTCGCCTGCGGCGACTTCCCGGACGCCCCCAGCGACGGTGCGGCGCGGCTGGAGGCCTTGCTGGCCTGGGCCGACAGGGCGCTCTACGAGGCGAAGTCGGCCGGCCGCAACCGGGTGGTCGTGACGCAGGCTTCCTGAGGCAGGCCGGTCACGCGACGTAGCGTCATCGCCGCCGATTTTCTTTGCGGTGGCGCCGCGATTGGCAATAGTTCAACGACTTTCCGCGCGGTCCTCGAGTCCGGTCGCCCCTGCATGAGCTTCGATCCGTTGACCCTCTGGTCGGTCGTCCTGTTGGTCGTGCTGATGCTGGCGGCCATCATGGCGCTGGTCTGGCTGTTGACGCCGGAGGAGACCGCCCTGCTTCACTGGGCGGCGTTCTGCACCGTGTTCGTGATCGGCCTCGCCGGCGTGATGTCGCGCGGGCTGGTGCCGGATTTCGTCTCCGTCCAGCTCGCCAACGCCGCGGTGTTCGTCGGCTACGGGCTGGTATGGACCGGCCTGCGTGCCTTCGACCGGCGCCGCCCGAGGCTGGTCTATGCGTTCATCGCGCCGGCGGTGTGGATCGCGCTGTGCCAGCTTCCCTTCTTCCGCGATTCGATCGTGCATCGCATCCAGCTGAGCTCGGTCATCGTCGTCGTGCTCCTCTTCCTGTGCATCTCGCAGGTCTGGAAAGGCTGGGTGACGCCCTCGCGCATGCGGGGGCTGTTGCTGGGGCTGCTCACACTGTCGCTGACCATGACGGTACTGCGGGCCCCGTTCGCCACCTTCATGGTCGACGACAACCGATTGATCCTGTTCTCCAATCCGAGGCTCGCCTGGATCGGGCTCTTCGCCATGCTGCTGCTGATCTGCGTCGGCTTCACGCTGGTGCTGCTGGTGCGTGAGCGGGTCGAGCTGCGCTATCGCAGCGCCGCCCAGCACGACGAGCTGACGGGGCTGTTTAACCGGCGCGGCTTCATGGAGGAGGCGGTGCCGGCCAGCCGCAAGGGCGGGCCTATGGCGCTGATGGTCCTCGACCTCGATCGCTTCAAGCAGGTGAACGACCAGTTCGGCCATGCCGCCGGCGACCGGGTGCTGGTGCTGTTCGCCGAGGTGCTGCTGCTGGAGCTGCGGCCCGGCGACGTCGCGGCGCGGATTGGCGGCGAGGAATTCGCGGCCCTGTTGCCGGATGTGCGGCCGGAGACCGCCCGGCAGATCGCCGAGCGCATACGCGGCAGCTTCCGCCAGGAGCTGAACCGGCTGAAGCTCGGTGCCGGCACGCTGGAATGCTCGGTCAGCATCGGGCTGGCGCTGGGGGCGGCGCCGCAGGGCCCGGCGCGCGAGGAGATCGAGGCGGCGATCCTGCGCAACATGGCGCGCGCCGACGCGGCGCTCTACGAGGCGAAGGCGCAGGGCCGCAACCGCATCGAGGTCGCCGCCATCGTGGCCGAGGACCGGCCGGCGGCGTGAGTATCTGGCTCGCAATCCCTTCGGCTCGCCATAACCACCCTCCCGCCCTCATGGCCGGGCTTGGCCCGGCCACCCAGTGACCGGGCGCACCCGGTCCTCCTGGGTCCGCGGGTCAAGCCCGCGGATGAGGGAAGTGGAATTTCCAGTCGGACCTGACGGCCGGCACGACCCCAACGAAAAAGGGGCGCCCGAAGGCGCCCCTTTCCGTCTCGTCAGCCGAAGAGCGGCTCAAACCGAGTAGTACATCTCGTACTCGACGGGGTGCGGCGTCATCTCGAAGCGCATCACCTCGGTCATCTTCAGCTCGATATAGGAGTTGATGAAGTCGTCGTCGAAGACGCCGCCCTTCTTGAGGAACTCCCGGTCCTTGTCGAGCGAGGACAGCGCCTCGCGCAGCGAGCCGCAGACGGTCGGGATCTTCTTCAGCTCGCGCGGCGGCAGATCGTAGAGGTCCTTGTCCATCGCCGGACCCGGATCGATCTTGTTGAGGATGCCGTCGAGGCCGGCCATCAGCAGCGCGGCGAAGGCGAGGTAGGGGTTCGCGCCGGGGTCCGGGAAGCGGGTCTCGACGCGCTTGGCCTTCGGCGAGGTGGTGTAGGGGATGCGGCAGGAGGCCGAGCGGTTGCGCGCCGAATAGGCGAGCAGCACCGGCGCCTCATAGCCCGGGACCAGACGCTTGTAGGAGTTGGTCAGCGGGTTGGTGAAGGCGTTGAGCGCCTTGGCGTGCTTGATGACGCCGCCGATGTACCACAGGCATTCCTGGCTGAGGTCGGCATATTTGTTGCCGGCGAACAGCGGCTTGCCGCCCTTCCAGATCGACTGGTGCACATGCATGCCCGAGCCGTTGTCGCCGAAGACGGGCTTGGGCATGAAGGTCGCGGTCTTGCCGTAGACGTTGGCGACCTGGTGGATGCAGTACTTGTAGATCTGCAGGTGGTCGGCCATCGTCACCAGCGTGTTGAACTTCAGGCCGAGCTCGTGCTGGGCGGAAGCCACTTCGTGGTGGTGCTTCTCGACCTTGGCGCCCATGCGCGCCATTGCCGCCAGCATCTCGCCGCGCATGTCCTGCGCGCTGTCGACCGGCGGGACCGGGAAGTAGCCGCCCTTGGTGCGCACGCGGTGACCGAGGTTGCCACCCTCATATTCGGTGTCGGCATTGGTCGGCAGCTCGATCGAATCGAGCTTGAAGCCGGTGTTGTAGGGGTCGGCCTTGTAGCGCACGTCGTCGAAGATGAAGAACTCGGCCTCGGGGCCGATATAGACGGTGTCGCCGATGCCGGTGGACTTCAGATAGGCCTCGGCCTTCTTGGCCATGCCGCGCGGGTCGCGCGTGTAGGGCTCGCCGGTGGTCGGCTCCAGGACGTCGCACACCACGACCAGCGTGGTCTCGGCGAAGAACGGATCGATGCAGACGGAATCGAGGTCCGGCTGCAGGTGCATGTCGGACTCGTTGATCGCCTTCCAGCCGGCGATGGAGGAGCCGTCGAACGCCTGGCCGTCGGCGAAGAAGTCCTCGTCGACCATCGAGATATCGAAGGTCACGTGCTGCCACTTGCCGCGCGGATCGGTGAAGCGGAGGTCGACGTATTTTACGTCGTTATCCTTGATTAGCTTCAATACATCCTTGGCCGTCGTCATCTTGTCCGTACCTCTTTCGATACTGCCGGTTTTTAGGGCAGGTGGGTCCCAAGCGTTTGGTCGCACAACGAGACGCGCCGCATCGGCCAGGATGCGGCGCGCTCTATGGGCACAACCATACTACGCTTGTTGCCGGCTGTCAGATGGCTCGGCACCCTATCTGATTACGCCTGAAGCAGGCCGTCAGATGGCGTCGACGCCGGACTCGCCAGTACGGATGCGGATGGCTTCCTCGATGTTCGAGACGAAGATCTTGCCGTCGCCGATGCGCCCGGTCTGGGCGGCGCGGCGGATCGCGTCGATGGCGGTTTCCACCGTCTCGTCGCTGACGACGATCTCGATCTTCACCTTGGGCAGGAAGTCCACGACGTACTCGGCGCCGCGGTAGAGTTCCGTATGCCCCTTCTGCCGGCCGAAGCCCTTGGCCTCGGTGACGGTGATGCCCTGCAGGCCGACTTCCTGCAGCGCCTCCTTCACCTCGTCCAGCTTGAAGGGCTTAATGATGGCCTCGATTTTCTTCATCTGATCTCGTCTCCCTGACTCGACGATCCGCGACGCCCGGCCGAGTCGGGTCGCGTAGAAGCAGAACCCATGCCAAGCACTTCCGTCGCTGCCAAAATAGCGGGATATCAGATCATTGCACGGAGGAAACCGGGAGCGACAACGGATATTTTCGTTGAGTTGGCTAATTAATAATCAGTATGCCCATATATTAGGCTGTTATTCCAGAAGACTGCCGATTCATCGCGCGCGGAAATTAGGCAGATGCCGCGCATTGCTGCGTCCTGGCCGCGTCTCACCCGCTTACCGGCGAAGCCTCGCCTCGCGCCGGGCTTTTCGCCTAAGCTGCGCGGCGGCCGCCGGCGCCGCTCGTCGGTCCGCCCAGGGTGCATGCGAATGGAACTTCTGACCCCCGACGAGATGGGCCGCGCCGACGCCTTCACCATCGCCAACGGTGTGCCCGGCGCCGTGCTGATGGAGCGGGCCGGCCTCGCCGTCGCCCGCGTCGCCGCGCAGGCTTCGGGCGTCGGCTCGCGCGTGCTGGTGCTGTGCGGGCCGGGCAATAATGGCGGCGACGGCTTCGTCGCGGCGCGGCTGCTCGCGGGTACCGGCTACCGGGTGCGCCTCGCCCTGCTCGGCGCGCGTGACAAACTGCGAGGCGATGCGGCGATCATGGCCGGGCGCTGGGACGGGCCGGTGGAGCCGGCCGCGGGCGCATCCTTCGAAGACGTCGACCTCGTCGTCGACGCGCTGTTCGGCGCCGGCCTCGCCCGCGACCTCGACGGTGAGGCCCGTGCATTGGTCGAGCGGGTCAATGAAAGCGGCCTGCCGGTGCTGGCGGTGGACCTGCCCTCCGGCATAGACGGCGCCACCGGCGCGGTGCGTGGCGCGGCGATCAGAGCGCGCTGGAGCGTCACCTTCTTCCGGCCGAAGCCTGGCCATTTGCTGCTGCCGGGCCGGCTGCATGGCGGCGCGCTGACCGTCGCCGAGATCGGCATAAACCCGGCGGTGCTTGACGAGATAAAGCCCCGCGCCTTCGAGGATGTGCCGGCGCTGTGGGAGCGCCACTTCCCGGTGCCGCGCACCGACGGCCACAAATATATGCGCGGCCATCTTGTCGCCGTCTCCGGTCCGGCGCAGGCGACCGGGGCGACGCGGCTCACCGCCCGCGCGGCGCTGAGGGCGGGGGCGGGGCTGGTGACGGTGGCCTGTCCGGCGCCGGCGCTGCCGATCCACGCGGCGAATCTCTCCGCCATCATGGTGCGGCCGGTCGACGATGCGGCCGACCTCGCCCGGCTGCTGGCCGACCGGCGGCTGACCACGCTCGTCATCGGGCCGGGCGTCGGCGTGGGGCAGGGCGCCCGCGACCGGCTCGTCGCCTGCGCCGACCGGCGGCTGGTGCTCGACGCCGACCTCATCACCTCCTTCAAGGGCGACGTCGACACGCTGGCCGGGCTGATCAAGGGCTCGCCCGCCGCCATCGCCACCCCGCATGACGGCGAATTCGCCCGGCTGTTCGACGGCTGCCCCGACATACTCGGCGCGCCGTCCAAGCTGGAGCGCGCGCGGGCAGGGGCCGCTCGCCTCGGCGCGGTGATCGTGCTCAAGGGGCCGGACACGGTGATCGCCGCCCCCGACGGACGCGCCGCCATCGCCGCCAATGCCCCGCCCTGGCTCGCCACGGCGGGCGCCGGCGACGTGCTGGCGGGCATAGCCGGCGGGCTGCTGGCCCAGGGCATGCCCGCCTTCGAGGCGGCGGCCGGCGCCGTGTGGCTGCATGGCGAGGCGGCGCAAGAGGCCGGCCCCGGCCTCGTCGCGGACGATCTCGTCGACGCGCTGCGCCCGGTCTATCGGCGCCTGTTCGCCAGGCTCGGCGCGCCCGTATAGGCGCTCGCAAAGCTGTGCGCGGCACGGCTCGGCGAGGGGTGCATTTTGCGCTGGCGCTGCGGCAGCGCCGTGCTATAAGCCCGCACCCGGCTGGCGGCGCCTTCTCGGGTACGCGTTTGTGCGCCCTTGGCGGGGCGATGAATGCATCCGCGGGCGTGGCGGAACTGGTAGACGCGCTGGATTTAGGTTCCAGTGGCGAGAGTCGTGGGGGTTCGAGTCCCTCCGCCCGCACCAGCTCTCCCGTTCACCGGCGCCGCTTCCGACCGATTTGCCCCGAGCGAGGCTGCGGCGTCGAGCCGTGGTCCGCGCACCGAAATTCGAGAACGCCGCGCAAGCGGGATCAGAGACGAAGGCCGATTGAACATGCAGGTCACCGAACTCCTCGCCGAAGGTCTGAAGCGCGAATATCGCGTGGTGCTGCCGGCCGCCGAACTCGACGCCAAGGCGCAGGTCCGGCTCAACGAGCTGAAGGACAAGGTCCGGCTCAACGGCTTCCGCCCCGGCAAGGTGCCGGTCGCGCACCTCAAGCGCATGTATGGCAAGTCCGTGCTGGCCGAGGTGATCGACCAGGCCGTGAACGAGGCCAACACCAAGATCGTCGAGGATGGCGGCTTCAAGCTCGCCATGCAGCCCAAGGTCGAGCTGCCGCAGGACGAGGCGGCGGTGAACGAGGTGATCGAGGGCAAGGCCGACCTGTCCTACACCGTCAACATCGAAGTGCTGCCGAAGATCGAGCTCGGCGACTTCAAGGCGATCTCCCTGGAGAAGCCGGTGCTGGCGGTCGGCGACGAGGAAGTCGAGGACACCGTCAAGCGCATCGCCGAGGCCAACCGTCCCTTCACCGCCAAGGAAGGCGCCGCCGAGAACGGCGACCGCGTCACCGTCTCCTTCGTCGGCTCGATCGACGGCGAGAAATTCGAGGGCGGCTCGGGCGAGGACATCCCGGTCGTGCTCGGCTCCAACAGCTTCATCCCCGGCTTCGAGGAGCAGCTCGTCGGCATCAAGGCGGACGAGACCCGCACGGTCAACGTGACCTTCCCGGAGGCCTACCAGGCCGCCAATCTCGCCGGCAAGGCCGCCTCCTTCGAGGTGACCGCCAAGACCATCGAGGCGCCGGGCGAGCTCAACCTCGACGACGAGTTCGCCAAGACGCTGGGCATGGACAGCCTCGAGGCGCTTAAGGAGCAGGTGAAGAGCCGCATCGCCCAGGAGCACAATGCCCAGAGCCGCAACAAGGTGAAGCGCCGCCTGCTCGACGCTTTGGACGGCCTGCACCAGTTCGAGGTGCCGCCGACGCTGGCCGAGCAGGAATTCCAGGGCATCTGGGATTCGGTGACCTCGGAGATGCAGGCGCAGAACCGCACCTTCGCCGACGAGGACACCACCGAGGAAGCCGCCCGCGCCGACTACGAGAAGATCGCGCAGCGTCGCGTGCGTCTCGGCCTGGTGCTTGCGGAAATCGGTGAGAAGAACAACATCCAGGTCAGCGACGACGAGGTGACCCGCGCCGTCGTCGAGCGTGCCCGCCAGTTCCCGGGGCAGGAGCAGCAGGTCTGGGAATTCTACCGCAACAATGCCCAGGCGCTCGCGAGCCTCCGTGCGCCGATCTTCGAGGAGAAGGTCGTCGACTTCCTGCTCGAGCTCGCCAAGGTGAAGGAAGTTCCCGTCACCCGCGAGGAGCTCTACGCCGAGGACGAGGCCGACAAGGCTGCCTGATTATTGGCCGCCTGAGGCCACTCTCATGACGGGCCGCGCCGGGCGTGGCCCGTCCGCCGCGGCTTAATGGCCCGGCAGACTGGCAGGGACACGCTTTCCCATTATTGTGGGGCGGGGTTGATTTGCGGGCGGCGCATTGCGTCGGATCGCCGAGGATCGGAATATGCGTGACCCGATAGATACTTATATGAATTACCTGGTCCCGATGGTGGTCGAGCAGACCAACCGGGGCGAGCGTTCCTACGACATTTATTCGCGCCTCCTGAAGGAGCGCATCATTTTCCTGACCGGCCCGGTCGAGGACAACATGGCGACCCTGATGGTCGCGCAGCTGCTGTTCCTCGAGGCGGAGAACCCGAAGAAGGAAATCTCGATGTACATCAACTCGCCGGGCGGGGTGGTGACGTCGGGGCTCGCCATCTACGACACGATGCAGTTCATCAAGCCGGCCGTGTCGACGCTGTGCATCGGCCAGGCGGCCTCCATGGGTTCGCTGCTGCTGACCGCCGGCGAGAAGGGCATGCGTTTTGCGCTGCCGAACGCGCGAATCATGGTGCACCAGCCTTCGGGCGGCTTCCAGGGCCAGGTGACCGACATCATGCTGCACGCGCAGGAGATCCTGAGCCTCAAGAAGCGGCTCAACGAGATCTATGTGAAGCACACCGGGCAGGACCTGAAGGCGGTCGAGGACGCGCTGGAGCGCGACAATTTCATGACCTCGGACAACGCCAAGTCCTTCGGTCTTATCGATAATGTGATCGACAAGCGCCCGGACGAAGCCCCGGCCAAGCCCTGACGGGCTCCGGCGCCGTGTTTCCGAAGCCACGCCGGCTTCCTATATTGAGGGGCGAGGGCGCGTTCTTTTGCAGCGCGCTCTTGCGTGCATCGCGGTATCGCGCTTGCATGACAACAGCATGAAGTGTCGCCGGGAGGTGTGACGGGGGACAACGCGGCAGACGCCGGTCCGCGCTAAGTCGGGGATGGCACGAATGCCCGCTTGATCGTGTCGCTTCTAGCGTGCTTGGCTGGAGCAGACGATCGGACCCTTAAGTCGCTTCCTTTTGACGGCCATTTCGAGCCGTCGCGTTTCTCCCCCCTTGGAGGCCCGCGGCGGCCTGCGAGACTGGGGCGGTCCCGGGTGTCCGGGCCGTCGAGCGGACGGAGAGACGCATGAGCAAGGTTGGCGGCGGCGACAGCAAGAACACTCTTTATTGCTCGTTCTGCGGCAAGAGCCAGCACGAGGTCCGCAAGCTGATTGCGGGACCTACCGTGTTCATCTGCGATGAATGCGTCGAGCTGTGCATGGACATCATCCGCGAGGAGAACAAGTCCTCGCTGGTGAAGTCGCGCGACGGCATCCCGACCCCGAAGGAAATCTGCAAGGTCCTGGACGACTACGTGATCGGCCAGTTCCATGCCAAGCGCGTCCTCTCGGTGGCGGTGCACAATCACTACAAGCGCCTGAACCACGCGACGAAGCATGCCGGCGACGTCGAGCTGGCCAAGTCCAACATCCTGCTGATCGGGCCGACGGGCTCGGGCAAGACGCTGCTCGCGCAGACGCTCGCCCGCATCCTCGACGTGCCGTTCACCATGGCGGACGCGACCACGCTCACCGAGGCCGGCTATGTCGGCGAGGACGTGGAGAACATCATCCTCAAGCTGCTGCAGTCGGCCGACTACAATGTCGAGCGGGCGCAGCGCGGCATCGTCTACATCGACGAGATCGACAAGATCAGCCGCAAGTCCGACAACCCGTCCATCACCCGCGACGTGTCGGGCGAAGGCGTGCAGCAGGCGCTTCTGAAGATCATGGAAGGCACGGTCGCCTCCGTGCCGCCGCAGGGCGGGCGCAAGCATCCCCAGCAGGAATTCCTGCAGGTGGACACCAGCAACATCCTGTTCATCTGCGGCGGCGCCTTCGCCGGCCTCGACAAGATCATCTCCTCGCGCGGCAAGGGCACGTCGATCGGCTTCAGCGCGGTCGTCGCCGCGCCCGAAGACCGCAAGCCGGGCGAGGTGTTCCGCGAGGTCGAGCCGGAGGATCTGCTGAAGTACGGGCTGATCCCGGAATTCATCGGCCGCCTGCCGGTGATCGCTACGCTGGGCGATCTGGACGAGGAGGCGCTGAAGAAGATCCTCGCCGAGCCGAAGAACGCGCTGGTCAAGCAGTACCAGCGGCTGTTCGAGATGGAGAATGTCGAGCTCACCATCCATGAGGAGGCGCTGGGCGCCATCGCCCGCAAGGCCATCGAGCGCAAGACCGGCGCGCGCGGCCTGCGCTCGATCATGGAAGGCATCCTGCTCGACACGATGTTCGATCTGCCCGGCCTGGAAGGGGTCGAGGAGGTCGTCATTAGCAAGGAGGTCGTCGAGCAGAACGCACGTCCGCTCTACATCTATGCGGATCGGGCGGCCGGCGATGCGGGCGCGAGTGCCTGAGGAACGGACGACGGACATGGCCGGGCGAATGCGCCCGGCCACCGATACGGGGAGCTCCCTTGACGGGGGGAGGGGCCGTATCCATCTGAATTCCAACCACCGGTCCTCGACCGCATCTACGTGCCTCGCGCGCCCTAGCCAGCAGCTCCCGCACAGAGATCAACGTTCGCGTTCCGGCCGCATTGCGGCACGGTTCCGCCTCGTGGCGCGTTATGCGTCCGGGGAACGGGGCCGGCCGTCAACAGAAAGGAAAGAGCCATGACGAGCCCCAAGCCTCGCACCGCGCTCACGCCCGGCGTCTCGCAGACCTTCCCTGTTCTTCCGCTGCGCGACATCGTCGTCTTCCCGCACATGATCGTGCCCCTGTTCGTCGGCCGCGAGAAATCCATCCGCGCGCTCGAAGAGGTGATGCGGAACGACACCTTCATCCTGCTCGCGACGCAGGAGAACGCCTCCGACGACGACCCGTCCACCAGCTCGATCTACAAGATCGGCACGCTCGCCTCCGTGCTGCAGCTGCTCAAGCTGCCGGACGGCACGGTGAAGGTGCTGGTCGAGGGCATTTCGCGCGCCAAGGTGAGCCACTACACCGACCGTACCGACCTCTACGAGGCGGAAGCGGTGGCGCTCGAGGAGGATCTGGGTTCCAAGGTCGAGGCCGAGGCGCTTGGGCGCTCGGTGCTGGCCGAGTTCGATTCCTATGTGAAGCTGAACAAGAAGGTCTCGCCCGAGGTCGTCGGCGTCGTCACCCAGATCGAGGACCACTCGAAGCTGGCGGACACGGTCGCCTCGCATCTGGCGGTCAAGATTCCCGAGAAGCAGGCGGTGCTGGAGATCCTCAAGGTCACCACGCGCCTCGAGAAGGTGCTCTCCCTGATGGAGAGCGAGATCTCGGTCCTGCAGGTCGAGAAGCGCATCCGCACGCGCGTCAAGCGCCAGATGGAGAAGACCCAGCGCGAGTACTACCTGAACGAGCAGATGAAGGCGATCCAGAAGGAGCTGGGCGACGGCGAGGACGGCCGTGACGAGCTGGCCGAGCTGGAAGAGCGCATCAAGACCGTCAAGCTCACCAAGGAAGCCCGCGAGAAGGCGACGCACGAGCTGAAGAAGCTCCGCCAGATGTCGCCCATGTCGGCCGAGGCCACCGTGGTGCGCAACTATCTCGACTGGCTGCTGTCGATCCCGTGGAGCAACCGCTCCAAGGTCAAGAAGGATCTGCCTTACGCGCAGAACGTGCTCGACACCGACCATTTCGGTCTCGACAAGGTCAAGGACCGCATCGTCGAGTATCTCGCCGTGCAGAGCCGTCAGAACAAGCTGACGGGCCCGATCCTGTGCCTTGTCGGTCCGCCCGGCGTCGGCAAGACCTCGCTCGCCAAGTCCATCGCCAAGGCGACGGGCCGCGAATATGTGCGCGTCGCCCTCGGCGGCGTGCGCGACGAGGCGGAGATCCGCGGCCACCGTCGGACCTATATCGGCTCGATGCCCGGCAAGATCATCCAGTCGATGCGCAAGGCCAAGAAGTCCAACCCGCTCTTCCTGCTCGACGAGATCGACAAGATGGGCGCGGACTTCCGCGGCGACCCGTCCTCGGCCCTGCTTGAGGTCCTCGACCCCGAGCAGAACCACACCTTCAACGACCATTACCTCGAGGTCGACTACGACCTGTCGAGCGTGATGTTCGTGACCACGGCGAACACGCTGAACATCCCGCCGGCCCTTCTGGACCGCATGGAGGTGATCCGCATCGCCGGCTACACCGAGGACGAGAAGGTCGAGATCGCCCGTCGCCACCTCATCCCTTCGACCCTGGCCAAGCACGGCCTGGATGCGAAGGAATGGTCGATCGACAACGAGGCGCTGCTCACCCTGGTTCGCCGCTACACGCGGGAAGCCGGCGTGCGCAACCTCGAGCGCGAGATCTCCAACCTCGCCCGCAAGGCGGTGAAGGACCTGATGCTGACCAAGAAGAAGACGGTCAAGATCACGGTCAAGCAGCTGGAGGACTATCTCGGCGCGCCGAAGTTCCGCTACGGCGAGGCCGAGTCCGAGGACCAGGTCGGCGTCGTCACCGGCCTCGCCTGGACCGAGGTCGGCGGCGAGATCCTGACGATCGAAGGCGTCATGATGCCCGGCAAGGGCAGGATGACGGTCACCGGCAACCTGCGCGACGTGATGAAGGAATCGATCTCGGCGGCGGCCTCCTATGTCCGCTCGCGCGCGCTCGATTTCGGTATCGAGCCGCCGCTGTTCGACCGGCGCGACATCCACGTCCACGTTCCCGAGGGGGCGACCCCGAAGGACGGTCCGTCGGCCGGCGTCGCCATGGCGACCGTGCTGACCTCGGTGCTGACCGGCATCCCGATCCGCCGCGACGTCGCCATGACCGGCGAGGTCACGCTGCGCGGCCGGGTGCTGCCGATCGGCGGCCTCAAGGAGAAGCTCCTGGCGGCCCTGCGGGCCGGCATCAAGAAGGTGCTGATCCCCGAGGAGAACGCCAAGGATCTGGCCGAGATCCCGGACAACGTGAAGAACGCGCTGGAGATCGTGCCGGTGTCGCGCATGGACGAGGTGTTGCACCACGCCCTGACGCGCCAGCCCGAGCCGATCGTGTGGGAGGAGAAGGTGCTCCCGCCGGCCGCCGAGATCGATCCGGCGATCGCCCGCGAGGATTCCAGCGGCGTCGCCGCGCACTGAAAATGCCGGCCTTCGGGCCGGTTGCGAAGTCAAGGAGCGGCGGCGTCCCACAAGGGCGCCGCCGCTTTTTTCATGCCCGTCCGGCGGCGGCTTTGCGCGCTCGGGCGGATGGGTCGTGGTCGCCTAAATTGCAGGCGGTACTTTTTCGGCGATTTTACGGTTCCTAAATACCATCAACTATACGGAAGTCGTGTATTTGTGCGGGTTTCTGGGCTGGGGAGCTTGCAATCGTCGCGATTTGGAGAAAGGGTGCCCGCCCGTCGTCGGAGCATGCAGCCGGCGATTCTTGTGCAATCAAGGGAAGGATCGGTCACATGACCACGAAAAACGAACTCGTCGCCGCTGTTGCCGAGCAGGCGAAGCTGACGAAGGCCGCTGCCGCGGCTGCGGTCGACGCCACCTTTGACGCCATTGCCGCTTCGCTGAAGGCCGGCGAGGAAGTGAAGCTGATCGGCTTCGGCAGCTTCTCCGTCGTCACCCGCGCCGCGCGCGAGGGCCGCAACCCGCGCACCGGCAAGCCGGTCAAGATCGAGGCTTCCAAGGCGCCGAAGTTCACGCCCGGCAAGGGCCTGAAGGAAACCGTCAACGGCTGATCCTTCTCGCTGGACGTTCGCGCCCCCCGCAGGACGGGACGTGGCGCGGGCGCAAGCGGTTCCTGTCCGCCGGCCTCCGGTCGGCGGACGCAGCCCCGGCCGAAGTGCCGGGTGCCGCCCGAGAGATGGCGCTTCGCCCCGCCCTTATCGCGCCTCGGGCTTGTCGCATCGCTTCACTGATGCTTAATGACGGCCGGCGCAGGACGCGGCCGGCGGTACGTCCGGCCCCGGATGGCTTTTGCCACCGGCGAGGCTGCGCGGGTAAGGCTGCGCGGGCGGTTAGCTCAGTTGGTAGAGCATCTCGTTTACACCGAGAGGGTCGGCGGTTCGAGCCCGTCACCGCCCACCATGGCCTGAGAGGCCGGTTGGTCCCGTTTTCCCCGACATGGACGAGGCACCCTCCGTCGAGGCGTATTGCCTGCATGTCGATAGAACGAATCTTGAACTATCCGGTGTTCCGCAGGAGAGCGGGGCGCATCTCCTTCGGCAAAACTCGCAGCCATCCGGCCGATAACGTTGCAGTGAAGATTTTTCGCGCTCCGGCCAGCCGTTGTTCTCGATATTTCATTTTGACAAACGCCTGATCCCGGTATTCTCCGTTGCGGGAAACCGCCGTGCTGCATCGCAGCGCGCCGCGGTCTAGCTTGGTGCGCCGATGACGGCGCGGTATCGCGGTGGGACGTGATGCCTTGCAGGGGGACGGACTTATGAAGGCATCGCGGACATTCACGGCGGCTCTGGCGGGTGCGGCGCTGCTGCTTTCCGCCGCCGCGACCACGGCCAAGGCCGCGCCGCTGGAGGTTTTCGCCTGCGTGCCCGAATGGGCGTCGCTGGCGAAGGCGATCGGCGGCGACCGGCTCGCCAACGTCACGCTCGCCACTTCGGCGCTCGACAATCCGGAGAGCATGAAGCCGACGCCCGGCCTCATCGCCTCGCTGAGCAAAGCGGACCTCATCGTCTGCACCGGCGCGGGACTCGAGGAGGGCTGGCTGCCGGCAATGCTGGAGCGCGCCGGCAACGCCAAGGTGGTCAAGGGCAAGCCCGGCTACTTCATGGCCAGCGAATATGTGAAGCTGCTCGAAGACGAAGAGGACGAGCACGGCCACGGGGGCCCCGGGGAGAAGGCGGCTGAGGGCGGCGGCCACCAGCACGAGGGTGGCAACCCGCACATCCAGGGTGACCCGAACAATGTGCGCCTCGTCGCCGGCCAGCTCGCCAAGCGGCTGATCCAGCTCGATCCGGAAGGCAAGGATGGCTACACCGAGCGCACCAAGGCGTTCATCGGCGAGCTCACCGCCCTGACCAAGGAGCTCAAGGCCAAGGCGGCGCCGCTGAAGGGCGCCAACGTCGTCGTGCAGCACGGCAACGCGATCTACCTGCTCAACTGGCTCGGCGTGCGCACCGCCGCCACCCTCGAGCCCGAGCCGGGCGTGGCGCCGGGCCCGGCGCATCTGGCCGAGATCATCGAGCTGGTGCCCAAGCAGAAGGTCCGCTTCATCACCTATTCCGCCTATGAGGACCCGGCGCCCTCGCGCTACATCGGCGAGAAAGCCAAGATCTCCCTGGTGAAGCTGCCCTTCACTGTCGGCGGCACGCCGGAGGCGAACGACCTGTTCGGCCTCTACCGCGATTCCGTCGCGCGGCTGCTCGACGGCTACGCCGGCAAGGCCCGCGACTGACGCCCAGCGGACCCCCTTGGGTCCGCTCGCTGGGCTGACATGGAATGACATCGCGCCGGTATCGGGGAACACTCGGTGCCGGCGCGATGCTTTTGTGAGGGGCGGTGCCATTGGCGCGCGCCGCCGGCGGGGATAGAAGACGGCCAGCCTTTCCTGCCCAGCCGGATGCGTTGCCGTGAAGCTTGTCCTCTTCGATTGCGATGGAACGCTGGTGGACAGCCAGCATGTCATCGTCGCCGCCATGACCCGCGCCTTTGCCCGCGCCGACCTCGTCCTGCCGCCGCGCGAGGCGGTGCTCGGCATTGTCGGCCTGTCGCTGGTGGAGGCGATGCGCCGGCTCGGCGAGGACGATCCGCGCTTTCCCGCCGAGCGGCTGGCCGAGCTCTACCGCGAGGCGTTCCGCGAGCTGCGCGCCGAGCAGGACTTCTTCGAGCCGCTTTTTCCCGGCGTGCGCGGGGTGATCGACAAGCTCGCCGCCCGCGACGACGTGGTGCTTGGCATTGCCACCGGCAAGTCGCAGCGCGGCGTCGCCATGGTGCTCGGCCATCATGGCCTCGATGGGTTCTTCTCCACCATCCAGACCGCCGACGACGCGCCCTCCAAGCCGCACCCGGCCATGGTGCTGCAGGCGATGGCGGCGACCGGGGCCGAGCCGGAGGACACGGTGCTGATCGGCGACACCAGTTTCGACATGGTCATGGCCCGCGCCGCCGGCGCCCGCGCCATCGGCGTCACCTGGGGCTATCACACGACCGAATTGCTGCGGCAGTCCGGCGCCGAGCGGCTGGTCTCCGACGCCGACGAATTGATGCGCGCCATCGACGAGGTGTGGGAGGCGGTGCCGTGAGCGATCAGGACCGCGGCAAGGACATCCCGCTGGCGCCCGGCCTGCCTCCCGGCATGGGCGAGCGCAAGCTGCCCAAGCGCTTCTACAAGGCCGCCACCGTCGCGCCGGTCGGGGAGGGGCTGTTCCGCATCGAGCTGGACGGGCGGCCGGTGCGCACACCCGGACGAAACCTCATCGCCGTGCCGGGCGAGGCGCTGGCGCAGGCGCTGGCGGCGGAATGGCAGGCGCAGGGTGAACTCATCGACCCGATGAGTATGCCGATGACGCGGCTCGCCAATTCCGCCCTCGACGGCGTCGCGAGCGCGATGGAGGAGGTCGCCGGCGAGATCGCCCGCTATGCCGGCAGCGACCTGCTCTGCTACCGCGCCGACAGCCCGGAGAAGCTGGTGGCGCTGCAGGGCGCGCTGTGGGACCCGCTGCTCGACTGGGCGCGCGAGGAGTTCGGCGCCGTCTTCGTGCTGAGCGAGGGCGTGCGCTTCGTCGACCAGCCCGAGCGCACGCTGGAGGCGATCGCCGGCGCGCTGCCCGACGAGCCGCTGCGCCTCGCGGCGCTCAACCTGATGACCACGCTGAGCGGCTCGGCGGTGATCGCGCTCGCCGTGGCGCGCGGGCGGATCACGGCGCAGGAAGCCTGGCGCGCCGCCCATGCCGACGAGGAAATCCAGGAAGAGCTGTGGGGCACCGACGCCGAGGCGCTGGCGCGCCGGGCGGCCCGCTTCCGCGATTTCGAGGCGGCGGCGCGGCTGGTGGCCCTGCTGGAGCGATAGACCGATCCCGACCGCCTGAAGAAGGATGGCCCGATGAAGGAAACCCCCTCCGCCAGGAAGACGTCGAAGAAGCCCGCCGAGAAGGACGCGCCCGCCGCGCCGAAGCTGCTTTCGGGCGGCAACCCGCAGATCGCCAAGGGCGACGGCGACGCGCCGGTGCAGGCCTATATCGCCGCCATGCCGGGCTGGAAGAGCGAGGTCGGCCGGCGCCTCGACGCGCTGATCGAGCGCACCGTACCCGGCGTGCGCAAGGCGGTGAAATGGAATTCGCCGCTCTACGGCATGGAAGGGCAGGGCTGGTTCCTCGGCATCCACTGCTTCAACCGCTACATCAAGCTGGCGTTCTTCCGCGGCGCGGCGCTGGACCCGGTGCCGCCGGTCACGTCGAAGGACGCGAACACGCGCTACTTCCACATCAATGAGGGTGAGGCGCTCGACGAGGAACTCGTCGCGCGCTGGGTCAGGCAGGCCTCCGGTATTCCCGGCTGGGTCCCGTAGGAGACGCGTCTTGGACAAGAGCGAGCCGCAGCGAGACAAGCCGGCCTCCCAGCTGATCGACGAACGGATCGCCGAACTCGGCGGCTGGCGCGGCGCGGCGCTCGCCAAGATGCGCGCGCTGATCCGGGAAGCCGATCCCGAGGTGGCCGAAGAATGGAAATGGCGCGTGCCGGTGTGGTCGCATGCCGGCATCCTCTGCACCGGCGAGGCCTATAAGAGCGCGGTGAAGCTGACCTTCGCCAAGGGCGCCGCGCTGGACGACCCCACCGGCCTGTTCAATTCCAGCCTCGAAGGCAATGTGCGCCGCGCCATCGACATAAGCGAGGGCGAGGCGATCGACGAGGAGGCGTTCAAGGCGCTCATCCGCGCCGCCGTGGCGCTGAATAGCGCGAAGCCCGCCGCCCGCCGCTGAACGGCGATCAGGCAGTCGCCCGCAGCAGTCGCAGCGTGGCGAGGGCGATCATCCGTTCCTCGTCGGTCGGGATGACCAGCACGCTTGGCCCCGGGCCGTCGGCGTCGATCCACGTCTCGTTGGCGGCGTTGGCGACCTCATCGAGCGAAATGCCGAGCAGGCCGAGCCGGGCGCAGACGCGGGCGCGCACCTCCGGCGAGCGCTCGCCGATGCCGGCGGTGAAGACGAGCGCGTCGAGCCCGCCCAGCGTCACCGCCAGCCGCGCCACCGCCTGGGCGACGTGCAGGCAGAAATAGTCGACCGCCATGGCGGCGGCGGGGTCATCGCTCGCCAGCAATTCCCGCATGTCGTTGCTGAGGCCCGACAGGCCGCGCAGGCCGCTGTCGTGATAGAGCATGTGCCCGACCTCGGCCGCGCTCATGCCCTTCTGCTCGATCAGGTGCAGAACCACGCCGGGATCGAGCGCACCGCAGCGCGTGCCCATGGGCAGACCGTCGAGCGCGGTGAAGCCCATGGTGGCGTCCTGGCTCCTGCCGTCGATGAGGCCGCAGGCCGAGGCGCCCGAGCCGAGGTGGCAGATCACCAGCCGCCCATGCGCCAGTTCCGGCGCCAGCTCGCGCAGCGCGCCGGAGACATATTCGTAGGACAGCCCGTGAAAGCCATAGCGGCGCACGCCGTCGTCATAGAGCTCGCGCGGCAGGGCGAAGCGGTCGCACACTTCCGGATGGCCGCGGTGGAAGGCGGTGTCGAAGCAGGCGACCTGCGGCAGGTCCGGCCGGCGCTCGCGGATGACGCGAATCGGGTCGAGATTGGTGAGCTGGTGCAGCGGCGCGAGCGGGATGAAGCCCTCCAGCGTCTTCAGCACCTCGTCGTCGACCAGCACCGGGTGGTCGTAATGCGGCCCGCCATGCACCACGCGGTGGCCGACGCCGATCAGGTCGTGCTCGGTGAGCAGCGGCGCGACGAAATCGCTGATGGCGTGCTGGGCATCGGCCGGCTTGGCGATCTCTTCCGCCGTGAAGCTGCGGTCGATCACCACGGCGCCGGTCTCGTCCTTCGCCTGCAGGCGGGGGCGCGTCCCGATGCCGTCCAGCGCCCCGCTCACCATCGGCGCGGCATCGGTGCCGGCGACCCGGTAGAGCTTGAACTTGATGCTGGAGCTGCCGGCATTGACGACGAATAGAGCTTCACTCACGACCCGACCCCTGTCCTCGTCCGGCGTTTCGTTCAGGTCCGCAGCCTGCTTGCGGCCGCTGACGACAGCACGACACGGATCGTGTCATAGCGCCAGCGTCCCCGGCCGGGCGCAAGGCACGAAGCCCGCTTTCCGTTTGCGTAGCCGACGAAAATGCCAGCCGCCCGGCCTCGCCGAGAGGAAGCAGAAACAACGAATTTCGAACTATTCGCCCATGCCGGAAGGGCGGAAGGCGCGCTGCTGCGGAAGGTGCCGCCAGTGCGATAGGGCAGGGGCGGCTCATTTCAAGCTTTTCCTTTGCTTCTGCCGCGAATTTCTCGATAAATTGTTTTGTCATCGGCATTGGCAACTATTGTAGTACCGAAGACACAGCGCTCAGCTGAAATTGCGGTGTTACGGTACTTCTGGGCGCGGGCTCCGTACGAAGGCGGTAAAGGGCAAGAGCGCCGGAAGGTGCGGCGTTGCGGCGGGTCGCGACGCTTCCATTGGGGGGTATAGATGAAGAGGGCATTCACTGCGGCTCTGGCCGGGGTGGCGCTGCTGCTATCTGCTGCCGCGACGTCCGCCATGGCAGCGCCGCTGAAGGTGTTCGCCTGCGTGCCCGAATGGGCGTCGCTGGTGAAGACGATCGGCGGCGACCGAATCGGCACGATCACGCTCGCCACCAGCGCGCACGAGAACCCCGACAATCTGAAGCCCACGCCCGGCCTCATCGCCGCGCTGGCCGAGGCGGACCTGCTGCTGTGCACCGGCATCGGGCTGGAGGAGGAGTGGCTGCCCACACTGATGGAGCGCGCCAACAACCCCAAGGTCGCCAAGGGCAAGCCCGGCCACTTCATGGCCGGCGAGTACGCCAAGGTGATCGAGGAGCATAATCCAGGCGAGAAGGAAGTGGGCGGGGAGGCCGAGGAGGAAGAGGTCCATCCTCATGTCCAGGGCGATCCGAACAATGTGCGCCTGATCGCCGGCCAGCTCGCCAAGTGGCTGATCCAGCTCGATCCGGAAGGCAAGGACGTCTACGCGGAGCGGACCAAGGCGTTCAACAGCCAGCTCACCGCCGTCACCAAGGAACTGCTGGCCAAGGCGGCGCCGCTGAAGGGCATCAATATCGCCGTCCAGCACGACCACTCGACCTATCTGTTCAACTGGCTGGGTATCCGCACCGCGGCGATCGTCGAGCCCGAGCCCAACGTCGCGCCGGGTCCGGACCGTCTGGCGAAGATCATCGCCGACGTGCCGAAGCAGAAGATGCGCTTCATCATCTATGCCGCCTACGAGGATCCGGCGCCGTCGCGCTACGTGGCGCAGAACGCCAAGATCCCGCTGGTGAAGATCCCGTTCACCGTGGGCGGCACGCCGGAAGCGACCGACCTCATCACCTTCTACAAGGACTCGGTCCAGCGCCTGCTGGACGGACTGGCTGGCCGTGAACGCACTTAGTCTCGATATCCTCGGCCCCGCTTTGGTGGCGGGGCTGCTCATCCTCGCCACGCATGTGCCGCTCGGTGCGATCGTGCTCAGCCGAGGCATCATCTTCATCGACATCGCGCTGGCGCAGGTGGCTGCGCTCGGCGTCGTGTTCGGCAACATGGTGCTCGGCGCGACCAGCGGCTGGTCCGTTCAGCTCAGCGCGGTCGGCGCCGCCGTGGGCTGCTCGCTGCTGCTCACCTGGACGGACAAGCGCTTCCCGGCGATCCAGGAGGCGCTGATCGGCGTGCTCTACATCGTCGCCGCGGCGCTGCAGATCGTGCTGCTGTCCTACAGCCCGAACGGCTCGGAATATCTCAAGGAGCTGCTGGTCGGGCAGATACTCTGGGTGTCGCGCACGCAGCTCATCGTGCTCGGCGTGCTTTCCGGCGTGGCGCTGGCGCTGTGGTATCTGCGCGACCTCGCCAAGGAGCGCATCCTGTTCTACGGCGTCTTCGCCGTGATGATCACCGCCTCGGTACAGATCGTCGGCGTGCTGCTCGTCTTCGCCTCGCTTATCGTGCCGGCGCTGGCGACCATGTACGCGCCGCGGCGCTGGCGGCTGATGATCGCCTTCAACATCGGGACGGCGGGCTATCTGATCGGGCTCATCGGCTCGGCGGTGCTCGACATTTCCACCGGCGCGGCCATCGTCTGCGCCCTCGTCACCGTGGCGCTCGGCACGGCCATCGTGCTGTCGGCGCGGGAGACGGACGAGGCGCCGGCGCTGCCTGAGCCTCACCATCACCACGGGTCCCATCATCACGGGCCCGCTGGCGCGCCGGCAGCCGGCGAATAGGAAAGCGGGACGGGACGATGTTCGCTTTCCTGGTCAATATCAGCCTCAAGGCCCGGCTGCTGGTGCTGATGGTCTTCGCCGTCGGCATGATCTATGGCGGCGTCTCGCTGAGCGAGCTGCGGGTCGACGTGCTGCCGGAGCTCAACAAGGGGCTGGTGACCATCCTCACCGAGGCGCCGGGCTTGGCGCCGGAGGAGATCGAGCTGCAGATCTCCGCCCGCATCGAGGCGGCGATGGCGGGCGCGGCGGGCGTCACCCGCGTGCGTTCCTCCTCCACTAACGGTCTGTCCATCGTCTTCGTCGAGTTCGGCTGGGACGGCAACATCTACATCGACCGGCAGATCGTCGCCGAGCGCCTGCAGACCGTGCAGGCCGAACTGCCGGCGGGCGTGCGCCCGATCATGGCGCCGATCTCCTCCTATATGGGCGAGATCGCGCTGGTGGCGGTTTCCAGCACCGTGCTCTCGCCCATGGAGCTGCGCGAACTCGCCGACTGGACGGTGGGCATGCGGCTGCGATCCATCCCGGGCGTGGGCCGCGTCGTGCCGATCGGCGGCCTCGTCAAGGAATACCGCGTGACGCTGGACATGCTGCGCATGAGCCAGCTCGGCGTCACGGTCGACGAGCTGCGCACCGCGCTGCAGGCGTTCGGCTCCAATGCCGGCGGCGGCGTGGTCAACCAGAGCGACCAGGAATTCCTGATCCGCAACGTCTCGCGCACGCAGAATCTCGAAGACCTGCGCAACGTCGTCGTCGATCACCGCCTCGGCCAGCCGGTGCTGCTGCGCCAGTTCGCCGAGGTCTCCTTCCAGCCCAAGCAGCGGCGCGGCTCGGCCGGCTTCATGGGCGAGGAAGCGGTGGTGATCTCGGTGCAGAAGCAGCCGCAGGCCGACACGGTCAAATTGACCGCCGAGGTCGAGCGGGTGCTGGCGGAGCTGCAGCGCTCCATGCCGCCGGGCACGGTGGTGAACGAGTTCCTGTTCCGCCAGTCCGACTTCATCCACGCGGCGGTCAACAATCTCGAACAGGTGCTGACCGAGGCCATCCTGGCGGTGGCGGTCATCCTGTTCCTGTTCCTGTTCAACGTGCGCACCACCACCATCTCGCTGGTGGCGATCCCGGTCTCGGTGCTGACGACCTTCGTCGTGCTGCGCTGGATGGGCATGACCATCAACACCATGACGCTGGGCGGCCTGGCCATCGCCATCGGCGAATTGGTCGACGACGCGGTGGTGGACGTGGAGAACATCTTCCGCCGCCTGCGCGAGAACGCCCAGCGGGCGGTGCCGCTGCCCTCGCTGGAGGTCATCGCGACCGCCTCGCAGGAGGTGCGCTCCTCCATCGTCTATTCGACCGCCATCATCGTGCTGGTCTTCGTGCCGCTCTTCGCGCTGCCCGGCATCGAGGGGCGGCTGTTCCCGCCGCTCGGCATCGCCTACATCGTGTCGATCCTGGCGAGCCTCATCGTCTCGATCACGCTGACGCCGGTGCTGTGCTCCTATCTCCTGCCCAACACCAAGGGCATCGAGGAGCATGACAGCGGGCTGGTGCGGCGGCTCAAGGCGACCAATACGCGCCTGCTCGGATGGGTGCTGCGCCATCCCGCGCCGGTCATCACCACCATCAGCATCGCGGTGTTCGTCGCCGCCAGCGTGGTGCCGTCGCTGCCGCGCTCCTTCCTGCCGAAGTTCAACGAGGGCGCGCTCGTCATCCCCTTGGTGCTCGAACCGGGCATCTCGCTCGACGAATCGAGCCGCATCGCCGCCACCGCGGAGAAGGTGCTGCAGGGCATCCCCGAGGCGGTGAAGGTCGGCCGCCGCACCGGCCGCTCCGAACAGGACGAGCACGCGCTCGGCGTCAACGTCACCGAGCTGGAGCTCGAGCTGGTGCGCAGCAAACGCCCGCTCAAGGTGATCATGGACGATGTGCGCGCACGCCTCGCCGGCCTGCCGGGCGCGTTCAGCATCAGCCAGCCCATCGCCATGCGCATCGACCACATGCTGACCGGCGTGCCGGCGCAGGTGGTGATGAAGATCTTCGGTCCCGATCTCGACACGTTGCGCACCGTCGGCCGCGACGTCGAGGCCTGGCTGAGGACCATTCCCGGCCTCACCGACGTGAACATCGAGCGCCAGGTGCCGGTGCCGCAGATCCAGGTGCATTTCGACCCCGACCGCGCGCTGCTCTACGGCGTGCAGCCCGGCGAGATGACCCAGCGCATCGCCGCGCTCACCAATGGCGACGAGGTCTCGGAGATCATCGACGGCATCAAGCATTTCGACCTGGTGATACGCCTCGGCGACCCCGACCGCCGGATGGCGCAGCTAAGCTCGGTGCTGGTCGACACACCGGCCGGGCAGGTGCCGCTTTCCGCCATCGCCCGCGTTTCGGAGACGTCCGGCCCGAACGACATCCTGCGCGAGAACAACCAGCGCCGCATCCTCGTGACCGCCAATGGCGACGGCAGCAACGACAATCTCGCCGTCGCCGGCATCCACGAGATGATGGCCAACATCAAGCTGCCGCCGGGCTATTTCATCCAGTTCGAGGGCGTGTTCGCCGAGCAGGCGCGCTCGACCCTGCGCCTCGCCGGCCTGTCGCTGATCTCCTTCGCGCTGGTGTTCGCCATCCTCTATGTCCGCTTCAAGTCGATGCTGCTGGCGGGCATCATCATGGGCAACGTGCCGCTCGCCCTCATCGGCAGCGTGCTGGCGCTGAAGATCAGCGGCGTCGACGTCTCCATCGCCTCGATCGTGGGTTTCGTCACGCTGGCGGGCATCGCCACCCGCAACGGCATCCTCAAGATCAACCACTACATCCACCTGATGGAGCACGAGGGAGAGACCTTCAACGAGCACCTCATCATCCGCGGCGCCAATGAGCGCCTGGTGCCGGTGCTGATGACCGCCGCCTCGGCGGTGGTGGCGCTGATTCCGCTGCTGCTCGGCTCCGACCAGCCGGGCAAGGAGATCCTGCACCCCGTCGCGGTGGTGATCTTCGGCGGGCTGCTCAGCTCCACCATCCTCGACACCGTGCTCACGCCGCTGCTGTTCCAGCGCTTCGCGCCGCGGGCGCTGGAAAATCTTGTGACCACCGCGAATGACTCCGGCACGCAGCTGAAGGGGGCCTATTGATGCGTTCCCGATTGCGCCACAATAAGATACCGGCGAGTGGGCGCCGGCAGCCGGGGGACGGCGCATGATCATCGGGCTGCTCAACCAGAAGGGCGGCGTGGGCAAGACCACGCTCGCCACCCATATCGCCGGCGAACTGGCGTCGGAGGGCGCGCGGGTGGCGGTGATCGACGCCGACCCTCAGGGCTCGGCGCTCGACTGGGCCCAGACCCGCGCCCAAAGCGGCCTGCCGCGCCTGTTCGGCGTGATCGGCCTCGCCCGCGAGGTGCTGCACCAGGAGGTGCCGGACCTCGCCAAGGCCAACGACCATATCGTCATCGACGGACCGCCGCGCGTCACCGCGCTGGCGCGCTCCACCATCCTCGCCTCGGACCTGATCCTGATCCCGGTGCAGCCGTCCTCCTACGACCTGTGGGCGAGCATGGAGATCGTCGGGCTGGTCAACGAGGCGCGGATGTTCAAGCCGGACCTGAAGGCCGCCTTCGTGGTCAATCGCTGCATCACCGGCACGGTGGTGGGGCGCGACATGCGCTCGGCGCTCGACGGCGAGATTCCGGCGCTCAATACCGTCATTGGCCAGCGTATTGCTTTCGTCGAGAGCGTGGCGACCGGCCGGCTCGTGCGGGAGCTCGACGGGCGCGGACAGGCGGCAAAGGAAATCACGGCCCTGACGGCCGAGCTCAAGGAGCAGGGACTATGACGGCAAAGCGCGTCACCATAGGGGCGAAGCCGACGCTGGTGCAGCGCGAGACGCCGGAGAGCGGGCAGGACGCGGTTCCGGGCGCTCCGGCTGACGCCGGGCCGTCGAACGCCTCGCCGGCCTCGATCGAGGACTGGTTGCGCAATGGCGAGACCAGTGCCGACGAGAAGGCGGCACCCGTCGAGGCGTCGGTGGTGCCGATCGCCGCCGCGGTTGCCGCTTCGGAGCCTGCCGAAGCGCCTACCCAAGTTCCTGCCGAAGCCTCTGCCGAAGCCTCTGCCGGGGAACCGGAGGCGGTGCGCCCGCCGGCGGGACGCGCGGGAAAGAAGGGCTCGAGCGAATTGCCGCCATGGCTCGGCATCGCCGGCGGCGCCGTCGCCGGTGCGGCGGTCGCGGCCATCGCCGCCATCCTCATGCCGCGCCTCATGCCGGTGACGGATGCGCGGCTGGTGCCGCTGGCCGAGCGCGTGACCAATGTCGAAGTCAGCCTGCGCGGCGCCGGGGAGAAGCTCGGCCGGCTGAACAACGAGATGGCCCAGTCCCTCGACGACCAGAGCAGCACCGACACCAAGCTTGCCGAGCAGGCGACCGAGATCGGCGCGCTCAAGCAGGCGGTCACCGATAACACCCAGCAGGCCGAAGCCCCGATCGGCACCGATTCGCCGGTCTTCTCGGTCGCCCTCGGCCAGCTGCGCACGACCTTCTACACCGGCCGCCCCTTCGAGGCGGAGCTGATGAATGTCTACGCCATAGCCGGCAACAACGATCTGTTCTCCGGCTATCTCACCCAGCTGATGGGACCGGCCCGCACCGGCATCCCGAACGCGGCGGAACTCCAGCGTGTGTTCCCGTCCTATGCCGCGGCGGCGGGGCTGAACATCGGCGCGCCGGCCGGCTACTACCAGTACAGCATGTCGCTGGTGAACCGGTACGTGATCTCCACCGAGCCGTACAAGCTCGAAGCGGCAAACCTCGCCGTGACCCGCGCCGACAGGATGCTCGCGGTTGGCGACGTCGCCGGCGCGGTGGGCGCGCTGCAGGACATGGACGCGCACTATGTGGTGGCGATGACGCCCTGGCTCGACGCCGCGCGGAACTATCTGCGCAACGAGACGGCCATCACCGAGATGACCCGGATCGTCGTCGACCGCCTGCGCGAGAAGATCGCCAAGGAGTTGCCGGCCGCCGATATCGCCGATCCGCTGCCGACGGACCCGTCGGGCGAGCCGGCGACTCTGCCGCCTGCGGCCACGCCCGAGGCGGCGGTCGAGCCCGCCCCGGCGGTCGCGCCGGTCAACGCCATTCCGGTGGAGGTGGCGCCTGCCGCGGCTTCCGAGCCGACGCCGGCGGCCGCGGAGGCGACCGTCGATCTCTCAGCGCCCGTCCCTCCGAGCGCGGTGCCGAACGGGACCGCGCCTCAGGGGGCGACGCCGTGAGCGCGCCTTACCGCACGGTGCCGGAGAGCGAGGTTTCCGGCCGCATGTCGACGATGTTGCCGCCGACGATGCGGCTGCCATGCGACGATACGCCGGCATCCGCCTCGACCAGCACGTCGCTCGACAGTTCGGCGGAGATCTCCACCAGGACGTCGGCCGCGAAGCCCAGTAAGACGACCGCTATCGGAACGATGTAGAGCATGCTGACCCTCCGCAATGGCATGACAATAGAAACCGGCGACCGCTCCGTAAAGGCGTGGTATCGTCCGGCTTGTGTCGCGCCTGCGGATGGACACGGGACGGCCGTCGCACGGTGTCCTCGCGCCGATGTGCGCCGCCGCGCCTCCCGATGCCGTGACCGCCGATGACCGAGCCATCCGACGATTCCGAGCGCGCCTCCGCCGCTCCCGCTTCCGGTCCGGCGGACGAGCCCGCTCGGCCGGACGCCCCGGAGCCGGCTCCCGTGACCAGCGAGGCCGAGGCGGCGCTGGAGCGCGAGCGCTGGCTGCGCACGCAGTTCGAGCGCGAGCACCGGGTCACGATGTCGGTCATGCGCATCCTGCTCGGCAGCCTCCACGAGGAAAGCCGGCGGATGAGGTTCTGGCGCTGGCTGATCGACGACGTGCGCTCGGAGAACCGGCGCGAGGAGGCGCTCTACGGCAGGGACGAGCGTATCGAGGCCGTCTTCGGCCGGCGACTTGGCACATGGCATGGTGAAAAGAAATGATTGAGGCGCGGGGTTTCAGGCAGGCCGCGCGCGCGGCGGCGGGCAGGGCGAGCGCACTGCTCAGCGGCGTGTTGCTGGCGGCGGCGCTGCTCGTCGGCATGGGCGGCGCTGCCGCCGCCCAGGACGGCCATGACCATGGCGGCGGCGGCCCGCGCACCATCACGGTGGCGCCGCGCACGGAGACGCGCATCGGCAACCAGGAAGTCGTGCTCGCCTATGACCGCAACAAGCTGGTGCTGTTCCTGCAGCGTTATTCGGATGGCCAGCCCACCACCGGCGCCGAGATCGAGATGACGATCGACTTCGTGCCGGTGAGCTTCGAGGAGGTCGTGCCCGGCACCTATGTCGCCAGCGACGTCATGTTGCCGGCCGGCCGCAGCGAATTGGAGATGACCTACAAGATCGGCGACAAGGAGGGCACCGAGAACATGGTGCTGATCCTGCCGCAGGCCGGTGTCCAGCTTGCTTCCGCGCGCCAGCTCACCATCCCGCAGACCACCGCTTCGGGCCTCGTGCTCGCCGGCATCGCCCTCGCCATCTATGCGGCCGTGACGGCCCTGCTTGCGCTGAGGTCGCGTCTGGCGTGACCTATTCAGGCGTTCAGATTGTCGACGCTCACCTGTCCGGTCAGCATCACCCAGGCCGACGCCCAGCACAGGCCGACGGCGATCAGCCCGCCGAGCATGTAGAGCAGGATGGGCAGCAGGTCGCGCCCGTCCTCCAGCGGCACGATGCCGACATCGACGAGGAAATAGGCCAGCGATCCCAGCAGGGCGACGGTGAGCGCAATGCCGGGCGCGCGCAGCTGGCGCACCGTGACGCGCACCAGCAGCAGATAGATGACGACGTAGAGGGTGATGATCGGGAGCTGCACCGTCCAGTCCTGCGACCAGCGTTCGCTCACCCAGTGCAGCAGCGAATAGCCGCTCGCATTGTAGGTCGACATCACCAGGAACAGCGCGCCCAGCAGGCGCGTGGTGAACATGGTGAGGCCGAAATTGCGCACACTGGGGTGGCGAATACGCAAGGACGGCGTCTCCTCTCTGGCCTGCCGGCAATTCTAGAAGCTTCGCCGCGCCGCGCAACGCGAAGGGCAGGGGCGGCACGATGATCGCGCGAATATCGATGCCGCGGCTGCCGCTCCGCCGGTTCCTGCCAAGGCGCTGGCCGACCTTCAGCCCGGGCGTGCAATATGCCGGCGGTGTCCTCGCCTCGCTCGCCATCATCGCCGCTTTCGTCGGCGCCGCCTGGCGGGTGCTGCCGCACGCCCCGAGCGATGCGCGGGTGCTGTATTTCCGCGAGCCCACGGCGCAGACCATCACCTTTGCCGGCACGATCCCCGTCTTCGTCATGCGGCCGGACCACAGCGTGGTGCGGCACGGCACGGCGGTGATCGGCAAGGACGGCCGCATCCGCGTCGACCTGTTCCCCAGCACCGTCAGGGAATATGCCGACGCCGACGAGGCGATCCTCGCCGATGCGAGCATCAGCGTGCTGTGGGGGGCGGCGACGGAGAGCTCGCAGGCCGAGCTGCGCCACCGCATCAGCCTGGTGCAGGACATGGCGGCGCAGGCGATCGAGCGCATCATCACCTCCGACGTGTTCACCAATGAATACCGCCCCGAACTGCGGGCCATGCTGACCGACGCGATCTCCAGCGCCTGGCGCGACCCGCGCACCCAGGCCGCGCTGCAGGGGCTGCTCGCCAATGCCGAGCCGGCCATGCGCCGGGCCCTGCGCGGCGAGGTGCAGGAGATATTGGTGAGCCGGCTCTCGGGCGCGTTCTGGCAGATGGTGCGCGCCAACTGGGCGAGCGCCATCGGCGTCCCCTTCGGTTATGGGCTCGACTATGAGCCGGCGATCCGCGCCATGAGCGAGACGCTCGCCGATCCGCGGCTGCAGCAGGTGCTGGTCAATTTCGGCCGCGCCCAGCTGGAGACGCGGGAGGCGCGGCAGCTCACCGAGCGCATCGTCATCGGTTCCATCGACGCGCTGCTGCGCGACCGCCGCGTGCCCGCGGTGGTGACGCAGATGTTCTGGGATGTGCGGCTGCGGGCGATGCTGCGGCCCTTCACCGATTCGGTCGCCATGCTCGCCGGCGCCCTGCCGCAGCATCTCGGCGGGCTCGGCTCGGAGAGCACGCTGAACCCGCTGGCGGCGCACGTCTTCAAGGCCTTCGCCATGGCCGCGCGCACGCCGCTGATCATGCTGGTGACGCCGGAGGACCTGAAGCGGCTGCAGGGCGTCGAGAGCGACGCGGCGGTGACGCTCGAGCGGGTCGGGCCGGGCAGGGGAGCCGGATCGTGAGCGGCCTCGTCCTGTCGGTACGCGACCTGACCATCACCACCCCGCACGGGGTGGACCTGGTGCGTCGGGCGCATTTCGAGGTCGGCGCGCGCGAGCTGGTGCTGATCATCGGCCCGAGCGGCAGCGGCAAGACCAGCATCATCAACACGCTGTGTGGGCTGATCGACGAGCGCGACGGCGAGTGGAAAATCGAGGGCACGCTCAGCTATGGCGAGAGGGTGGTCGACCTCTCGACCAGCCGCAGCGACATGTGCGGCCTCGTCTTCCAGGGCAATGCGCTGTTCGACGACCTCAGCGCCGGCGAGAACGTGAAGATCGCCGCCGACCACGCGCCGAAGTCGGCGCACCATTACGACGCCGGCCCGATCATGTCGCTGCTCGCCGATATCCGGCCCGAGCAGCCGATCGCCTCCTGCAGCGGCGGGCAGAAGCAGCGCATCGCCATCGCCCGCACGCTGATCGCCGGCCACCCGATCCTGATTCTCGACGAGCCCAATTCCGGCCTCGACATCATCTCCTCGCGCCGGCTCGCCGGCATCATTAAGGACATCTGCACCGAGCGCGGCACGCCGGTGCTGATCGCCGCCCACCATGTCGACGACCTGCTGCCGCTGGCCGACAAGGTGCTGCTGCTCGACACGCGCAGCCGCACCGTGCGGCAGGTCGCCCCCGACATGGGCGCGATCGAGCGCGCCATGAAGGGGCTCGATATCGAGGGCGAAGTCGCGCTGTCGGCGGCGGAGAGCGGCGCGCCGGCGCCGGAGGCGTCCGCCTGGCGCCGCAGCATGCGCGGCGGCCATCCGCTGCGCTGGTTCGCGCGCTATTTCGCCGAGTATTTCTGGGTGCTGTGCGCCTCGCCCTTCATGCTGGCCTATCTCGGGCTCGGCGGCGCCATCCTCGGCTTCGTGTCGATGTGGTTCGGCTTCAACTACCATTCCTTCGGCGGGTATCTGAAGTCGATCCTGCACGACGAGACGCTGGCAGGCATCGGCTTCGTGCAGACCACCATCTCGGTGCCGCTCATCGCCTCCATCCTGGTGGTGGCGCGCAACAGCGCGGTGATCTGCGCGGATCTGGGCAACCGCACCTTGTCGGCGCAGCTGCCGGCGATGCGCAACCTCGCCATTCCCGGATTGCGCTACCTCGTCGTGTCGATCTTCGTCGCCAACACGCTGTCGCTGTCGCTGCTGACCGTGGCGGCGCTGGCGACCGCTTCCTGGGCGGCGCTGCAGACGTGGCAGGTGTTCTTTCCGGACCAGCCGATGGAGTTCTGGCAGGAGAATTACTTCCGCCGGCTCATCGAAGCCGGCCCCGCGCTCTATGCGCAGCTCGGATGGGTGGGGGCCAAGATCGCGCTGAGCTCGCTGCTCGGCAGCGGCGCGGCGATCCTCATCGGCCTGCGCCCGAAATTGTCGGTGGTATCGATCAACAACGCTATCGCCAAGGCGATCGTGATCGGAGTATCTTTGACACTGCTTTCTCACGCCTTTTTCGCGATATTGCAGTTCTGGCGATGAGGCTGGAAACGATCAGTCACGCCGGCGTTGCCGGGCGGTGCGATGATGGGGCTGGGGCGGCGCCGGTGGCGTTGTTCATCGAATTCGGGGCGGGCAATGCCTAAGGACACTGCGGGTGATCGGTTCATGGGCTATGTGGAGCTGGCGGCCATGGACCGTCCGTTCCTCTCCAAGGCCGAGGAGCGCCGGCTGCTCGAGCAGGGCATCTCCCAGTTCGGGCTCGATCCACAGGATGCGCGCGGCATCGTGCTTTACGTCGCGCAGCAGCAGAAGATGTATCTCGAGCGCGAGGTCGACAGCCGTATCCTGCCGATCCTTTCGCGCTATGGCGGCAAGCGCAAGAAAATCGGCAAGAAGAAATTCCGCGAGGCTACGGAGCTCTACAACGAGCTGTCCGGCGGCGTGCTGACCGAGGAGGAGGCGCGCGGCTTCGTCAAGCAGGTCATGGAGCAGAACAAGTTCCGGCCGAAGCGGACGATGGTGATGTCACGCGGATGGTATGATAAGATTGGCAAAGAAAAGAAGCCGGCTCCTTTCTTCGCGCTTCCGTTCCGGAGCGTGTAGCCCGGCGGGCGGCCGCGTTCGGGCGCCCGGGTGCGGAGTTCCGGACTTTAGAGACGTGCCTCACGCCGCGTGCGGGATCGCGGCATAGCCAGGGGATAGAAGTCCATGCGCAGTCTGATCCTTGCCTTGACCCTCCTTACCTTCGGCGCGGCGAGCATATTGCCGGCCGCCGCCCAGAACCAGGCGCCGGCGACGGTCACGCCGCCGGGCACCGAAGTGGTGCCGTCCACCTCGCTCTCCGATTCCGTGCCGAAGCCGGAAGACCCGGACGCGACCGATCCCTACCAGATCGTCGCCATCACCGTCGGCGCGGTCGGCGGCATCATGGTCGCCAACATGCTGACCGCCGGCCTGGCGACGCCGGCCATCGCGGCGGCTGGCGGCGGCGGCACGATGGCGGCCGGTGCGGGCTCTGCGATGATGGCCAGCCAGATCGCGGTGTCCGCCGTGGGCGCGGTGGTCGGCGGCTATGTCGGCTACTGGGTGTACGGGAACTGAGCCGCACCGATCGGGCTGCGACATGGATGCCGGCCGTCCCGCTTCGGGGTGGCCGGCTTTTCTTTTCTGCGTGCTTTGCCGCTGATCGCCGGATGGTAGCCAGCTACTGGGCCGGCGCGACGGCGGCTGCCGCGGAGGCCGGGCGGTTGGCGGTGCGCCAGTCGCCCAGCAGCGCATCGCCGAGGCGGGAGAGGGCATCGCGCACCTCGACTGCATGGCCCTCGGACGGCGAGGTCACCAGAACCGCGCTCTGCCACACCACCACATAGCCGCTGCGAATCCAGCCGACATCCTTGTCGAAGAACGACGCCTTCTTGTAGGCGCCGAGCATCAGCGTGGAATTGCACAGGTTCCGGTCGCCGTCGCGCGTCGAGAGCACGGTGACGACGCCGAGCGCCCCGTCGGACGCCGCCGGCTTGAGCCCCTCGGCTTCGAACTGCTTCTGCAATTCGCGCACGAGGCTGGCCGATTCGATGCCGCAATCGAGCGATTCGACCGTCATCGGGCTGGCGGCGACACGCAGCGTGCTCATGCCGCGGAAATCCATGTCGCTCGCGATGTTCTGCGCCGCCGCGGGCGCCGCACCGGCAAGGCCCAGGCACAGGACGCCGCCGGCCAGCCGGGCCGCCACGCGCTTCGAATAGAGCCGTCTCATTGAATGTCCGCCCGACAAAAGAAGACCCGACAATATTCACCGCCGGCTCCATATCAAGCCCTATCGGCGCTCCCGGCCGCTATCACGCTCCCCGCAGTGCATTATGCCGCCGGATGTGCTTTTCGCGCCCGCCGCATGTGTCGCACGGATGACGCAGAGCTCCGCGCAAAAACCTTGCGTCATCAAGGCCGGCAGGCCCGCGATTTCCTTCGCGTCGCGGTATGAACGTGCTACAGTCGCCCCACTTGGAAAAGGCGGCGCCTTGCGGGCGCCAGACGTTGCGCGCCTTTGGGACGATCATGCTCTATTACTTTGTGACCAGTATGGTTTTCGCGGCGGCGCTCGCCGCGACAACAGTCGTTAGCGAGGTCAGTGCGGAATATATCGCCAACTACATGGCGAATACCGAGGGCCAGGATTACGGCATCAACCCGCCGGCCAAGGATTCCGGCGCCAAGCCCGGCGGCGCGCCGGAGACGCGCGCGGCGACCGTGCTGCCGCAGGCCGCCAACCGGCCGGCGGCGACGTCGAGCCCGATCCTGCCGGTCCTCATGAGCCGCACCGAGGGCTCGTCGCGCTTTGCCGATGAGCGTGCGGCCGGCGGCAGCTATCGGGTAGCCTCGCTTTCCGACAGCGTGCCGGCGGCGTCGCCGCAGGCGGCGGCTGCCGGCGCCGTCGCGGCCGTCGACCCAGGCCAGGCCGTCAAGGACGAGAAGGTGGCGCAGGCCGAGCAGGCCCCGCCGGTGATCGCGCCGCAGCAGCAGCCGCGCGCGGCGCTCGACCTTCTGCGCGACACGCCGCACCGCCGCCCGGACGGCACGGCCTTCCTGCCCATGTCGACGCAGCGCGTGTTCTCGCTGCGCTGGCAGACCGGCCGCGCCGGCGACGTCGCCATGGCCTACGAGATTCCCGGCCACGTCATCACCGACCCCTCGGCCGGCACGACCGTGAACGCCCCGCTTCCGGGCATCATCGAGGCTAATGCGGGATCCTTCCCCTATCTCGGCATGCGGGTGAAGCGCGGCGATCTCCTCGCCTATCTGCAACCCACCGTCGCCGTGTCGGAGCGGGCGCAGATCGAGGCGCGCATCCAGCAGCTCTCCAACCAGATCTCGCTCGCCGAGAAGCAGATGGAGCGGCTCGGCGACGTGCTGTTCGTGCGCTACCGCACCAACAAGATCGAAGCGATGAAGGTGCAGATCGACGGCTATCGCCGCGAGCTGGTGTCTTTGCAGAATGCGCTCGGCCGCCGCGAGGCGCTGCGCGCCACGGGGGACGGCGTGATCTCCAATGTCGCCGCCGTGGTCGGCGGCACGGTGTCCCAGGGCCAGGTCGTGTTCGAGATCGTCGACGCGGATACGCTCTGGGTCGAGGCGGCGGCCTATGATCCCGCCATCGTCCAGAACATCCGCTCCGCCACCGCGACCTCGCGGACCGGGCGTTCCCTGAAGCTCGACTTCATCGGCGGCGGCATGACGCTGAGCAACCAGGCGGTGCCGCTGCGCTTCCGCGTGGTCGGCGCGCATGAGGGCGTCACCGTCGGCACGCCGGTCACCGTGATCGTGCAGCAGAACCGCACCATCTCCGGCATTCAGGTTCCCTCGTCCAGCGTGATCCGCGACGCCGACGGGCGTTCGATCGTCTGGGAGCGGACCGGCGCGGAGACCTTCATGCCGCGCCAGGTCCGCGCCACGCGCATCGCCGGCAACCAGATGGTCGTCGAGTCCGGGCTTTCGGACGGCGCGCGCGTCGTCACCGAGGGCGCCAGTCTGCTCAACCAGATTCGATAGGGGGGAAGGGTGGCGAGATCGGCTGGGTTCCTGACCGTCACCGCGCTCGCGGCGACGCTCGTCGCCACCTCGGTGGCCGCCCCCTCGGTCTCGCGCGCCGATCCGATCGGCCAGATGGCCGCGCTGTCGCCGGCCGTCTCCTTCGGCCAGCCAGCCCGCCTGCCGACAGCGGACGAGCACGCGGCCCGCTCCAGGCCGGCCGAGGATGGTCCCCTCGGCTTCGAGGTGCCGGTGCAGCAGGTTCTTTATGGAACCGCGCTGCTGGGCAGCGCATTCACGCTCGGCTTTGCCGCGACGGGTTCCCTGTCCACGGGGATCGCCGCCGCCGGGGCCGTGGTTCTCGCCTATGCCGTGCTGCCGTGACGCGGTGGCCCGTTTTCTTCGCAGCCGCGCAACCCTGCCGGCGAACCTGAATAGAGGAGCTAGATGATGCGGGTATCCAAGACTTCTCTGCCTTTGGCGCTGGCAGGGGCGATTCTGGTGGCGGCAGCGGTGCCGGCATCGGCGCAGGTGGCGACCTCGGCGGTCTGGGATCCGCTGGAGCAGCTCAACCGCGGCATCTACACCTTCAACACCGCTTTCGTCGGGGTGGTGGCGGCCCCGGTCATCAATGCCTACCGCAACAATGTGCCCGCCAGCGTGCAGATCGGCGTCGACAACGTGTTCACCAATCTGCGTGAGCCGCTGACCGCCATCTCCAGCGCCGTGCAGGGCGACCTCAGCAATACCGGCACCTCGATCGGCCGCTTCGCCATCAACAGCGTCGCCGGCATCGGCGGCATCTTCGACGTCGCCACCCGCATGGGCTGGGTGTCGCGCGCCGATGACCTCGGCAATGCCATGTGCAGCTACGGCGTGCCGGCAGGTCCCTATCTGGTGCTGCCCTTCGTCGGTCCGAGCAACACCCGCGAGATCGCCGGCACCCTCGTGACCTACGGCCTCACCTATTCGGTCTGGGATGACGGCACCGTCGCCTATGTGGTCGCCGACCGCGTCGCCGCCGCTGCTGCGGACATGCCGTTGCCGCCGGCCGAGACTTCGGTGGTGGTGACGCCGCCGGCGGGTGGGGCGACGCCCGCTCCCGCGGCTCCCGCCGCCACGGCGCCGAGCTATGAAGACATGCGGGCCAATTATATGGGCTTCCGCGAGCAGCTCTGCGCCGGCTCGATCCCGGCTGCCAATCTCAAGCCCAGCCCGCTCGGCGGCGTCATCCGCATCAACTGACCGCCGCGGCAGGTCCGGCGCCCGGCGCCGGACCGTCCTGTCCGACATGGTCTGCGCGGCGCTAGAGCCCTTATCGTTCGGATGGTTCCATCCGAACGATAGGAAAGTGCTCTAACTTCAATAAGCAGGAGCATTTCCTCTTAGATCAGGTGATCCCATCTGATCGGTAAATGCTCCTGCGCCGGGCTTTCCGCTTCAACCCGTGCTTCGGCCTGTGCTTCGATCTTCCCGGCGCGCGGCATCGGGTCGTCACCATGTGTCCACATCCTGACAGGATTGTCCGATGAGCGCCTCCACCGAGGATCATCCGCCGCACGATCACGCCCCGCACGACCACGCGCCGGGCGCGCACGGCTCAGGGCGCGGCGGCGATGGCCACGACCATGGCATGGCCGTCACCGACGACAGCCAGCGCCGCGTCTTCTGGGTGATGATCTTCACCGCCACCTACATGGTGGCGCAGGCCACCGGCGGCTGGCTCTCCGGCTCGCTGGCGCTGATCGCCGATGCCGGACACATGCTCTCCGACACGGTGGCGCTGTTCCTGTCCTGGATGGCGTTCAAGCTGAGCCGGCGGCCGAGCGACGAGCGCCGCACCTTCGGCTATCACCGCTTCCAGATCCTGGCGGCGCTGCTGAACGGTGCGACGCTGTTCCTCATCGCCATCTGGGTCTGCTACGAGGCGATCGAGCGTTTTGCCGAGCCGGTCGAGGTGCTGGGCGGGCCGATGCTGGTCGTCGCCTTCATCGGCCTATTGGTGAATGTCGGCGGCTTCCTCGTGCTGCGCGCAGGCGAGAGCCGCAACGTCAATATGCGCAGTGCCATCGTGCATGTGCTGGGCGACCTGCTCGGCTCGGTGGCGGCGATCGCGGCGGCGCTGATCATCCTTGCCACCGGCTGGATGCCGATCGACCCCATCCTGTCCGTCTTCGTCAGCCTGCTGATCCTGCGCAGCGCCTGGTCGATCATCGCCAGCGCCTTCAACATCCTCATGGAAGGCACGCCGGAAGGGCTCGACGGCGCAGTCGTGGCGCAGGAGATTGCCGCGATCGACGGCGTCGCCGGCGTGCATCACATCCACGTCTGGGGCCTCACCGGCGAGCGGCTGATGGCCTCGCTGCATCTCGAGCTGAAGGAGGGCGTGCGCGCCGGCCCGGTCAAGGCGGCGGTGCGCGCCCGGCTCGACGAGCGCTTCGGCATCGGCCATGTGACGATCGAGGTCGACGAGCCGGAAGACCATCCCGAAGGGACGCCGCCGCTCTTCGTCCAGGCGGGGCACTAGAGCCCTTTCCGTTCGGATGGAAACATCCGAACGATAAGAAAGTGCTCTGGATTCAATAAGCTGAAAGCCGATTACGGCGGCGTGCGCAGTATGTCGCGCTCGCCGGCGATGCGCTTCTGCAGGAACGACCAGCCGGTGCCGGTGCCGAGGATGAACGAGATCCAGAACAGCAGGAAATAGATGGTGACGTGGATGTCGTCGAACACGAAGAAGCCCAATCCGACGCCGCCGATCAGCGCCATGATCACCATGAGCGACAGCGCCGTGACGCCGAAATAGCCCAGACTCAGGAACGCCATGCGCGCCAGCGCCACCAGGCTGGTGAACAGGAAGACGCCGACGAAGAACTGGACAGTGGTGAAGCTCTCGCCCTGCGTCACCCAGTGATAATAGGAATAGCCGCTGGGATTGTAGGTGCCGAACACGACGGTCGCCGCCAGCAGGCCGCGCCGCGCGAACAGCCGGAAGAAATCGACCGGCGGGTTGATGTCGAGGCGTGCCATCTCACACCGGCGAGTTGAAGGTCACGTCGGTGGAGTCGACCTGGCCGGCGATCCGGTTGCGCAGATGCGACCAAGACAGGCCCGAGCCGTACAGGCCGCCGAGGATCACCAGCAGGATGAGGATGAACACCCGCGGGTCCTCGACATAAAGCAGCTCGTTCTCGATCAGCACCCAGGCGGCGGAGGCGAAGGTCGCCGTGAGCAGGCCGATGCCGATGAGGCCGAGCGAGCGCATGCTGGAAAGGATCGCCACGACATGCAGGGTGAGCAGCAGCACGCCGATGAGGATTTTGGCCGACACGTTGCCGGGATAATCCGTCACCCAGTGGTAATAGGACATGGCATAGGGGTTGTAGGTGCCGAGCACCAGCGCCAGTCCGGAGAACAGGCGCAGCACGAAATCGACGATGCCGAACTCATGCATGGCGTCAGGCGCCTCCCGCCGGGCCGAAACGGTCGACAGAATCGGCACGAACCCTCGGTGCTCGCTGGCATTTCCCTAAAGTTCGGCTATTCATTGAATCTCGCAATATCCACCCGCGCCCCAGTATAGGCGGTCGCGGGGCGGCGTCCACCACGGGGCAGACGTGCCGAGCAGCGTGCCAATCCGCGCGAGATCTCCGGGGCAGCTTCTGCGCTCCCTGCGCGCCTCGCTGCATGCGGCGACCTATGTCACGCTGGCGCTGCTGGTGTCGCTCGCCTTCGTGCTCGCGCTGGCGACGCTGCTCAACTACTCCAAGTTCCTCACCACCTATACCGAGCTCTCCGACCGCCGGGTGGCGCTGGTGACGGCGTGGACCCGCGACTCGATCGAGGTGCTGCTCAATCTCGGCCTCGAACTGAAGGGGCTGCAGGCGGCGCCGGGCGTGCTGGAGCAGGCCAAGGCGCGCTACCCCTATATCGAGAGCATCTCGCTGTTCGAGACGGCGAGCGGGCGCATACTCTATTCGACGCTGTCGGATCAGGTCGGCAAGGCGACGCCCCCCACCTGGCTCTCGGCGCAGGCCAATGCCACCCAGGCGACCTGGCACATTGACGGCGAGGATCCGGCCGTCGCCGGCATCCGGCTCGATTCCAGCTTCCTCAAGGGGCTCGGTGGCATCGCCATCGTCTATTCGACTGCCGACGCCCACGCCAAGATGGAGCTGATGCGCGAGCGGCTGACGCTGACCGCGCTCACCGTGTTCGGCGCCTTCGCCCTGCTCGCCATCATCCTCGCGCTGCTGGCGACGCGCGGCATGCGGCGCACGCTGCGGGGGCTGGCCGACGCGCTCGACCCGTCGAGCGACCGTGCGGTCGACGAGCGGCTGCCTGAGCCGCTGCGCGCCCCGATCATGGCCTTCCGCGAGGCGACGACGCAGGCGGAAGCCGCGCTCGCCGAGGCCGAGCGGGACCTCGCCGCCTCCGAACACGGCAAGGCGAAGGACGGCGAGGCGGCCGCGCCGGCCGGCATGGCGGCAGGAGGCGTGCCGTGAGCGAGGCGGTGGCGGCGGACGATGTCGCGCGGATCCGCACGCGCATCCTGCTGATCACACTCGCCCTCGTCATCGCGGCGGCGACGCTGCTCTCGCTGCGCACGCATCGGCTGTTCGAGGCGGTGCTGTCGCCCGAGATCACCCAGAAGGCCGATACCGTCGCCGAGCTCGCCACGCTCGATGTGGAGCGGGCGCTCGGCTACGGCATCCCGCTCGACAAGGTGGTCGGCGTGCCGGCCTATCTCGACCAGATCCTCGCCACCCATGCCGAGATCGCCGACGCGGCAGTGCTGGACCGCGAGGGCAGGCTGGTGTTCGCCGCCGGCACGGACGGGCCGGAAGACGTGCAGGCGCTGGCGCAGCGGCTCAAGCAGCCGGTGAGCATCTTCGCGCTCGGCAGCATCGACCGCGAGATCGTCTGGGACGATGCCGGGCAGATCGTGCTCAGCCGCGGGGAAGGGCCCGACGGCAACACCGGCGCGGTGGTGGCTATGGTGCTCGACGCGCGCTTCATCGACCGCCAGTTCGAGGAGCTGGCGCAGGACGTGTTCATCGTCCTTCTGGTGGCGCTGTTCCTCGCCTTCGAGATGGCCGTCGTGCTGCTCACCGGCCGCACCGTGCGCCCGCTCAACCAGCTCATCGACGCGGTGGAGGCGGGCGGCAAAGGCAATCTGCACCGGCGCATCGCCTATCGCGCCAATGACGGCATCGGCCGGGTGGTACGCCATTTCAATGCGCTGGTGCAGGGGCTCAACGAGCGCTACCGCCGCCTCGTCGAACGCAGCGAGGGCCGGCCGGCGCTGCGCGCCCGCGTCGCCGCCATCGGCGCGCGCTTCGGCCTCACCGACGGGCCGATCGACAGTTTCGGCATACGCGCCTCGATCACCGACGTGCGGCTGCCGCTCTTCGTCTTCGTGATGGCGGAGGAACTGCAGAAATCCTTCCTGCCGCTCTACATCGCCTCGCTCGAAGCCAATGTGTCGTGGCTGTCGCCGCAGCTGCTGATCAGCCTGCCGATCTCGATCTACATGGCGACGCTGGCGCTGGCGACGCCGGTCGCAGGCTCCTGGTCGGATCGCTACGGGCCACGCCGCATCTTCATCGCCGGGCTGCTCGTCGCCATTCTCGGCTTCATTGGCGCTGCCGCCGCGCGCAGCGTGTTGGAGCTGATCGCCGCCCGCGCGGCGGGCGCCATCGGCTACGGCATGTGCACCATCGCCGCCCAGGGCTTCATCGTGCAGGTGACGAGCCGGGGCGAGCGCACGCAGGGCATCTCGGTATTCGTCACCGTGCTGATGTCGGCCAGCATCTGCGGCACCGCCATCGGCGGTATCCTCGCCGACCGCGCGGGCTATCGCGTCGTCTTCGTCTGCGCCGCCGCGCTGGCGCTGGTCGCCGGGCTTCTGGCGCTGCGCCTGATGGGGCGCACGCAATCGGAGGAGGAGGCGCGCCGCTTCCGCATCAGTGACCTGCGCATCGCGCTGCGCAACCCGCGCTTCCTGGCGCTGGTGCTGTTCGCGGCGATCCCCAACAAGATCGTGCTGACCGGCTTCCTGTTCTATGCCGTGCCGCTCTACCTCGCCGGCCAGCATGTCTCCGAGGCCGAGACGGCGCGGGTGATGATCCTCTATTCGCTGGTCATCGTGATGCTCGGCCCATGGGTCAGCCGCTTCGCCGACCAGCGCGGCCACGGCCTGTCGCTGGTCTTCGTCGGCACGCTGCTGTCGGGGCTCGCCATGTTCATCCTGTGGCTGCGCTCCGACATATACGGCGTCGCCGCGGCGGTGCTGGCGGTGGCGGTGGCGCATGCCATCTCGATCTCGCCGCAGATCGCGCTGGTGCCGGAAATCTGCGCTGCCGAAATCGAGAAGGTCGGGCAGACCACGGTGCTCGGCGTGATGCGCATGCTGGAGCGCATCGGCAGCGTGGTCGGGCCGATGATGGTGGCGGCCTTCGCCTATCGCTTCGGCTACACGGGCGCCCTCATGCTGATCGGCGCGCTGATCGCGCTCACCGCTCCGGTCCTCCTCATCGCCCGGCCGCGCGCGGCAAAGATCGAGGCGCCGGCATGAGCGCGCGTCGCCTCGGTTCCCTTGCCGCCTGCCTCGCCCTGGCGCTGATGCTGCTGGCGGCGCTGGCGCCGGCTTCCTCGGCGGCCGAGCCGAAGAGCCGGCCGCCCTTCAAGGTGATGATGGTGCTGTGGCGCGGCTGCGAGGATGCCTGCCGCGGCTTCCAGGACTATCTCGCCGCCCGCCATGTGCCGGTGCAGTACTTCGTCCGCCACGCCGGCACGCTGAACCTGAAGTTCCCCGACCTCGTGGCCGAGGCGCGGGCGCTGAAAGTCGACCTCGTCGTCACCTGGGGCACCACGGCGACGCTCGGCATGGTCGGCGAATACGACAAGGTCGACCCGGCGCGTCATCTCACCGACATTCCGACATTGTTCATGATCGTCACCGATCCGGTGGCGGCGCGGGTGGTGGCCGATCTGGAGAAGCCCGGGCGCAACGTCACCGGCACGCTGGTGATCGTGCCGGAGGAGACGCAGATAAGGGCGATCCGCTCCTATCTGCCGGTCCGCCGCATCGGCATCGCCTACAATGAGGACGAGGTGAATGCGGTCGCCTCGGTCGAGAAGGTGCGGGCGCTGGGGCAGAAGATGGATTTCGAGGTGGTGGCGAAGCCGGTGCCGCGCGACGATGCGGGCAAGCCGGTCGCCTCCAGCCTGCCGGATGTCGTCGCCGCGCTCGCCGCCGAGAAGGTCGACCTCATCTATATCGGCTCCTCCTCCTTCATCCTGAACAATCGCGACGTCTTCACCCGCGCGGCGGTGGAGCATGGCGTCCCGGTGGCGGCGGCGGGCGAGGTGCCGGTGGTGGAATCCGACGCGCTGCTCGGGCTGGTCAGCCGCTACTACACGGTCGGCCAGCTTACCGGCACGCGGGCGGAGCAGATCCTCGTGGAGGGGCGCAAGCCGGAGGACATCCCGGTCGAGGCGCTTAGCCGCTTCTCGCTGATCGTCAATATGCAGGTGGCCCACAAGCTGGCGCTCTACCCGCCGCTGCTGCTGATGAACGCGATCGAGGTGATCAAGACGGACAAGACGGCCGGCGGGGCGAAGCCGTGAACATCCTCATCCTCAGCAAGCGCGACCTGACCGCGACGGTGTTCCTGAACGACCTCGTGGCGCGCCTGACGAAGCTGCCGGGTTGCCGGCTGCGCATCGTGCTGGCCGAGCGCACGCGCCCGGTCGAGCTCGCCGTGCCCGAGCTGAAGCGGATGAAGTATTTCGAGCGCGACCTGCCGTTCGGCACACTCTTCCCGCGCCTCGACGCGGCGCGGCAGGATGCGCGTCCGGGCGCGCTGATGACGCCGGCGCAACTGGCGGCGCGTCACGGCTTCACGCTGTCGGTGGCGCATGGGGTGGACGACCCGGCGCTCACGCAAGCCGTCACCGCGTTCGCGCCCGACCTCGTCGTCTCCGCGCGGTTCAGCTTCCTCATTCCGCCCGGACTGTTCGGCGTGCCGCGCCACGGCATCGTCAACGTGCATCCGGGCAGCCTGCCGGGCTATGCCGGGCTCTACCCGCATTTCTTCTCGATGCTGGCCGGCGAGGCCGAGCTCGGCTGCTCCGTGCATCTCGTCGACGCCGGCATCGACAGCGGACCGCTGGTCGCGGAGGGACGGGTGCCGCTGCTGCCCGGCCGCTCCGCCTTCGCGCACAATCTCGACAGCCATCTGCTGGGCAACCGGCTGATTAACGACCTGGTCGAAAACTTGCTCGGCGGGGGCAGCGTGGCGGCTGTTCCGCAAGGGAGTTCCAAGGTAAAGTCGAACAGTTATCCGACGCCGGCAGAATTCGAGCGCTTCCGCGCGGCCGGGCTGTCGTTGATCGCGGTGGAGGAATATCGGGAACTGCTTGGCCGCTTCGGTATTTTCGAAGAAGTGCCGGTCGTTGCCGATGGGGTGTAGGAAGACGGCGCCGGGCGCGGTGCCAGTTGGCGGGAACTGTAGGTCGGGGGCTTAAATGTTGGATTTCGGCGTCTTCACTTTGCCGGCCGTGGCGGCGGCGATGGTCTTCGTCGCCGCGCTGTTCGTCGGCGAAGATATCGTGATCGAGAAGGTCTATGTTCCGCAGGTCCGCGAATGGACCGGCTACACCTCGACCGTCGCCACCCGCATCCTGACCGACGAACTGCGCGAGCTCAGCGTCGCCGCCGCCTCCGAGCTGCAGGCGATCAACATCGACGAGGGCGGCGTCGAGAAGGGCATCAGCGCCTTCGAGGACTATTTCGAGGTCGGCCTGCTGATCAACGGCACGCGCAACGTGCTCGGGCTGATCAAGTACTACATCAACGGCGAGATCACCGAGGTCAACAACGAGACCCAGCTGATCATCCGCATCTACACCAAGAAGGAAGACGAGCCGGTCAAGCTGATCGTCGTGCGCGGCAAGTCCGACGACCTCGACGGCCTGCTGCATGAGGGCGGCGTCCAGATCCTCGAATACATCAATCCCTACGTCATCGCGCTCTATCACCGCCGCACCGAGCTGGCGGCGAAGCAGTTTGATTTCCCCAAGACCAACGAGACGATCAAGAAGTTCCTCGAGACCCAGCCGCCGGAGCAGCACTTCCTCGCCTATGGCCTGCTCGGGCGCATGAACATGCTCAAGGCCGAGCGCGACACCACGCTCACCCCCGAGCAACGTCAGAAGGAATATGACGAGGCGGTCGAGCTGCTCGACGCGGCGCTGCGCCAGCAGCCCGACTTCCTCTACCCGCTGATCAATCTCGGCATCATCTATGCCGGCCGGAAGGAATATGACCGCGCCGACGAATATTTCGCCCGCGCGGTGAAGCAGAATCCCAACTACCTCGTCAGCCGCACGGCCTGGGGCGACATGCTGATCGAGCGCGGCCTGCTCGACGACGCCGTCATCCAGTACGAGGCGGCGGTGCTGATCAGCCCGCACGACGACAAGCTGCAGGCCAAGCTCGCCGATCTCTATGAGCGCACCGGCCAGCCGGAGAAGGCGCAGGAGCAGATCGAGAAGGCGTTGAAGCTCAACCCGATATCGCAGGCTTATCTCGACAAGGAGAAGGCGCTCGAAGAGAAGAACCGCACGACGGCGACGGTGCAGTGAGGCGGTTCCGCGGGCTTCCTTTCCGCCCACCGGCGTTCTAAGGAGGACATGATCGGGCGCAGCGGCGGGCGTCGCGGACTGGGGCCTCGGTGGCATGCTTGAGACGCTGTTCGTTATCGGCTTCGTCCTGCTCCCGCTGGCCCTCGCCGTGGTGATGATTCTCTATCGGGCGCGCTTCGTCGTGCTCGGGCTGGCCGGGGTCGTCGCCTTCCTGGTGGTGATCTGGATGGTGCTGAAGGCGAGCGATATCGTCGAACGCTCCTTCGATCCGCGGGTCCCCGCGCAGTCGATGCCCGGCAATTGCGACACGCCGGGGCAGGGGGCCCCGGAGGATTGCCGGCTATGACGGCGGACGTCACCGCAGCGTCGACATCGGCCGGTAGGATTGTGCGGCAGGGACAGGCTGGCGTCTGGTACGCCGAAGTGAAGACGGCGAAGAGGTGATGGGAAGCGAACTCGCGCTCATGGCGATCGGACTGGCGGTCCAGGTGGCGGCGCTGGCGATCTTCCCCTTCGCGCTGCTCGCCGCTTCATGCCGCGCCATCAATTCGGTGCAGGACTGCCAGCTGCCGGCCACGCCCTATATCGAGCTGTCCTCGCTCGCCATCGGCATATTCGCCGGCGTGGTCGTGCTGACCTCCAACGTCCACTGGGCCCTGCTCGATCCGGGCGAGATCTTCCGCCAGGGCGGCCCGTGGGACATGACGTTCGGCCAGTTCCTCGCCGGCCCGGCCAACCCGCTCGCCTATGATCTTTCGGCGATCCTCGTCTGGCCGTTCTCCGGCAAGCTGCCGAGCCTCGCCGGCTTCGCCGTGCTGCTGCTGGGCGGGGCGGTCTTCTACGGGCCGGTGCTGCTCCATCGCTCGCGCCGCGCCTTCGCCCATGGCATCCGCAACGTGGTGATCGTCGTCTGGGGCGCCTATGCGACGGTCTACCTGTTCTTCTATGCCGGCTGGGTGGTCAACCGGCTGAACTTTTGGATCTTCCTTGTGTTGTTGCTCATTGTCGGCGCGCTGCGCCGGCGGTCCGAGCGCGTCGTGCTCAAGATCAATTGAGGCGGACCATCCGCCGTGACGAGGAGAAGGCCATGAACATCGCCAGACATCTCAAGGCGCTCAGCCTTGCCGGATCGGTGCTGATGGCGGCGGCGCCCGCCGCCCTCGCGCAGTCCGGCGGCCAGTCGACCGAGCCGCCGAGCTCCTTCGACAAGATCGAGAAGTCGCTTTCCGAGGCGGCGACCGAGGCTATCGACTACCTCAAGAGCTTCGTGCCCTATTCGATGCCCGAGGTGCAGGACAACGGCGACATCATCATCCGCCGCGACAAGCCGCCGGCGGCAACCGATGGCTCCACGCCCTCGACCCCCAGCACCGGCACGGCCACCGGCAGCGAGACGAAGATCTGACACCGGCAGCGAGACGAAGATCTGATCTTCCGAACCTATCGGCGCGGCCGTCGGCGTTCAGTCCGGCCGCCGCGCGACGAGGTCGATTTCCACCAGCGCGTCGCGGGCGAGCCCGGTGACGCCGATGCAGGTGCGCGCCGGCCTCCGGTCGGGCGGGAAATAGGACGCATAGGCGGCGTTCATCGCCGGATAGTCGCGCTTGAACTCGGTGAGATAGACCCGCGCCTGCACCGCATGCGACAGGTCGAGCCCGAGCCCGGCCAGCACCAGGGCGAGATTGTCCATCACCCGCCGGGTCTGCGCCTCGACGCCCTCGGGCAGGGCGCGGGAATCGTCGTCCGGCCAGGTGGGCATCTGCCCGGTGACGAAGACCCAGCCGTCGACCTCGACCGCGTGGCTGAACGGCGCGACCGGCGTCGGTGCGCCGGGAACCATGAGAAACTGCGGCGCCATTCCATCTCTCCCTGAACGAGTCCTGCCGGGAATGTCCCGGCTCGCCCGCGCCGCGTCAACCGCGGACCGGCGCGCTCACCACCGCAACAGATAGCGCCCGGCGAGGGCACCGAGCGCCACCGAGGCGACGATGCCGAGGCTGTACCAGGTGGCGAGGAAGGGCATGGCGGTCTCGCCGCAGTGGAAGGCGTAGATCCAGGCGCCCATGCCGCCCGCCAGCAGCCCGGCGCCGGCCCCGGCGACGGTGAGGCGCGTCGGCGCCAGGCCGCGCAGCGCCCAGAGCAGGCCGAGATAGATCGGCGTCGCCAGCGAGACGATGTAGAACGGGCAGAGCATGGCCGAGGAACCCATCAGCAGGTCCCCATACATTTCCGGCGGGCTGTTCATGAACTGGGCCGCCGCCAGCAGCAGCACCGCCACCACCGCGGCGACGGCGAGCCGCGCGGCGCGCTTCGCCCGGCCGCCCGGCCGTCCCAGCCGCTCCACCGCCAATATGCCGGCGATGCCGAGCAGCAGCGGGTAGATGAACTTGGCCCAATAGCTCGTGGTCCACACCGCGTCGGCGAGGTCGGGACGCAGGCCCAGCCAGAGCACCATGAGGACCGCCGAGGCAAGGCCGCCGACGCCCACGCCGATGGCGATGCGCCGCCACACCGTGCCGGGGGGCACGGGGCGCAGATCCGCCACCAGGGCGTCGATCAGTTCGGGCATCGCGGTCACGGGTGCTTGGCTCCTCCAAAACGGGCGGCGAGCGCCTTCAGTCCGCGGTGAACGCCGACCTTCACCGCCGCTTCCGACAGCCCGGTCTTCTCGGCGGTCTCGGCGATGCTGCGTCCTTCGATCTTCACCTCGCGGATCAGCGTGCGCGGCTGCGCCGGAAGGGTGTCCAGCATGGCGTCGAGATCGCGCCGCGCCATCGCCGCCTCGACCTCGTCCGAGGCGAAGACGGCTTCATCCTCCTCCAGCGGCACGGTCACGCGGATGCGGCGGTAGCGCGCGTGATCGATCAGCTTGTAGCGCGCAATGGCGTGGATCCAGACGGTGAAGGGCTGGTCGACGTCGTAGGTCGCGCGCTTGGCATGCACCGCCATGAGAGTGTCCTGCACCAGATCCTCGACATCCGCCGAATCCCGGCCGAGGCGCCGCGCGAAATATCTGTGCAGCAGGACGCCGAGCTCGCCGAGGAGCACGCGATAGGCACCGGCGTCGCCCGCCAGCGACTTCCGCATCAGGCCGCCCAACTGTTCTTCCACGAGGCTCATTCTTGGTCGATGAATCCTAATACGGCGGCGCGCGCCGAAAGGTTACATCGGCTTCGCCGGGCGAAGCGAGGAAGAACCTCGCCGGTCACGAGCGCGTGAGCGGCGTAACCGGCCCGCGCGCCGCTCCGTATTCCCCCTTGAGCCGGCACTGAGCCGCTCCGGGTGGCCGTGTGCCCTCGCTCCTCGCCGGCGGAAAGCCGCCTCCATCCTCACGGCCGGACCCCTCGTCCGGCACACGGTCCGCTATGCCGCCGGCATCGCGGTCACGACCCGACGCGTCCGCGATGCCGGCGCGCAACTCTAGGAAGGACCAGCCATGATCACGTTCCGCACCTCTCTCACCGCTTCCGTGCTCGCTCTCGGTCTCGTGACGCTCGGCGGCGTCGCCTTCGCCCAGGATGCGATGAAGCCGGATGCCATGAAGCCCGACGCGATGAAGACCGACACCATGAAGCCGGATGCCATGAAGTCCGATACGATGAAGCCGGACGCCATGAAGACCGACGCCATGAAGACCGACGCTATGAAGAAGCCCGACGCGATGAAGCCGGATTCCATGTCGGCGCAGCCGAACTGATCCGCCGCCTTCCTCCCCCACCCCACATGGTGGGGGAGGGCCGACGCTCCAAGGAGACGTCCATGGACACGCATGATGCGCCGCCCCGCAAGATACTGATCCACCGGCATTCGCTCGCGGTGCGGCTCACGCACTGGGTGAATGTGCTGTGCCTCACTTTCCTGCTGCTCTCGGGCCTGCAGATCTTCATGGCCCACCCGGCGCTCTATTGGGGCCAGTACGGCGCCAATAACGACCCGTCCGTCCTCTCCATCGGCGCGGAGCAGGACGGCAACGCCCTGCGCGGCGTCACGCGCGTCGGCGGCCTCTCCTTCACCACCACCGGCGTGCTCGGCGTCTCCAATGTCGATGGCGTGCAGCGCGCGCGCACCTTCCCGGACTGGCTCACCCTGCCGAGCTATCGCGATCTCGCCACCGGCCGGCGCTGGCACTTCTTCTTCGCCTGGCTCCTGGTGATCAACGGCTTCATCTACCTCCTCTACGGCCTGTTCGCCGGCCATTTCCGCCGCGACCTGCTGCCGGAGGGCCGCGAGCTTACGCCCTCGCATCTGGGACATGAGATCGCCGACCATGCGCGCCTGCGCTTTCCCAAGGGCGAGGCGGCGCGCCGCTACAACTCCTTGCAGAAGCTCGCCTATATCGCGGTGATCTTCGTGCTGCTGCCGCTGATGGTGGCGACCGGCCTCACCATGTCGCCGGGCATGGACGCGGCGCTGCCCTGGTTGGTCGACGTGTTCGGCGGGCGGCAATCGGCGCGCACCCTGCATTTCGTCGCCGCCACGCTGCTGGTCGCCTTCGTCATTGTCCATCTGGCGATGGTGGTGCTGTCCGGGCCCTTCAACAATCTGCGCTCGATGATCACCGGGCGCTACGCCATCACCCCCGAGGATCAACGGTCATGACCCGCCTCATCACCCGTCGCGGCCTGCTGCGCGCGAGCTTCGCCGCTGCCGGTGGCCTCGTGCTCGCCGGCTGCGACCAGCTCGACGCGCTGAGCCAGAACCAGAACGTGACCGACGTGCTGCAATCGGCCGAATGGCTGACCATGAAGAGCCAGCGCGCGCTTCTCGGCCGCGACGCGCTCGCCCGCGAATTCACCGAGGCCGACATGTCGCCGGTCTTCCGCTCCAACGGCACCTCCATGCCGGCGGGCGACGCCTATGCGCGGCTCGTCGAGACCAGCTTTTCCGACTGGCAGCTCAAGGTGGACGGGCAGGTGAGCCAGCCGCTTTCGCTGTCGCTGGCGGATCTGAAGGCCATGCCGGCGCGCACCCAGATCACCCGGCATGACTGCGTCGAGGGCTGGAGCGCCATCGGCAAATGGACCGGCGTGCCGCTCGCGGCGATTCTCGCCAAGGCGCAGCCGACCGCGGCCGCACGCTATGTCGTGTTCCACTGCGCCGACGAATATGAGCCGGGCTCGGGTGCCTATTACGAGAGCATCGATTTCGTCGATGCCTATCACCCGCAGACCATCCTCGCCTATGGCATGAACGGCAACGACCTGCCCATCGCCCATGGCGCGCCGCTGCGGCTGCGGGTGGAGCGCCAGCTCGGCTACAAGCAGGCGAAATACATCATGCGCGTCGAGCTGGTGGATAGCTTCGCCCGGCTCGGCGGAGGGCAGGGCGGCTTCTGGCCCGACCGCGGCTATGAGTGGTACGCCGGCATCTAGAGCATTTCCCGGTCAGATGGAATCATCTGATCGAAGAGGAATTGCTCCAGCTTATTGAATCTAGAGCACTTCCTGATCGTTCGGAAGTTCCATCCGAACGGGAAGGGCTCTAGTCAGCCGGCGAGCGCCGCCTTCACCGCCGCCACCGCCCGCAGGCTCAGCGCGGCGATGGTGAGCGTCGGGTTGGCGGTCGCCGAGGTCGGGAACACCGCCGAGCCGAGCACGAACAGGTTGCGATGGTCGTGGCTGCGCAAATCGCGGTTGACGACCGAGGTCTTCGGATCGTCACCCATCCGCGCCGTGCCGATGATATGGCCGGCGCCCTGCGCCTGCGGGCTGTGCTGCACCTCGCTGGCGCCGAGCCGCGCGAAGATGTCGTCATGCGCTTCGACCGAGGCGGCGAAGGCGGTCTCCACATAGTCGTCCAGCCGGAAGGCGATGCGCGGCAGCGGCACGCCGTACATGTCGCGCTCGTCCGGATCGAGCGTGACGCGGTTTTCGGGATCGGGAAGCTGCTCGACCAGCGAGGCGAGGCGGATATGGCGCGAGGCCTGGTCGCGCAGCGCCGCGTCGAGCGCCTCGCCGCGCAGGCCCTTTTTGGCGAACTCGGCGGCGGTGGTGATGGGCGCGCCGGTCGGCCAGGACCAGCCGTCATTGCCGATCTCGATGCGGAAGGCGCCGCGCTCGCGCCGGAAGGTGCCGTCGCGCAGATTCTCGATGCCGGAGGTCGAGAGCGGGCCGCGATAGGGATAGACGGGCTTCGGCGCCAACGCCCATGAGAGCTGGATCGGGTGATCCATCAGGTTGCGCCCAACCTGATCCGAGCTGTTGGCGACGCCGTTCGGCGCCGCCTCGCTGCGCGAGGCGAGCAGCAGGCGCGGCCCCTCGACGGCGTGGGCGGCGACGACGAAGACCTTGGCCCTCGCCGTGCCCTCGCTGCCGTCCCAGCGCTTGAAGCGCACGGCGGCGATGGAGCGGTCGGGGGCGAGGTCCAGCGCGACCGCCGTGGTCTTCTCATAGAGCGCCGCGCCGGCGGCGACGGCACGGTCGACATGCACGGTGGCGTCGTATTTCGCCTGCACCGGGCAGACCGGGATGCAGCTGGCATTGCCGCAGCAGGCCGCCCGCTCGTCGTGGAACACCGAGTTGCGCCCCTGCGGCGTGGGGCGGACGTCGTAGCGCGTGCCCTTCAGCGCCTCCGTGAAGGCGCCGTCGAGATAGGTCGGCGGGATCGCCGGCATCGGGAAGGGGGCCGAGCGCGGCGAGCCGAGCGGCTCGTCGGAATCGCCGGCGACGCCGATCTCGTTCTCCGCCTGGCCGTAGAACGGCTCGAGTTCGTCATAGGCGAGCGGCCAGTCGGCGCCGTGGCCGTAGAGGCTCTTCAGCCGGAAGTCGTTGGGCACGAAGCGCAGGCAGGTGCCGAGCCAGTGCCAGGTGGTGCCGCCGACCACCTTCACATAGGTGCTGCGGAACTTGTCCGGGCCGGTCTGGCGGTACCAGAAATCCGGGTCGTCGGAGACCGGGTGCATCGCCTCCGGCACCGCCGGATAGGGACATTCCGGCACCTTGATCAGGGCATTCCAATAGGTCTCCACCGCCTGGGTACGATCGACCGCGGCGCCCGCTTCGAGGATCGCCACCTTCACGCCGGCGGCGGCGAGCTTGGCCGCCAGCAGCGCGCCGGCGATGCCGGAGCCGACGATGACGACATCGGCGGTGATGGTGTCGGCCATCGGGGAACTCCTGCGGACCGTCAGGCGGGGGGCTGCGACCAGTAGCCGGTCTCGCCGCCGCAATTGCCGGGCGGCTTGGTGAAGCTCAGCGCCTGCCACAGCAGGGCGTCGTTGAAGGTGGCGACGGCCTCGCCCTTGCCGGTCGAATAGACGCCCGAATACCAGGCGGCGACGATGGCATCGCCGAGCGCCTTGTCCGAGGCGGGATCGGCGGCGAGGCGCTTGAGCGCATCGCCCTGGCCGGTGGCGACGAAGCCGCCGAGCAGCGTCGCCGCCACATCCCTGTCGAGCGAGGCGGCGGGTTTTCCGGTCAGCGTCGCCGACAGCGCGAGGAAGCCATCGACGCCGAGCGTGTCCTCGGCCGCGGCGAGGCGGGCAAGCCCGGCGGTTCCGGTGCTCGCGATGGCCGCGGCGAGGGCGCCCAGAAGGGCGTCGCGGCGGGAGAGGGGCAGCGGTGAGGGAAGGGGCATGTGCGGCATCCGTCTTTAGAACGATTGAACGTCAAGACGGTGCGCCGGGCAATCGGTCAGCGGCGATTTCCCCTGCCGCCGGCGCTCTGCCCGCGCTGCGACATGCCCATTATCCTGAGGGAAATCGGGCGTCTGCCCTCAGTGCGCGTCGTTGTCTTCCAGCACCAGCAGGTCGTCGCGGGTGAAGGCGATGGAGACCGTGTCGCCGCGCTTGGGCGGGGTGACGCTGGATGAGTTGAAGGTGTCGAGCGAGATCGCGTTCTCGCCGAGCCGCACCTTGATGCGCACCACCGAACCGAGGAAGCCGACTTCCTCGATGGTGCCGGAGAGGCCGTTGCCGCCGTTCACCCGCTCGCCGAGCGCCACCGCCTCGGGCCGCAGCGCGACGGTGCGGATGGAATCGGCGGGGCTGCCGTTCAGCGGCCGGCTGGTGACGGCTTCCTGCCCGTCGATGCTGAGCTTGCCGGCGCCCGGGTCGAGCACGCGGGCCTTCAGCGTGTTCAGCGTGCCGACGAATCCGGCGACGAAGCGGGTCTTCGGATAGTTGTAGATGTCGAACGGATTGCCGACCTGCTCCATCCGTCCCTCGCTCATCACCACGATGCGGTCGGACATCGACAGGGCTTCTTCCTGGTCGTGGGTGACGAAGATGGTGGTGATGCCGAGCGCCTTCTGCAGCGCGCGGATCTCCTCGCGCAGCGAGACGCGGATCTTGGCGTCGAGCGCGGAGAGCGGCTCGTCGAGGAGGAGCACCTGCGGCTTGTTGGCGATGGCGCGGGCGAGCGCCACGCGCTGCTGCTGGCCGCCGGAGAGCTGGTAGGGGTAGCGGTCGGCGAGGTGCGGCAGCTTGATCAGCTCCAGCATCTCCTTGACCCGCGGGCCGATCTCGGCGGCGGGCTTCTTCGCCACCTTGAGGCCGAAGCCGATATTGTCGGCCACCGTCATGTTGGGGAACAGCGCATAGGCCTGGAACACCATGCCGATGTTGCGCTGGTTGGGCGGCAGGTAGGTCACGTCCTTGCCGCCGATGCGGATGGTGCCGGCGGTGGGCTGCTCGAAGCCGGCCACCATGCGCAGCGTCGTGGTCTTGCCGCAGCCGGACGGGCCGAGGAAGGAGACGAACTCGCCCCGCTCGACGGCGAGGTTGAAGTCCTGCACCACGACGTTCTGGCCATAGACTTTCCGAACCGCGGAAATGTCCAGAAATGCCATCTCAGTTCCCTCGAATGGTCCGGTTGAGTCAGCGGGGCGCCGCGGACGAGCCGCGTATGCCGCTGCCGAAAAGCTGGATCAGGCCCATGCACGCCCAGGTGACCACGAAGGCGATCACCGCGAGTGCGGAGGGCTCATAGGCACTGTTGGCGCCGACGAGCTGCAGATAGGGGCCGAAGGCCGGCCGGTTGAGCAGGCTCGCTATGGTGAACTCGCCGATGACGATCGCGAAGGTGAGGAAGGCGCCGGAGAGCACGGCGACGCGCACATTCGGCAGGATCACCTTGAACAGGATCGTCCACCAGCTCGCCCCCAGGCTCTCGGCCGCCTCGGTCAGCGTCTTCACGTCGATCGCCCGCAGCCCGGTGTCCACCGCCCGGTACATGTAGGGCATGGCGAGCACGACATAGGCGAAGACCAGCAAGAGGTCCGTGGAGCGGGCGGTGCCGGTCAGCGGCAGGAAGGACGAGGAATTGTAGAGCCGCAGATAGCCGAACACGATGACGATGGCCGGGATGACCAGCGGCAGCAAAGTGATGAACTCGACCACCGGCCGGATGCGCGGCATGCGCAGGCGGATCACATAGGCGGTCGGCACAACCAGCAGCACGCCGACCACGATGGTCAGCAGCGCGATGAAGGTCGAATAGCCGAAGCTCTCGATGAAGCGGCTGTCGCTGAACACCGAAGCATAGGCGTCGAAGGAATAGACGCCGCGCCGCTTGCGCAGCGAGAACTCGAAGGTGGCGATCAGCGGCACGACGAAATAGAGCGTGCCCAGCACCATCGCCAGCCAGGGGCCGAAGCGTTCGCTCTTCATCGCAGCCACCGGTCGCTGCGGGCGCGCAGCCAGATATAGGTGATGTTGGACAGGGCGGTGATGACGATCATGCCGAGCGCCAGCGCGTAGCCGAGATTGGGGTCGTGCAGCACGTCGCCGCGGATCTGCGCATAGAGCAGGATCGGCACGATGTTGAGCGAGGAGCCGGTGAGCGCATAGGCGGTGGCGATGGCGCCGAAGGCATTGGCGAACAGCAGCATGGTGGCGCCGAGCAGGCTCGGCCACAGCACCGGGAAGGCGACATGGGTCCAGAACTGGACCTTGGTGGCGCCGAGGATGGAGGCTGCCTCGCGCCATTCCTTCTTCAGCCCGTCCAGCGCCGGCATCAGGATCAGCACCATCAGCGGGATCTGGAAGTACAGATAGGTGATGGTGAGGCCCCAGAAGCTGAGGATGTTGAAGCCGGTCGAATAGAGATTGATGCCGAAGAAGCTGTAGAGCAGCGTCGTCACCAGGCCGGTGCGGCCGAGCGTGGCGATGAAGGCGAAGGCCAGCGGCACGCCGGCGAAATTGGAGGCGACGCCCGAGAAGGTCGTCAGCGTCGGCCGCATCCAGCTCGGCAGATTGCCCATCACCGCGGCATGGGCGAGGAAGAAGCCGAACACCGCGCCGAGCACGGCGGAGGCCACCGAGACCTGGATCGAGATCTTGTAGGCCGAGATGATGCTGTCCTGGTTGAGGTTGGCGATGTTCTGGAGCGTGAACTCGCCGGTCGGCGTCTGGAAGGCGCCGATCATCAGGTCGAGCGTCGGCCAGATCAGGAACAGCAGCGCGAAGGCGAAGAACGGCACGACGCCGAGCCAGGACAGCGGCAGGCGCTTGCGCGAGGCGGCCGCCGCGTGGTCGTCCATGGTGGCTGCACTGACATTCTCGACCATGGGCGTGCTTCGGCTCGCGAATGTGTCGGCGGGGAGGGGAGGCCGCCGGCGCAGACGCCGGCGGCCGGATCGGGCGAGCGCTCAGCTCACTTGACGTTGGCGCCGACGACCTTGTCCCACTCGGCGGCGATCACCGCCTTGGAGGCGTTCTGCTCGTCGAGGCTCGGGAACACGGCGGCCTTGTAGCCTTCCGCCGGCGGCAGCTTGGCCAGCAACTCCTGCGGGATCTTGCCCTTGGCGGCGAGATCGTTGAAGCGGATCGGGTGGCAGTAGCCCTTCAGCCACAGCAGCTGGCCCTCGTCGGAATAGAGGTGCTCCATCCACAGCTTGGCGGCGTTCGGGTGCGGGGCGTAGGCGCTGATGCCCTGCACGTAGACGCCGGCGACGACGCCGCTCTTCGGCACCACGACCTCGGTCGGCGGGTTGCCGGCGAGCTTGTCGCGGTCGGCGAGGGCGTTGTAGTCCCAGCGCACGAGGATCGGGGTCGAGCCCTGGGCGATGGAGGCGGCCTTGCCGATGACCGGGACGAAGTTGCCGGCGGCGTTGAGCTTCTTGAAGAAGTCGAGGCCCGCCTTGCCGGCCGGGGCGCCCGGCGCGGCGCCGGAGGCGAGGCCGGCGGCGTAGACCGCCTGGATCGCCTGGTTGGAGGTGCGCGGGTCACCGGCCAGCGCCACCGCATTGGCGTATTCCGGCTTCAGCAGGTCGGCCCAGTCCTGCGGCACGTTCTTGATCAGGTCGGTGTTCACCTGGAAGGAGAGCACGCCGTAATAGTCGCCGTACCAGTAGCCCTCGGCGTCCTTGGCTTCGGCGGGGATGCTGTCCCAGGTCGAGACCTTGTAGGGGGCCAGCAGCTTGTCGTTCTTGGCGGTCGGGCCGAAGGAGAGGCCGACGTCGATCACGTCCGGCGCCTGCGGGCCCTTGTTGCCCTTGTTCGCCTTGATCGCCTCGATCTCGTCGCCCGAGCCGGCGTCGGGATTGAGCTCGTTGATCTGGATGCCGTACTTGGCCTTGAAGGTGCTGAGCACCTCGCCGTAATTGCACCAGTCGTGCGGCAGCGCGATGGTCGTCAGCTGCCCCTCTTCCTTGGCAGCGGCGATCAGCTTGTCCAGCGATTCTGCGAAGGCGAGATTGCCAGACACGCTCAGGACGAGAGCGGCGGCCGACGCGGTCTTAAACCACGAATTCTTCATTGCTGATCCCCCAGGATACGTGGGTCACCGCAACGGAACGGGCCGGCGCTGGTGCCGTGCCGTGGTTGCGGGCTGACGCCTTCAAGCATGCGCTGATGAAGGTTCCGTGTCACTTTCCCCGGCATAACGTTATCGTCGTACCGACATAAGTCATGCGACGCGCGGCAAGGCGATCTGCCACGAAGACCTGCCGTCGCGTCCAAGCGGTTTGCGTGAACCTGCCCCTCTTCCGCACGCGTCGCCGATGCGCCGCGCACAGCCAGCGATATTTTTGTGGGGACGCTTCGATCGTCGCCCGGAGGGAACCCCGGCGCCGGTCGAGGAACGACCCGATCCGATGATGTTCGGATGCTCCGTGCGCCGTCAAGGCCCCGGGGTCCTGGGAGGAGTTAGCCGCCTATTTGAGCGCGTCCAGATGCGTGCGGATATGGGCGGCTTCCGCCGGCGTCGTGGCGAGGCCGATGGCCGCCATGAAGCCCTCGCGCGCCTCCTTGTTGCGGCCGAGCTGCATCAGCAGTGCGCCGCGCAGGCCGTGATAGTGGAAATAGCCCGACAGCTTGTCGCCGAGCGGCTCGACCATGGCGAGCGCCGCCTCCGGCCCGCGCAGCTTGGAGATCGCCACCGCCCGGTTCAGCGTCACCACGGGCGAGGGCTGCATGATCTCCAGCGTGCCGTAGAGCAGGTCGATCTGCGCCCAGTCGGTCTCCTCGGGCGTTGTAGCCCGCGCATGCAGCGCGGCGATCGCCGCCTGCACCTGATAGGGACCGGGCCGGCGGTGGCGCATCGCCTTGTCGAGCAAGGCGAGCCCCTCGGCGATCATCGGCCGGTTCCACAGCGCGCGGTCCTGGCTGTCGAGCAGCACCACCGCCCCGTCGGCGTCGAAGCGGGCGGCGGTGCGCGCGTGCTGCAGCAGCATGAGCGCCGTCAGCCCCATGATCTCCGGCTCGGCCGGGAACAGCCGCAGCAGCAGCCGGGCGAGGCGGATCGCCTCGTCGCACAGCGGCTCGCGCGCGGCGGAAGTGTCGCCGGCGGCGGAATAGCCCTCGTTGAAGACGAGATAGACCATCGCCGCGACGACGCCGAGCCGTTCGGAGCGCTCCACCGCGCCGGGCGCCTCGAAGGGCACGTCCGCGCGGGCGATGCGCGCCTTGGCGCGGGTGATGCGCTGCTCCATCGCCGCCTCGCCCACGAGGAAGGCGCGGGCGATCTGCTTCACCGACAGGCCGGAGACGATGCGCAGGGCGAGGGCGATCTGCTGCGTCGTCGGCAGCTCGGGATGGCAGCAGATGAAGAGCAGCCTCAGCACGTCGTCGCGATAATGCGAGCCGTCCATGCGCTCGGCGATCTCGGCCTCGGTGTCCTCGGTGTCGGAGAAGGCTTCCTCCGGCGGCAAGCCCGTCTGCTTCGCCTGCCGACGCACCGTGTCGAGCGCGACGTTGCGGCCGACGAAGACCAGCCAGGCGGCGGCATCGCGCGGCGGGCCGTTCTGCGGCCAGGTCTTCAGCGCGCGCAGGCAGGCTTCCTGGAACGCCTCCTCGGCGAGGTCGAGGTCGCGGAAATAGCGCAGCAGCGCGGCGACCGCCTGCGGGCGCGCGGCGGTCAGCGTGGTGCCGATCCAGCGCGCCTCGTCCATCACGGCCGTGCCCCGCCATCGTGGAACAGCCCGACCGGGCGGATCTCGTAGGAGCCGCCCGGATTGGCGGCGCCGAGCTCGCGGGCGATGGCGAGCGCTTCCTCCAGGTCGGCACAGTCGAGCAGGTAGAAGCCGAGCAGCTGCTCCTTGGTCTCGGCGAAGGGCCCGTCGAGCACCAGCGCCGGGTCCTGGTCCTTGCGCAGCGTGGTGGCGGCGGTGGTCGGCAGCAGCCGCGCCACCGGGCCGAGCTTGCCTGCCTTGACGAGCCGCTCCTGCACGACGGCGAGCTTCTGCATCACCGCGTCGTCTTCCTCCTTGGTCCAGGCGCAGACGATGTCTTCCTGGTGGTAGCAGAGCAGCGCGTAGAACATGGATGGCCTTCTCTGTGCTTGAGGATCAGCCGCCGCTGATCGCGGTGATGACGAAGACGTCGGCGCCCGGCGCCAGCGGCGTCGAGAGCCTGGCGCGGCGCCCGTCGACGAAGACGTTGATATGCCGCCTTATCGCCGGCGTCTCGTCGCAGATGCGCTCGCGCATGCCGGGCCAGAGCGCGTCGAGCCCGTCCACCATCTCGGCGACGCTGCGGGCGGGAACGGCGACGAGCCGTTCGGCGCCGGGGAACAGCACCACGAGATGCGGCGGCAGGCGCACGAGGACGGGCGCCTCTTCCGCCTGCTGCCGCACCGCATTTTCGCCTATCGTCGTCACCGCTCGATCACCAGCGTCTCGACCGAGGTGATGGTCGGCAGGTAGGGCGCGACGCAGTCCCATGTGTCGCCCTCGTCGGTGCTGGCATAGAGGCCGCCGGCATTGGTGCCGAAATAGACCCCGGCCGGCTCCATCGTGTCGGTCGCCATCGCCTGGCGCAGCACGTTGAAATAGGCGCCGTCCTGCGGCAAGCCCTCGCGCCTCGCCTGCCAGCTCTGTCCGGCATCGCGCGTGCGCCAGACCGCCGTCTTTCCCTCCGGCATGAAGCGGCCCTTGATGTCGCCGTTCAGCGGGATGAGATAGAGGCCGTCCGGATCGCGCGGATGCGCTGCGGCCGGGAAGCCGAAGGAGGAGGGCAGGCCCTCTTCGATGCTCTCCCATTTCCGGCCGCCATCGTCCGAGCGGTACATGCCGCAATGGTTCTGCTGGTAGAGCCGCGCCCCGCCGCCCGGCGCCATGACGAGGCAATGCACGCACTGGCCGAACTCGGGATAGTTCTGGCCCTCGGGCATGTAGTCGGCGCGGGTGCCGCGGTTGCGGGTCTCCCAGCTTTTCCCGCCATCCTCGGTGGCGAAGACACCGGCGGCGGAGATGCCGACCCAGATCTTGTTCCGGTCCGCCGGGTCGAGCACCAGCGAATGCAGGATCAGCCCCGCGCCGCCGGGATTCCATTCCGGCCGCGTCGGGTGCTCGCGCAGGCCCTCGACATGGGTCCAGCTCTCGCCGCCATCGGTGCTGCGGAACAGGCCGGCCGGCTCGACGCCGGCATAGAGGCTGCCGTCCGGGCCGGCGGCGAGGCTCCACACCGATTTCACCGGCGCGTCCCCGCCTTCATAGGCGAGGCCCTGGCTCGAATGGGTCCACGTCGTCCCGAAATCGGTTGATTTCCACACCGCCGGGCCGAACCATTCATTGCCGCCGCCGGCATAGATGGTGCCGGTCCGCGGATCGCCGACGACATGGTTGGTCGGCCACGTCTCGCAGAACGGGCCGCGCACCTCCCATGAGCGGCGCGAGGCGTCGCTCTCGAGGATGAAGGCGCCCTTGCGGGTGCCGACGAGGATGAAGACTTGCTTCGCCATGGCGCGCTCCCGTCAGTTGGTGGAGACGACGATCATCCAGGACACGCCGAAACGGTCGGTCAGCGTGCCGAAGCTGGGCGAGAAGAAGGTCTTCATCAGCGGCATGGTGACCTGTCCGCCCTCGGCGAGCGCGGCGAACTTCGCTTCCGCCTCCTCCGGGGAGGCGACCGAGAGCGCCAGCGAGATGCCGCTGAAGCCGGCGGCGTCGGACTGGCAGCCATCCGAGGCCATCAGCTCGGCATCGCCGACCTTGAAGCTCGAATGCATGATCTTGTCGTCCCAGCCTTCCGGGACCATGCCCGGCGGCGGCTGGTCCGGCGCCTCGCGGAAGCGCATCAGCATGGTGACCTCGGCGCCGACCGCCTTCTTGTAGAACTCGATGGCCTCTTCGGTGCGGCCGTTGAACATCAGATAAGCCTGCACGTTCATTGACTTGTCCTCCCTTGGCCGTTTCCCCGTGCCCCGGCGCCGCGGCCAAGCGAGCCGGCACCGACGCCACGAGGACGAACGGGGCGAGGCTGGCCCGACATCGCGACAGAAATTTTTCTTGGGTTGTTTGCCGCCAGCCTAGCCGCGCCGTGGCCCCGGGGCCAGCTTCGCACCCGCCACGCCTGCCGACCGGCGGATATCGGACTATACTGGCGTTAGCCGAAACTGCGGTAATCGGTCTGAGAACATATTGCGAACATCGAACAAACCGGGTACAACTCGCTCAACTTCTCGCAAACCTCATCCATCCCCTTGCGTGCAGCCCGGAGCCCGGCGATGACTCAAGCAAATCTGCGACTCGTTGAAGGATCTTCCATGGACAAGGCCAAGGCGCTGGACGCCGCGCTTTCGCAGATCGAGCGCCATTTCGGCAAGGGCTCGATCATGCGCCTGGGCAAGAACGACAAGATCATGGAGATCGAGACGGTCTCCACCGGCTCGCTCGGGCTCGACATCGCGCTCGGCATTGGCGGCCTGCCGCGCGGGCGCATCGTCGAGATCTTCGGGCCGGAATCCTCGGGCAAGACCACGCTCGCCCTGCACACCATCGCCGAGTCGCAGAAGAAGGGCGGCGTCTGCGCCTTCATCGACGCCGAGCACGCGCTCGACCCGATCTATGCCCGCAAGCTGGGCGTCGACCTCGACAATCTCCTGATCTCCCAGCCCGACGCCGGCGAGCAGGCGCTGGAGATCGCCGACACGCTGGTGCGCTCCGGCGCGGTGGACGTGCTGGTGGTCGATTCCGTCGCCGCGCTGACGCCGCGCGCCGAGCTCGACGGCGAGATGGGCGACAACCAGCCCGGCATGCAGGCGCGGCTGATGAGCCAGGCGCTGCGCAAGCTGACCGCCTCGATCAACCGCTCCCAGACCATGGTGATCTTCATCAACCAGATCCGCATGAAGATCGGCGTGATGTATGGCAGCCCGGAGACCACGACCGGCGGCAACGCGCTGAAGTTCTATTCCTCGGTGCGCCTCGACATCCGCCGCATCGGCGCGATCAAGGAGCGCGACGAGGTGGTGGGCAACCAGACCCGCGTGAAGGTGGTGAAGAACAAGCTGGCGCCGCCCTTCAAGCAGGTCGAGTTCGACATCATGTATGGCGAGGGCGTCTCCAAGATGGGTGAGCTCATCGACCTCGGCATCAAGGCCGGGGTGGTGGAGAAGTCGGGCGCCTGGTTCTCCTATGACAGCCAGCGCCTCGGCCAGGGCCGCGAGAACGCCAAGAACTTCCTGCGCCAGAATCCCGACGTCGCCGGCCGCATCGAGGCGACCATCCGCCAGAACGCCGGCCTGATCGCCGAGCAGATCCTCGCCGGCGAGGCGGGCGAGGATGACGACGGCGACGCCGAGGGTTGAGACGCGCCCGCTAGCGCGGGACGACAGGCCGAGTTTCGAACCACGGGAGGCCGCAGTGCCTCCCGTGTCCGTTTCTGGACAAGGTGTTGGCGCGTCGCTAGAACCGTTGCGCCCGTGCCGTGCGCCAGAACCGCGCGCGGCGGGCCGGCGCCGGGCGGCGCCGATTATGTTTCATCGGCGGATTCGGATTCTATGAGCGGCGTCAACGAAATACGTGCGACCTTCCTCGACTATTTTGCGAAGAACGGTCACCAAGTGGTTGATTCATCGCCGCTTGTGCCGCGCAACGACCCGACGCTGATGTTCACCAATGCCGGCATGGTGCAGTTCAAGAACGTCTTCACCGGCATCGAGAAGCGTCCCTATTCGCGTGCCGCCACCTCACAGAAATGCGTGCGCGCCGGCGGCAAGCACAACGACCTCGACAATGTCGGCTACACCGCCCGGCACCACACCTTCTTCGAGATGCTCGGCAATTTCTCCTTCGGCGACTACTTCAAGGAGAATGCCATCGAATTCGCCTGGAACCTGATCACCCGCGAATTCGAGCTGCCGGTCGAGAAGCTCATGGTCACCGTCTACCATGAGGACGACGAGGCCTTCTCGCTGTGGAAGCGCATCGCCGGCCTGCCCGATTCCAAGATCGTGCGCATCGCCACCTCCGACAATTTCTGGCAGATGGGCGACACCGGCCCCTGCGGCCCGTGCTCGGAGATCTTCTACGACCACGGCGACCACATCCCCGGCGGCCCGCCCGGCTCGCCGGACGCCGATGGCGACCGCTTCATCGAGATCTGGAATCTCGTCTTCATGCAGTTCGAGCAGCTGCCGGGCGGCGAGCGGCTGAACCTGCCGCGCCCGTCCATCGACACCGGCATGGGGCTCGAGCGCATCTCCGCCGTGCTGCAGGGCACGCACGACAATTACGAGATCGACCTGATGCGCGCGCTCACCGGCGCAGTCGAGGAGATGACCGACGTGCCGGCGGACGGCCCGCAGAAGGCGAGCCACCGCGTCATCGCCGACCATCTGCGTGCCTCGACCTTCCTGGTCGCCGACGGCGTGCTGCCCTCCAATGAGGGCCGCGGCTACGTGCTCCGCCGCATCATGCGCCGCGCCATGCGCCACGCCCAGCTGCTCGGCGCCCGCGACCCGCTGATGCACCGCCTGGTGCCGATCCTGGTGCGCGAGATGGGCCGCGCCTTCCCCGAGATCGTGCGCGCCGAGCCGCTGGTCACCGAGACGCTGCGCCTCGAGGAGACGCGCTTCCGCAAGACGCTGGAGCGCGGCCTCTCCATCCTGGAGACCGAGAGCGAGGGCCTCGGCGCCGGCGCCAAGTTCTCCGGCGAGACGGCGTTCAAGCTCTACGACACCTATGGCTTCCCGCTCGACCTGACCGAGGACGCGCTGCGCGCCCGCGGCGTCAATGTCGACGTCGACAGCTTCAACGCCGCGATGGAGCGCCAGCGCGCCGAGGCCCGCGCCTCCTGGGCCGGCTCGGGCGAGGCGGCGACCGACACGGTGTGGTTCGCGGTGCGCGAGGAGGTCGGCCCGACCGAGTTCCTCGGCTACGGCACCGAGACGGCGGAAGGCACGGTCACCGCGCTGGTCACTGAGGGCAAGCGCGTCGAGACGCTGCCCGCCGGCGCGCGCGGCCTCGTCGTGCTCAACCAGACCCCGTTCTACGGCGAATCCGGCGGCCAGGTCGGCGACACCGGCACGATGAGCGGCGAGGGCGGGTTGAAGCTGCGCGTCACCGGCACGCAGAAGAAGCTCGGCGACATCTTCGCCCATGAGGTGGAGGTCGAGGAGGGCACGCTGACCATCGGCGCGCCGCTGGCGCTGTTCGTCGACGGCGAGCGCCGGCAGGCGATCCGCGCCAATCATTCGGCGACGCATCTGCTGCACGAAGCGCTGCGCCGCGTGCTCGGCGACCACGTCGCCCAGAAGGGCTCGCTGGTCGCGCCCGACCGGCTGCGCTTCGACTTCAGCCACCCCAAGCCCGTCGAAGCGGCGGAGCTGAAGGCGGTCGAGGACATCGCCAACCGCATCGTGCTGCGCAACGAGCCGGTGGTCACCCGGCTGATGGCAGTGGACGACGCCATCGAGTCGGGCGCGCGGGCGCTGTTCGGCGAGAAATACGGCGACGAGGTGCGCGTCGTCTCCATGGGCACCGATCCCGGCAATGGCGCGCCCTATTCGGTCGAGCTGTGCGGCGGCACCCATGTCGCCCGTACCGGCGATATCGGCCTCGTCAGCGTGCTCGGCGAGAGCGCGGTCGGCGCCGGCGTGCGCCGCATCGAGGCGATGACGGGCGACGCCGCCCGCCACCATCTCAATGCGCAGAGCCGCGCGCTGCAGGGCGCAGCGGACGTGCTGCGGGCGCCCGTGGGCGAGGTCGAGGCGCGCATCGCCCAGCTCGTCGAGGAGCGGCGCAAGCTGGAGCGCGAGCTCGGCGACGCCAAGCGCAAGCTCGCCATGGGCGGCGGCGCGGCGAGCGAGGAGCCGGCGCGCACGGTCGGCGCGGTCAAGCTGCTGGCGCGGCAGGTCTCCGGCATCGACCTCAAGGACCTCAAGAGCCTCGCCGACGAGGGCAAGAAGCGCATCGGCTCAGGGATCGTCGCCATTGTCGGCGTGACTGAGGAAGGCCGCGCGGGCCTCGTGGTCGGCGTCACCGACGACCTCACCGGCAAATATGATGCGGTCGCGCTGGTGCGGCGCGGGGCGGAGGCGCTCGGCGGCAAGGGCGGCGGCGGGCGGCCGGACATGGCGCAGGCCGGCGGTCCCGATGGCGGCCGCGCCGCCGAGGCGCTCGCGGCGATCGAGAACGCGCTCGCGGGCTGAGGCGCGGGCGCCGGTTGGGGAGAGGCCGGCATGGCGGCCCGCAGGCAGAACAACGGCAGGTTCCCCGGCGGCTTGTTCTCCGGCTGGTTTTCCGACTCGTGGTGGCGCCGGCAGCGCCGGCGCTGCTACGAGGTGCTCGAGCGCGACTCGGCGCGTGACCCGCTGGCCGAGAAGATCAACGTCGCGCTCATCGCGCTGATCGTGCTGAACGTGATCGCCGCCGTGCTGGAGACGGTGCCGAGTCTGCTGCTGCGCGACTACTGGGCGTTCCGCGCCTTCGAATATCTCTCGCTGATCGTCTTCGCGCTGGAATATGCCCTGCGCGTCTGGGTGTCGCCGGAGGATCCGCGCTATCGCGGCCTGCCGCACCGCGTCGCGCGCCGGCGCTACATGTTCACCCCGGTGGCGATCGTCGACCTCATCGCCTGGCTGCCCTTCGTCATCTCGATGATGTTCGGCGTCAATCTGCGCACGCTCGCCATCCTGCGCCTGCTGCGTTTCGTCAAGCTGGTGCGCTATTCGCCCGGCATGCAGTCGCTGCTGGAAGTGCTGGAGCGCGAGTGGCAGTCGCTCGTCGCCTGCTTCTGGCTGCTTGCCGCCGCGGTGCTGATCGCCGCCTCGGCCATGTATGTCGCCGAGGGCAACATCCAGCCCGAGCATCTCGGCTCCATACCGGCGGCCATGTGGTGGGCGATGGCGACGGTGACGACGGTCGGCTATGGCGACGTCTATCCGGTCACGGCGGCGGGGCGCGTCATCGCCGGGGTCACCATGGTCACCGGCATCGTGATGATCGCGCTGCCGGTCGGCATCATCGCCACCGCCTTCGTCGAGGTCATCAAGCGGCGCGATTTCGTCATCACCTGGGGCATGGTGGCGCGCGTGCCGCTGTTCGCCGATCTCGACGCCGCCGGCATCGGCGAGATCCACCGCATGCTCTCCTCGCACACGGCGCAGCCGGGCGAGGTCATCGCCCGCCGCGGCGACATCGCCACCTCGATGTATTTCATCGCCTCCGGCGAGGTGGTGCTCGAATTCGCCGACGAGATGGTGGTGCTGGGCGAGGGACAGTTCTTCGGTGAGATGGCGCTGCTGCACACCACCCGCCGCGCGGCGACGGCACGGGCGCGCACGCGCTGCATGCTGCTGATGCTGGACGCCGAGGCCCTTGCCGACGTGATCCGCCGCCATCCGGCGATCGGCGAGCGCGTGCGGGCCATGGCCAAGGACGACGAGGGGCCGCACGCCCTGCGGCGGCGCGCCGACATCGCCCAGGACGAGATCGACAGCGAGCGGACCGAAAGTCGGAGCGAGCCGACGGAGGGCTGAAGTCTTGGGATGGCCGGGTAGCCGCAACCGAGGACAGCTCCGGGGGCGCGCACGCCCCCGGAGGGGATCCGAGTTCAGCTCGGCTCGGCGATAGCCACCCTCACGCCCTCATGGCCAGGCTCGACCCGGCCACCCAGACTTCTACCGGGCGCGCCAGCGGAAAGGCTGGATCCCCGGGTCAAGCCCGGGGATGAGGAAAGTGGAACTACGGGTAGTCAGCTTCAGGCGAGCGCCTTGCTGAGGTTCTCCGACACCTTGTCGAGGAAGCCGGTGGTGGAGAGCCACTTCTGGTCGGCGCCGACCAGCAGGGCCAGGTCCTTGGTCATGTAGCCGCTCTCGACCGTGTCGACGCAGACCTTCTCCAGCGTGGAGGCGAAGGCCGCGAGGTCGGCATTGTCGTCGAGCTTGGCGCGATGGGCGAGGCCGCGCGTCCAGGCGAAGATCGAGGCGATGGAGTTGGTCGAGGTCTCCTTGCCCTTCTGGTGCTCGCGGTAGTGGCGCGTCACCGTGCCGTGGGCGGCTTCGGCCTCGACGGTCCTGCCGTCCGGCGTCATCAGCACCGAGGTCATCAGGCCGAGCGAGCCGAAGCCCTGCGCCACGATGTCGGACTGCACGTCGCCGTCATAGTTCTTGCACGCCCAGACATAGCCGCCGGACCACTTCAGCGACGAGGCCACCATGTCGTCGATCAGGCGGTGCTCGTACCAGATCTTGCGCTTCTCGAACTCGGCCTTGAACTCGGCGTCGAAGATCTCCTGGAAGATCTGCTTGAAGCGCCCGTCATACTGCTTGAGGATGGTGTCCTTGGTCGACAGATAGACCGGGTAGTTGCGCATCAGGCCGTAGTTCAGCGAGGCGCGGGCGAACTCGGCGATGGACTCGTCGACATTGTACATCGACATCGCCACGCCGGCGCCGGGGAACTTGTAGACCTCGTGCTCGATCACCTGCCCGTCGTCGCCGGTGAATTTGATGGTCAGCGTGCCCTTGCCGGGGACGAGGAAGTCGGTGGCGCGGTACTGGTCGCCGAAGGCGTGGCGGCCGACGATGATGGGCTGCGTCCAGCCCGGCACCAGGCGCGGCACGTTCTTGCAGATGATCGGCTCGCGGAAGATCACGCCGCCGAGGATGTTGCGGATGGTGCCGTTCGGCGAGCGCCACATCTTCTTGAGGTTGTACTCGGTCATGCGGCCGACATCGGGGGTGATGGTGGCGCACTTCACGCCGACGCCGACGCGCTTGATCGCCTCGGCCGCGTCGATGGTGACCTGGTCGCCGGTGGCGTCGCGGTTCGGCAGGCCGAGGTCGTAATATTCCAGCTCAAGGTCGAGATACGGGTGGATCAGCTTGTCCTTGATGTACTGCCAGATGATTCGGGTCATCTCGTCGCCGTCGAGCTCGACGACCGGATTCGCCACCTTGATCTTCGCCATGAGGTCCACCTCGCACGGAAACGTTGTCGGGAGGGTCGCGGCGTCTGTCCGCGCACAGACGCCGGATGCGGCGCGTGATAGCGCGCCACGTCCGTAAGGGGAAGCACGGCGCGGGCCAAATTTCGCCGGAAAGCCACATGGCGGGAAGGCTTGTGCGCCAAGGCTTTCTGGCATTCTGTATACCTATGGTGAGGCGGCGGCGGTGGGCCGCGGCCGTGCCGGTTGCCGCAACGGTGCCCGGGAGGAGAGGCGGGGCGGCGGCGTTCCCTGTCGCAGGTGCTTCATCCGGCGCTGCTATCGGCGCGGCATCCCGGCGCCCCGTGCGCCGCCCGACAGGAGCCCTCCATGCCGCTTTCGCCCGTCCGCCTCCTGCTGCCTCTCGCCTTCGCCGCCGTCGCGCTCGGTGCGCAGGCGCAGGAGCAGCGCACCGCCGCCGAGACCATCGCTCGCTTCGACATCCCCGATGCCCGGCAGGCCGTCGCGGTCACCGACCGCTATCTCTACGCCATCGACAACCGCACCATCGCCAAGCTCGACAAGGCGACCGGCCAGCCGGTCGCGCGCTGGGAAGGCCCGAAGGGCGGGCCGATCCTGCATCTCGACAGCGGCGTCGTGCGCGACGGCAAGCTCTACACCGCCCATTCCAACTACCCGGACTGGCCGATGACGAGCTCGGTCGAGGTGTGGGACGCCGAGACGCTGAAGCATCTCGAATCCCACAGCTTCGGCATCGAGCGCGGCTCCTTCACCTGGCTCGACCGCGATCCGCAGGGCCGCTGGTGGGGCGCCTTCGCCAACTACAACCGCGTGTTCGACAAGAGCCCGCTGGCCTATGGCAACAAGTATGCGACGCAGATCGTGCGCTTCAATCGGGACTGGAGCGTCGCCGAGGCCTTCGTCTACCCGGACGCGCTGGTGGCCAAGTTCCAGGACATGAGCAATTCTGGCGGCGCCTTCGGGCCGGACGGCCGGCTCTACATCAGCGGCCACGACAATCCCGAGCTCTATGTCGTCGCCCCGCCGGAGATGGGCTCGACCATGCGCTGGCTGGAGACCATCCCGGTGGAGATCGGCGGTCAGGGCTTCGCCTTCGATCCGGCCCAGCCCGGCGTGGTGTGGGGGCTGATCCGCGGCAAGACCGGCGGCGTGGTGACAGAGAGCCGCCTGCCGGAGAAGAAATAGCGGCGCGCCCGAGAGGGCGTTCAATTTTTCCCGGACTTGCTTTAGGACGGCGGCATGTTCACCCATGCCGCCTTTCTCTCGTTCCGATCCGCCGCCGGGAGCCGCGCCTGATGCCCGGCGCCGGAACCGACTCGACGCGCCCCTGGCTGGAGGGCGGCCCCGTCGTCGTGCTCGTCGAGCCGCAGCTCGGCGAGAACATCGGCTCGGCGGTGCGCGCCATGGGCAATTTCGGCCTGTCGCGGCTGCGCCTCGTCAATCCGCGCGAGGGCTGGCCGAACCCGAAGGCGGTGACCTTCGCCTCCGGTGCCGACCGCATCCTCGAGAATGCCGAGGTCTTCCCGGACCTGCGCGCGGCGCTGGCCGACCTCAATTTCGTCGCCGCCGCCACGGCGCGCGAGCGCGGCATGCAGAAGACGGTGCTCGGCGCCGACGCGGTGGCGACTGAGGCTGTCGCCCGCATCGCCGGCGGCGAGAATGTCGGCCTCGTCTTCGGGCGCGAGCGAACCGGGCTCTATACGGAGGAGGTGTCGCTCGCCGACGTGATCCTCACTCTGCCGGTGAACCCCGCCTTCGCCTCGCTCAACCTCGGCATGGCAGTGGCGGTCGTCGCCTATGAGTGGTTCAAGCTCGCTTCCGGCGGGGCGCTGCCGTTCCAGCAGCCGGACCGCTATCCGATCGCCGACAAGGCGGACCTCCTCGCCTTCTTCGACCATGTCGAGAAGGAGCTCGACGAGGCGCTGTTCTTCCGCTCGCCGGAGAAGAAGCCGGTCACCATCCGCAACATCCGCAACATCTTCCACCGCGTGGGACTGACGCGGCAGGACATCGCCACGCTGCACGGCATGGTCGCTGCGCTGGTGGAGGGCAGGCGCACGCGCGAGGAGCGCACCGCCGCCCGGCTGAGCGGGAAGCCGAAAGAGAAGCCTGTGGATGAAGCCGCGGGCGACGGCGAAGGCTGAGAAAGCGAAACTTTCCGTTCATCTCGATGCGTCACAATCCTGCCCGGGATGGAGGACATCAGATGCGCATCGAGGCTTCTCCCGTTTCCGGCACTCCGGGCGTGCACGGCGTCTCGCACCTTGCTTCGTCAACCGGGCCGTCCGCCGTGTCGTCGCCGCCCATTCATCCTTCCGCCGCGCTCCGCGCACCGACCATCCTCGTCTTCGATTCGGGGCTGGGCGGCCTCTCCGTGTTCCGCGAACTGGCGCGCACGCGCCCCGATGCGCGCTTCGTCTATGCGGCCGATGATGCCGGCTTCCCCTATGGCGCGCGCAGCGAGGACGACCTCGTCGCCCGCGTGCTCGCCGTCATGGACGCGCTGGTCGCCCGGCTGGCACCGGACGCGGTGGTGATCGCCTGCAACACCGCCTCGACGCTGGTGCTGCCGGCGCTCCGGGCGCGCTACTCCATTCCCTTCGTCGGCACGGTGCCGGCGATCAAGCCGGCCTGCGAGGGCTCGCTGACCAAGCAGGTGAGCGTGCTTGCCACCCCCGGCACGGTGAAGCGCGATTATACCCAGGCGCTGATCCGTGACTTCGCCGGCGCCTGCCGGGTGACGCTGGTCGGCTCCACCCGCCTTGCCGGCCTCGCCGAGGCGGCGATGGTCGGGGAAAAGGTGGCGGACGAGGAGTTCGCCGCCGAGATCGCCCCCGCCTTCGTGCGCGAGGGCAAATCCCGCACCGATACGGTGGTGCTGGCCTGCACGCACTATCCGCTGGTGCTCGACCGCCTGCAGAAGGTGGCGCCGTGGCCGGTGCGCTGGGTCGATCCGGCCCCCGCCATCGCCCGCCGGTTGAGCTCGCTCCTCGGCCCGGTCGCCTTCGCCGCCAGCCCGGCGCCGCTGCGCCTGTTCTCGACCGGCCAGCCGCTCGACGCCGCGCTGATCGAGCGCATCGTCGGCCGCCGCGCCCGCGCCGGCGAACTCGTGCCGATGACCGCGCCGGCCTGAGCCCCCGCATTTTCCGCCTTGCCTGCGCCGCGATCCCTGCCCAGCATGCCCGAACGGCAGGAGAGGACATGTGATCGGGACCCGGCGATTCGGCGCGATGCACCAGACAAGGCGGGCGTTCCTCATCGGCGCCGGCGCGCTGGCGCTCGCTGGCGAGGGCGCGGCTGCCCAGAGCGCCAAGCAGCCTTTCGAGGCCTGGGTCGTGCAGTTCCGCGCCCGTGCGCGTGCCCGCGGCATCACCGATGCCGTCTATGACCGCGTGACCGGCAATCTGCGGCCGGACACCTCGGTCTATGCCAAGGAACGCGCGCAGCCCGAGTTCCGCGAGGAGCTCTGGCAGTACCTCAACCGCCGCATCTCCGAATGGCGGCTGAACACCGGCCGCGCCGCGACGCAGCAGAACGCCGCCCTGCTGAAGCGCCTGCGACACGATTTCGGCGTCGAGCCGGACGTGCTGCTGGGCCTGTGGGGCATGGAGAGCGCCTTCGGAGAGCTGGTGACCGACCCCGACCATATGAAGCCGGTCTTCCCCTCGCTCGCCGCGCTCGCCTGGGGCGAGCCGCGCCGGCGCAAATATTGGGAGACCGAGTTCCTCAACGGCCTCGCCGTGGTCCAGCGCGGCTGGGCGAATCCCGACGAGATGCTCGGCTCCTGGGCCGGGGCGATGGGCCATACGCAATGGATGCCGGAGGTCTGGCTGAACCTCGGCGTCGACTATGACGGCGACGGCAAGCCCTCGCCCTACAGCGTGCCCGACGCGCTCGCCGGCAGCGCGCGCTACCTCATCAAGCGCGGCAGCTACCAGCGCGGCCTGCCCTGGGGCTTCGAGGTCGCGATGGCCGGCGTCCCCGAGAAATACGCTGATGCGAGGTCGTGGCGCACGGTGGAGGACTGGGCGAAGCTCGGCGTGAAGCCGGCCGGGGGAGGGCGTTTCGACGTCCCCAAGGCGCGCACGCGGCTATGGGCGCCGGTCGGGACCGACGGCCCGTGCTTCCTGCTGACGCAGAACTTCTACGCCGTGCGCAGCTACAACCCGTCGATGAACTACGCGCTCGCCGTCTGCCATCTCGGCGACCGGGTGCTGGGCGGCGCGCCCTTCGTCACGCCCTTCCCCGGCGGCGAGCGGCCGCTGACGCTGGTGGAGATCCAGGAGGTGCAGCGCCGCCTCACCCGTGCCGGCCTCGACACCGGCGGCACCGACGGGCGCGTCGGCAACATGACCATGCGCGCGGTGGCGAATTTCCAGCGCCGCATGGGCGTCGAGCCGGACGGCTATGCCGGGCTGGACGTGCTGGCGGCGCTGAGGGGCGGGCGGTAAATCGAGTGGAAATAAGCGGTGGCGCCACCTATATTCCTCTGATGGGAGCCATTCCGTTCGACACCTTGAAGCTGGCGCGCACGCTGCGCGAGAAGGCGCATTTTACCGCCGAGCAGGCGGAAGCCGATGCTCTGGCTGATGCATTTCAGGATCGCGTGGCGACCAAGGACGATCTCGCTCTTCTGGAGCAAAGGCTGACGATTAAGATCGGCGGTATGCTGGTTGTCGCCGTCGGGGTGCTCACGGCTCTGCTGAAACTGATCGGTTGACCACCAAGGCTTGACCTTCCGGCCTTTTTCGCCTACCACCCGCCCACTCGCGGGGCCGGCAACGGTCCCGCGTGGTGTTTCACGCACCCGTGGGCCTGTCCGGCGCGTTCGGCCGGGTCCTGTCGGCTCCCGCAAGGGAGCAGAGGAGGGGGCGCGATCCAAACCGCAACCTTGCGAAGAGGACCAGCGCATGAGCAAGCGCGTTTCGGCCAAGCACAAGCTTGACCGCCGTATGGGCGAGAACATCTGGGGCCGCCCGAAGAGCCCCATCAACAAGCGTGAATACGGCCCCGGCCAGCACGGCCAGCGCCGCAAGGGCAAGCTTTCCGACTTCGGCGTGCAGCTGCGCGCCAAGCAGAAGCTGAAGGGCTACTACGCCTCGATCGGCGAGAAGCAGTTCTACGCGGTCTATGTCGAGGCCTCGCGCCTCAAGGGCGACACCGGCGCCAACCTGATCGGCCTGCTCGAGCGCCGTCTCGACGCGGTCATCTACCGCGCCAAGTTCGTCCCGACCGTGTTCGCCGCCCGCCAGTTCGTGAGCCACGGCCACATCAAGGTGAACGGCCGCCGCGTCAACATCCCGTCCTACCAGGTCAAGGTCGGCGATGTGATCGAGGTCAAGGAAGCCTCCAAGCAGCTCGTGCTGGTGCTGGAAGCCGTCGCCTCGGGCGAGCGCGACGTTCCCGATTATCTCGAGGTCGACCACTCCAAGATGACGGCGAAGTTCGCCCGCATCCCGGAGCTCAACGAGGTGCCCTATCCGGTGGTGATGGAGCCGAACCTCGTGGTCGAGTACTACTCGCGCTGATCCTTCGGATCACCGACATCGAAAGAGCCGCCCAAGAGGGCGGCTTTTTTATTGTTCGGCAATCAGATGCGGCTGGAACTGAAGACGCAGCTTCCAGTCCAGCAGGCCGAGCTTTCCATGCTCCATGGCCCCGCCCATGACGTAGCGCACGCCCTGCGTCGCCGGCTCGTCGCGCGCCAGCAGGCGGCAGACGATCTCGACGAAGAGCAGCTTGAGTGCGCCGGCGGACAGGTGCTCGGCATGCGCCATGATCGCCACCATGCGGGCGCTGTTGCCGATGCGGCGCAGCACCACGCTGCCGACCAGCCGCTCGCGCCCGGCCGCCGCGTCGGGGATGAACACGCCCCAGTCCTGCGTCCAGTAGAGCGGCGAGGGCGAGCCGAGCCAGGGATCGTGCCCGACACCGGCATCGCCGAGACCGAGCCGCCTTCCCACGGCTTTCAGCACCGGCCCGCCGGTGCGGAACAGCTTGGAGGTCTCGATGTCGTAGAGGTCGTCGCCATGCGCGAGGCGGTCGAAGGTCCCGCAGCGATAGCCGAGCTCGCGCGCGCCCTTCAGCTCCCGGGTGATGCCGCGGCTGGTGGCCTTCTTGATGGTGCGGATATAGGCGTCGGCGTCAGTGAAGCGGTCGAGGTCGATGACGCTGGCGGTGCCGCGCCACGGGCTCGGCGCAGGCCCATCCGCCGCGTGGCGCATGAATTTCGAGATGAAGTGTCGGTGATTTTCGACCATCTGCCGGTCGAGGGGGGTATCCGGTTCGCCGAGCCGGAGCGTTGCGACCGGCAGCCCGCCGATGCCGGCCATGCCGGCCCGCCGGAGCCGGTCCGCCTTCTTGAGCCGGAACTGCACCGGCTCGACGAGGGCGAAATAGCCGCGCATGAGAAGTCGCTCAAGCGACACGCGGTCTCCTCTGCCAATCGGTTCGGGTCGCGTACGGCCCGAATGGAAAGTCCAACCTCATCCTGAGGTGCCCGGCACTTGGCCGGGCCTCGAAGGATGCTCGTCCGGGGGCGCTATGGCGACCATCCTTCGAGGCTCGCTGCGCGAGCACCTCAGGATGAGGACGCCCTATCGGTCAGGCAAAAAGCCTCACGCCGTGGCGCGGCCCATCACGGCGACGCCCTTCTCCTCCAGCAGCGTCTGCAGCTCGCCGGACTGGTACATCTCGCGCACGATGTCGCAGCCGCCGACGAACTCGCCCTTGACGAAGACCTGGGGGATGGTCGGCCAGTTGGTGTACTCCTTGATCCCCTGGCGGATCTCGTCGGAGTCGAGCACGTTGATGCCCTTATAGTCGACGCCCAGCAGCCCCATGATGTGCGCCACCTGGCCGGAGAAGCCGCACATGGGGAACTGCGGCGTGCCCTTCATGAAGACGACGACGTCGTTGCTCTTCACCTGGCCGTCGATGAAATCGTGGATGCTCATGGCAGTGCCCTTCACCCTTGCGGGGCTCGCGAGTTGGAGATGCGGCGCGAGGCGCCGCTTTCAGTCGGGTACATTGGTCTGAAGCGCCAGGGCATGCAATATGCCGCCCATCTGGCCCTTCAGCGCCGCGTAGACCATCTGGTGCTGCTGCACCCGGCTCTTGCCGCGGAAGCTCTCCGAGACGACGGTGGCGGCGTAGTGGTTGCCGTCGCCGGCAAGGTCGCGGATCTCCACGGAGGCGCCCGGCAGGCCCTCCCTGATCAGCCGCTCGATCTCGGCCGCTTCCATCGCCATCGGTTCCGCTCCCTCACATCAGGCCCGCGCCCATATAGATGGGCAGCCAGGCCTCGTGCCGCTCGCGCAGCGCGTCCATTACAATTGGGCGCTCGCCCGGGATATTCAATCGGTCGCCGCCGGTGGTGCCGAGCTTGGCGATGGTCACGCCCGCGAGTTCGGCGCGCCGCAGCACCAGCGCCTTGGCGCTGCTCTGCAGGGTGATCACGTAGCGCGCCTGGTCCTCGCCGAACCAGAAGGCGTAGGGGTTGATGTCGGCCGGCGGGGCGACGAGGTTGGCGCCGATGCCCGACGCCATGGCCATCTCCGCCAGCGCCATCAGCACGCCGCCGTCGGAGACGTCGTGCACGGCGGTGACGAGGCCTTCCTCGATCAGCGCGCGCACATAGTCGCCGTTGCGGCGCTCCAGCGCGAGGTCCACCGGCGGCGGGGCGCCGTCCTCGCGGTCGAGGATCTCGCACATGAAGGCGGACTGGCCGAGCCAGCCGGCGGTCTCGCCGACCAGCAGGATGATCTCGCCATTATCCTTGAAGTCGATGGTGGCCATCTTCTCGACATCGGCGAGCACGCCGACGCCGCCGATGGTCGGGGTCGGCAGGATCGCCCGGCCGAAGGTCTCGTTGTAGAGGCTGACATTGCCGGAGACGACCGGGAATTCCAGCTCGCGGGCGGCCTCCCCGAGGCCCCGCAGGCAGCCGACGAGCTGGCCCATGATCTCCGGGCGCTCGGGATTGCCGAAGTTCAAATTGTCGGTGATCGCCAGCGGCTTGCCGCCGACGGCGGTGATGTTGCGCCAGGCTTCCGCCACCGCCTGCTTGCCGCCCTCGAACGGGTCGGCCTCGCAATAGCGCGGGGTGACGTCGCAGGTGATCGCCAGCCCCTTCGGGCCGTCGTCGATCCGCACCACCGCCGCGTCGCCGCCGGGGCGCTGCACGGTGTTGTTGAGGATGATGTGGTCGTACTGCTCCCAGATCCAGCGCTTGGAGGCGAAGTCGGGCGAGCCGACGAGGCGTTCCAGCGCGCCGGGAATGGTCGCGGTGATGTCGAGCGAAGCGGGGTCGATGCGCTGCTGCTTGGGCGTCTCGGTCCAGGGGCGGTCATAGAGCGGGGCCTCGTCGCCCAGCTCCTTGATCGGCAGGTCGGCCTTGACCTCGCCCTTGTGCTTCACGACGAAGCGCAGATTGTCGGTGGTGTGGCCGACGATGGCGAAGTCGAGCCCCCATTTGCGGAAGATGGCTTCCGCCTGCTCTTCCTTGCCGGGCGCGATCACCATGAGCATGCGCTCCTGGCTCTCGGAGAGCATCATCTCATAGGCGCTCATGCCCTCTTCGCGGCAGGGCACGTTGTCGAGGTCGAGCTCGATGCCGAGGTCGCCCTTGGCGCCCATCTCCACCGCCGAGCAGGTCAGGCCCGCCGCGCCCATGTCCTGGATGGCGACGACGCAGCCGGCGGCCATGATCTCGAGGCAGGCTTCCAACAGCAGCTTCTCGGCGAAGGGATCGCCCACCTGCACGGTCGGGCGCTTCTCCTCCGCGCCCTCGCCGAACTCGGCCGAGGCCATGGTGGCGCCGTGGATGCCGTCGCGGCCGGTCTTGGAGCCGAGATAGACCACCGGCAGGCCGACGCCGGTCGCCTTGGCGTAGAAGATCTTGTCGGTGTCGGCGAGGCCGACCGCCATGGCGTTGACGAGGCAATTGCCGTCATAGCGGGTGTGGAAGCCGACGAGGCCGCCCACGGTGGGCACGCCGAAGGAATTGCCGTAGCCGCCGATGCCCGCCACCACGCCGGCGACGAGGTGCCGGGTGCGCGGGTGCTTGGGATCGCCGAAGCGCAGCGCGTTGAGCGCGGCGATCGGGCGCGCGCCCATGGTGAAGACGTCGCGCAGGATGCCGCCCACGCCCGTCGCCGCGCCCTGATAGGGCTCGATATAGGACGGGTGGTTGTGGCTCTCCATCTTGAACACGGCGGCCTGGCCGTCGCCGATGTCGATCACGCCGGCATTCTCGCCCGGTCCCTGGATCACCCACGGCGCCTTGGTCGGCAGGCCGCGCAGGTGCAGGCGCGAGGACTTGTACGAGCAGTGCTCGTTCCACATGGCGGAGAAGATGCCGAGCTCGGTGAAGCTGGGCTCGCGGCCGATCAGCTTCAGGATGCGCTGGTACTCGTCCGGCTTCAGGCCGTGGTCGGCGATGAGCTCGGGGGTGATCTTGGGTTCGTGGGCGGTCATGCGCGGGCCGTCATTTGTTTTCGGTCAGGGCGGGCGAGGGCGGCGCGAGGCTCACGCCCGCTCCAGCGCCCCGACGAGGCTCTCGAACATGGCTCGACCATCGGTCGGGCCGACGAGCGGGTCGACATGGTTCTCGGGGTGCGGCATCAGGCCGAGCACGTTCAGCTTCTCGGAGATGATGCCGGCGATGGAGTTGGCGGCGCCGTTGAGCACCTGGGTGTCGTCGCGCCTTCCGTCCGCCATCACATAGCGGAACACGACGCGGCCCTCGTCCTCCAGCCGCTTCAGCGTCTCGGCGTCGGCGGTGTAGTTGCCCTCGCCATGCGCGACCGGGTAGCGGACGATGGCGCCCTTGGAATAGCGCCGGGTGAAGGGCGTGTCGTTGCGCTCGACCTTGAGCAGCGCCTCGCGGCAGATGAAGCGCAGACGGGCGTTGCGCACCAGCACGCCGGGGAGCAGGCCGCTCTCGCACAGGATCTGGAAGCCGTTGCAGATGCCGAGCACCAGCCCGCCGCGGGCGGCGTGGTCGCGCACCGCGTCCATGATGGCGGCGCGGGCGGCGATGGCGCCGCAGCGCAGATAGTCGCCATAGGAGAAGCCGCCGGGCAGCACGACGAGGTCGGTGCCGGCGGGAAGCGAGGTCTCGGCGTGCCAGACCAGCGCGGGCTTGCTGCCGGAGACGTGCTCGAGCGCGCGCGCGACGTCGCCCTCGCGGTTGGAGCCGGGAAAGACGAGGACGGCGGATTTCATGGCGTCAGCCCACGAACTCGATGCGGTAGGTCTCGATCACCGTGTTGGCGAGCAGCTTCTCGCAGGCGTCCTTCAGCGTCGCCTCGGCCTTGGCGGGGTCGTTGCCGTCGAGCTCGACGTCGAACACCTTGCCCTGGCGCACGCTCGCCACGCCCGGCACGCCGAGCGAGCGCAGCGCGCCTTCGATCGCCTTGCCCTGCGGATCGAGCACGGCGGATTTCAGGGTGACGAGGACGCGCGCCTTCATGGGACCACTCTAGCTTCTCTGCAAACGGTAGCGGGGCAAATAGAAACGGGGGCTTTGCGGCCCCCGCCTATCATCTGGCCGCGAACGGCTCAATGCGCGAATGTGGATGGCTGACCCGAAGCAGGCGCAACGGGCCATCCAGCCTCACTTCTCCGGCTCGGACTTCACCAGCACCGGGCCGCTCGACTGGAGCCGCTCGTTCTCGGACATGATGCCGAGCCGGCGGGCGACTTCCGAATAGGCCTCGACGAGGCCGCCCATGTCGCGGCGGAAGCGGTCCTTGTCGAGCTTGTCGTTCGACTTGATGTCCCACAGGCGGCAGGAATCCGGGCTGATCTCGTCGGCGACGACGATCCGCATCATGTCGTTTTCCCACAGCCGGCCGCATTCCATCTTGAAGTCGACGAGGCGGATGCCGACGCCGAGGAACAGGCCGGAGAGGAAGTCGTTCACGCGGATCGCCAGCGCGATGATGTCGTCGATCTCCTGGGTGGTGGCCCAGCCGAACGCCGTGATGTGTTCCTCGGAGACCATCGGGTCGCCGAGCTGGTCGTTCTTGTAATAGAACTCGATGATCGAACGCGGAAGCTGGGTGCCTTCCTCGATGCCGAGGCGGCTCGACAGCGAGCCGGCGGCGACATTGCGCACCACGACCTCGAGGGGGATGATCTCGACCTCGCGGATGAGCTGCTCGCGCATGTTCAGCCGCTTGATGAAATGCGTGGGGACACCGATCTCGTTCAGCTTCAGGAAGACATATTCCGAGATGCGGTTGTTCAGCACGCCTTTGCCGTCGATGACGTCGTGCTTCTTGTTGTTGAAGGCAGTGGCGTCGTCCTTGAAGTGCTGGATCAGCGTGCCTGGCTCGGGGCCCTCATAGAGGACCTTCGCCTTACCTTCATAAATGCGGCGGCGGCGGCTCATGGGTGGGTACCGTCGGTTGAGGAAGTCCATTTAGGGTGCCGGGGCTTCGGTTCCGGGTTAACGGCTGGGGCGCCGCACTTCTGCGCGATCTGCTCGCGCTCTGACGATTCGTCTCGCATGGCACCAGCGCCCACGGGCGGACACTAGCCGATCGGGGGAACGGATACAAACACCGGAGCGCGCAACGGGCCTGCACAGGCAGCATGAGCGTCACATTGACGTAGGAGCCGGCGAGATGTCTCGTCGGCGTTGATTTGGGGGCGGGGGCAGGATAATCAAGCCCGCGATCTACCCAGCCACGGGGCGAATAGTTATGAGCACGTTCAACGACCGCGAAGACGCGTTCGAAGCCAAGTACGCCCATGACGAAGCCTTGAAGTTCAAGGCTCAGGCGCGTCGCAACAAGGCGCTCGCCCTGTGGGCGGCGGACAAGCTTGGTCTGACCGGCGCCGATGTCGACGCCTATGCGCTGGCGCTCATCGAAGCGGACCTCGAAGAGGGCGGCGACCAGGACGTGTTCCGCAAGCTCAAGGCCGATTTCGAGGCCAAGGGTGTGGACGTCTCCGAGCACCGCATCCGCCGGACCATGGACGAGCTTCTCGAAGAAGCGGTCAAGTCGCTGAAGAGCCAGGCCTGACGTTCCGAGGTCTGCGCCGGCCGCGGCACGCGGCCGGCCTCGCCCCCGAATCGTCGGGCGCGGCAAGCATGCTGGTTGCACCTTGGCAACCATTTTCCACCCATTTTATTGCGAAAGTTCCGCTTTCGGGGCATCCCTGACCCTGGCCGTTGCCGTCCATGACGGTGGCGACGGCGGGGAGGGACCGATGCGGTTCAGGACACCCCTCGCGCTGGCTTCGGGGCTGGTGGTCGCGGGAACACTCGTCGCCGGCGCATGGCCGTCGATGACGACGCGCAACGCCAATGTGCGCGGCGGCCCGGGCACGGCCTATGGCGTGCTCGGCACGCTGCCGGCCGGCTCGCCGCTGGACGTCGTCAGCTGCACCGGCAACTGGTGCGAGACGCAGTACGGCTACATCAGCGCCGGACTGCTCGGGCAGGGCGCGGCGGGCTATGGCGCCGCCCCGGGCTATGCGCCGGCCTATGCCGGCACCGGCACGAGTTACGGCCAGCCCTATAACGCTGCGGCCGCCGCCGCGATCGCCCGCGCGCCGGCCTACACGGCCCCGGCCGCGAGCGTTCCGGTCGCCGGCGCGTCGGCCCTCGGCTACGGCGCAGCCCCGGCGACAGCCACGGCTGTACGCTCGGCGGCGGGCCCGCACGATCCGACCGAGGATCATCCCGGCAGCAACACCACCATGGCCGGGCCGCGCACCACCATCGGCCAGACCAATGTGCGCAGCGGCCCCGGCGTCGATTACCCCGTGACCAAGACGCTGCCCGACTTCACCAAGGTCGAGGTGACCAACTGCGCCAATGCGTGGTGCCAGACCAATGAAGGCTACATCAGCATCTACCTGCTCTCGCGCGGGCCGGTGCAGCAGGTTCTGACCTCGGAAGCGCAGCCGCGCGTGCCGGGTTCGCAGACGCGTGATTCCATCGCCTGGAACGCGGCGACGCAGGCGGCGATGGGCTATGGCGCGCCGGGCTCGGGCGTACAGGGCGGCTATGCGGCGGGTGGCGTCGCCGGCGCCTATGCGCCCGTCGGCGCGCCGCGCCTTCCCGCCGCCAATTATGCCCGTCCGCTGCCGCAACTGGCCGGCACCTACGCCCCGGCCGCGCGCGGCTATGCGCCCACGACTGCTGGCGCCTATGGCGCAGGCGGCGGCGCGGTGACCACGGCCAATGCCAATGTGCGCGGCGGCCCGGGCATGAATTATGGCGTGCTGGGCACGCTGCCGGCGGGCTCGCCGGTGAGCGTCGTCGCCTGCACCGGAAGCTGGTGCCAGACCCAATACGGCTACATCAGCGCCCGGTTGCTGTCGCAGGGCGGGGCGGGCTATGCCGGCAACGTCCCCGGCTACGCGCCGGCCTATGCCGGCACCGGCACGAATTACCGCCAGCCCTATAATGCCGCCGCCGCGATCCCGCGCGCTCCGGCCTATGCCGCGCCGGCGACCGCGCCGGTCGCGCCGCGCGCCGCCCCGGTCGTGAATGTTCCGGTCGCCGGCGCGGCGGCTCTCGGCTACGGCGCCGCTCCGGCGACGGCCACGGCTGTACGCTCGGCGGCGGGCCCGCACGATCCGACCGAGGATCATCCCGGCAGCAACACCACCATGGCCGGGCCGCGCACCACCATCGGCCAGACCAATGTGCGCAGCGGTCCCGGCGTCGATTACCCCGTGACCAAGACGCTGCCCGACTTCACCAAGGTCGAGGTGACGAACTGTGCCAATGCGTGGTGCCAGACCAATGAAGGCTACATCAGCATCTACCTGCTCTCGCGCGGGCCGGTGCAGCAGGTTCTGACGTCCGAAGCGCAGCCGCGCGTGCCGGGTTCCCAGACGCGTGACTCCATCGCCTGGAACGCGGCGACGCAGGCGGCGATGGGCTATGGCGCGCCGGGTTCCGGCGTGCAGGGCGGTTATGCGGCGGGCTATACGCCCGGTTCCACACCGGCTGCCGGCTATGCCCGGCCGGTGCCGCAGGTCGCCGGCGCCGCGGCGCTCGGCTATCCGACGGCGGGTCGCGCCTATGCGCCCTCGGCCGGCGCCGCCTATGGCGCGGCGGGCACGGCGACGACGACGGCGAATGTGAATGTGCGCGGCGGCCCGGGCGTTGCCTATGGCGTGCTCGGCACCCTGCCGGCCGGTTCCCCGGTCAATATCGTGAGCTGCACGGGCAGCTGGTGCCAGACGCAGTACGGCTATGTCAGCGCCCGCCATGTCAGCCAGGGCGCCTTCGCCGGCACCGTGCTCGGCCAGGCCGGCGCCCTGCCGGGCGCCGCGCCCGCCTATGCCGGCAGCGGCACCAATTATCGCCGGACCCAGTCCGTGCCGGCGGCGCGCAACTACCCGCTCGGCAACAATATGGGCATCGTGCCGATCTCGCCCTCGCAGGCGCCGCGCTATCTCGGCGCGCCGGGTGCCGCGCTGGATTCGGCCGGCGGCGCCTACACCGCGACCACCTTGTCGAACCTCAATGTGCGCAGCGGCCCCGGCACGTCCTATGAGGTGCTCGGCACGCTACCGGCCGGCTCGCCGGTGGATGTGGTGGGCTGCTCGGGAAGCTGGTGCCAGACGCAATTTGGCTATGTCAGCGCCCGCCATCTGAACGGCGCCGGAACCGATGCCGGCACCTTGCTGGCGCGGCCGGCGGTCGTCTCCGGCGGCGACTATTCCAACGCCGCCTATGTCGACCCGGCCCTCGTCGCCACCGCGCCGGCCTATGCCGCCTATCCGGCGGAGGCCTATCCGCAGAGCGACTATGTCGCCACCGCCGCCAGCCTGCCTGTGGTGGAGACGCTGGGCGGCATCGACAGCAATTGGGGCGGCTATGGCCGCGGCCTTGGTTGGACCAACTGGCGCACGAGCTGGGGTCCGGGCTACTGGGGGCCGGGGTTGCATGGCCGCAACATCCCGTCCAACTGGGGTGCGCGGCCGAGCTATTGGGGCGGGCGCACCACCTTCTGGAACGTCCATCCCGGCTATCGGACGCGTGCCTATCGCGGCGACCGGCGCGGCAATTACTACTGGTCGCGCCGCGGCGAGGGCCGCCTGCCGCAGGCGGCGAGCTGGTATTATGGCCTCGGACCGCGCTGGCAGGGCCCCTATGCCGAGGGACCGGAATATGCCGGCCGGCCGGTGGTCTGGCAGCCGCGCGCCGGCATCTGGTGAGCCCTGCCGCCCTGCGCGCGGATAGGTGATGCAACCAATTCCGCCGGACGTGGTTGGGACCGAAGATTAAGAACCGGCCGCCCAGGCGACGACCGGCGGCGCTTCACGCGCCTTAGGGAGATGAAAATGAGTCTCGTTAAGTCGTTGGCGCTGGCCGCCGGCCTTCTGGTCGCCGGCAGCGTCGTGAACGCGGCATCCGCGGCGGTGATCACCAACACGGTGAATGTCCGCAGCGGGCCGGGAACGAACTACCGTGTGATCGGCTCGCTGCCGGCGGGCGCCCGCGTCAGCGTGGGCGGCTGCACCCGCAATTGGTGCCGCGTGGGCGGCGGCTGGGTGAGCGCCAGCTTCATCGCCGGCGGCGGCACCAGCGTCGTCGTCAGCCCCGACTACTACGCCGATGACGTCGCCCTCGGCGTCGGCGCCTTCGCGCTCGGTGCGGCGGTCGGCTCGGCCTGGAACGATGGCTGGGGCTGGGGCTATGGCCCGGGCTGGGGCTGGGGTCCCGGCTGGGGCTGGGGTCCGGGCTGGCGGCGCGCCTATTGGCGCGGTGGCTATTGGGGCCCGGGCTGGAATCGCCCCGGCTGGAACCGTCCGGGCTGGAACCGTCCGGGCTGGAACCGTCCGGGCTGGGGCGCTCGTCCCGGCTGGCGTGGCCGCCCGGTCTATTGGGGCGGCGGTCCGCGCTTCCGCGGTCCGGTCTATCGCGCCGGCGGCTTCCGCGGCCCCGCCTTCCGCGGTCCGGTGTATCGCGCCGGCAGCTTCGGCCGTCCGGCCGTGTGGCGCGGCGGCGGTTTCGGCCGCGGCTTCGGCGGCCGGCGCTTCTGAGCCCGCCGGCTTCAGGCGCGTCCGAAGACGCGCCTGAAGATCGTATCGACGTGCTTGAGGTGATAGCCGAGGTCGAACTTCTCGGCGATCTCCTCAGCCGTCAGATATTGGCGCACTTCCGCATCATTGGTGAGCAGGGTCTGGAACTCGCCCTCGCCGCGCCAGACCGGCATGGCGTTGCGCTGCACCAGCCGATAGGCGTCCTCGCGTGACGCGCCCTTCTGGGTCAGCGCCAGCAGCACGCGCTGCGAATGCACCAGACCGCCGAGGCGGTCGAGGTTCTTCTGCATATTCTCCGGGTAGACCATCAGCTTCTCGACCACGCCGGCGAGCCGGTTGAGCGCGAAGTCGAGCGTCACCGTCGCGTCCGGCCCGATCATCCGCTCGACCGAGGAGTGCGAGATGTCGCGCTCGTGCCAGAGCGCGACGTTCTCCAGCGCCGGCGTGACCATGCCGCGCACGAGGCGGGCGAGGCCGGTGATGTTCTCGGTCAGCACCGGGTTGCGCTTGTGCGGCATGGCCGAGGAGCCCTTCTGCCCGGCGGAGAAGAACTCCTCCGCCTCCAGCACCTCGGTGCGCTGCAGGTGGCGGATCTCGATGGCGACGCGCTCCATGGAGGAGGCGACGACGCCGAGCGCGGCGAAATAGGCGGCGTGGCGGTCGCGCGGGATCACCTGCGTCGACACCGGCTCGACCGCGAGCCCCATCTTCGCCGCGACATATTCCTCAACCCGCGGGTCGATCTGCGCGAAGGTGCCGACCGCGCCGGAGATGGCGCAGGTGGCCACTTCCGCCCGCGCCGCGACGAGACGGGCGCGGTTGCGCTGGAACTCGGCATGCGCCTGGGCGAGCTTCAGCCCGAAGGTGGTCGGTTCGGCATGGATGCCGTGCGAGCGGCCGATGGTCGGCGTCATCTTGTGCTCGAAGGCGCGCGCCTCCAGCGCCGCCAGCAGGCGGTCGACATCCGCGATCAGGATGTCGGCGGCACGCACCAGCTGCACCGACAGGCAGGTGTCGAGCACGTCGGACGAGGTCATGCCCTGGTGGACGAAGCGCGCCTCCGGCCCGACGATCTCGGCGAGATGGGTGAGGAAGGCGATGACGTCGTGCTTGGTGACCGCCTCGATCTCGTCGATGCGTTCGACGTCGAAGGTGGCGTCCTTCGCCATCTCCCAGATCTTGGCCGCGGCCTCCTTCGGCACCACGCCGATCTCGGCCAGCGCGTCGGTCGCGTGCGCCTCGATCTCGAACCAGATGCGGAAGCGCGTCTGCGGCTCCCAGATGGCGGCCATTTCGGGGCGGGTATAGCGCGGGATCACGGGCGGCTCTTTCGGGCTGAAGCGAGTGCCCGCGCTCTAGCAGATAGCCGGGTGCGGGACAAATCCCGCGCGCTCAGCCGGTGAAGGGGAAACCCTGGCGCTCGAAGCGCACGCCGTCCATTTCATGATGGCAGACGCAGTGGAACTTGTGCGCGATCTCCTCGATCAGCTGCAGGCGGGCGACGCGGGTACCGGTGATGTTGCGGTCGAGCCACCGGTCCGGGATGGTGAGCACCATGCCCATCTCCAGCCGGCACAGGATTCTCCGCAGCTCGTCGCCGTTCGCGTGGGCTTCCATCGTCGTCACTCCGCGTCACACCAGTTCGCCGCGCGCGCGCAGGGCGGCGTCGCGGATGGCTTTGATGTTGCCGGCATAGGCGCTCGCACCGCCCTTGAACACGGCCGAGCCGGCGACCAGCGCATTGGCGCCGGCGAGCATGCAGGCGGGGGCGGTGTCGTGGGTCACGCCGCCGTCGATCTCGATGTCGATCGGCCGGTCGCCGACCAGCGCCGAGATCTGCCGCACCTTGTCCATCACCGGGGCGATGAAGGCCTGGCCGCCGAATCCGGGATTGACCGTCATCACGATGATGACGTCGATCAGGTCGAGCACGTTCTCGATCATGCTCGCGGGGGTCGCGGGATTGATGGCGACGCCCGCCTTCTTGCCGAGCGCGCGGATCGCCTGCAGCGAGCGGTGCAGATGCGGGCCGGCCTCGGCATGGACGCTGATGTGGTCGGCGCCGGCCTTGGCGAAGGCCTCCAGATACGGGTCGACCGGCGCGATCATCAGATGCACGTCGAAGGGCTTGGACGAGAGCGGGCGGATCGCCTTCACCACGTCCGGGCCGAAGGAGATGTTCGGCACGAAATGCCCGTCCATCACGTCGATATGGATCCAGTCGGCGCCGGCGGCGTCGACCGCGCGCACCTCCTCGCCGAAGCGCGCGAAGTCGCTGGCAAGGATGGAAGGCGAGATGATGAGCGGGCGCTGGGTCATGTCGGGTCTCCGGCCGCGTGTTCCGGCTGGTGCGCGCCCTAGCATGGCGGTCGCGACGCGGCAACAAAGGCCGGTGCTATTGTGCGGCCTGCGGAAAAGCCCAACCATGGCCGGGGGCGATTCCGGCGTGGCGCCGGCCGGCCCGAGGAATTTTCAGGGGGATTTCGCATGATCAGCAAGAGCGTGCTCGCCGCGGTGGCGGTGCTGTCGGTCGCCGGCTTCATGGGCACGGCGCAGGAGGCCAATGCGTGGCGGGCTGCCGGTTGCGGCGGGCGCGGCTGCGCCGCCGCTTGGGGGCCGGGCCATTATTACGGCCCCGGCCGCTATTACGGCCCGGTGCCGCGCGGCGGCGGCGTGGTGGTGGTGAATCCGCGCCGCTACTGGCCGCCCGGTGGCGCGGTGGCCGCCGGCGCCGCGCTCGGCTTCCTCACCGGGGTCGCCGCCGCCAATCTGGTCGGCCCGCCGCCCCAGCCGAATTATTGCTGGTACTACACCAATCCGCAGCGCACGACCGGCTTCTGGGAACCCTGCCCCTGACCGTCCTCCGCAAAAGAGAAGGCCGGGACATGCCCGGCCTTCGAGTTTGACGACGCGCGACGCGTCGCAGCGATCGTCAGGAGGGGATTGGGGGTGACCCCCGAAGTCGGCATCTGCCGACTTCGGTCGCCGCAACGAGGAACTCGGGCGAGCCCAAGTTCCTGCCGCCCGGAGTCCTGCCGTGCGAACCCGCGGCGCAAGGACTGGGTCCCCGGGTCAAGCCCGGGGATGAGGGAAGATTTTGTGGTCGGGCCGCCAGGCCTCCCGGTCACTTGGTCCAGCGTCTCACTTGGTCCAGGCGTCGACCTTGGCCTTGTTGGCGGCGACCCAGGCCTTGGCGGTGGCGGCCGGGTCCGCGCCGGGCTTGTTGTTCTCGACCATCACCTTCTGCTCGTCGTCGAGCGAGAGGCTGAAATTGTCGAGGATCTTGTAGGCTTCCGGCGCCTCTTCCTTCAGCTTGGTCGAGACCACGGTGTTGACCGTCTCCTCGCCGCCGAACACGCCCTTCGGGTCCGCGAGGTACTTCAGGTCCCACTCGGCGAACATCCAGTGCGGCGTCCAGGTGGTGACGACGATCGGCTCCTTCTTGGCGGCGGCGTCCTTGAGCGCGGCGACCATGGTGGCGTCCGAGCCCTCGACCAGCTTCACCGGCAGGTCGTAGTCCTTGATCGCCTTCTCCGACGCCTTCATCAGGCCGGCGCCCGGATCGATGCCGATCACCTTGCCGCCGAACTTCGCCGGGTCCTTCTTGATGTCCTCGATGGTGGCGATGTCGACATAGGTCGGCACGGCCCAGCCGATCTTGGCGCCGGTGACGTTCGGGCCGAGGTCGACGACCTTGCCCTTCAGCTTGGCGTTGTAGGCGGCGTGGGTGGCCGGCAGCCAGGCCGCGACCATGGCGTCGGCCTCGCCCGTCGCCACCGCCTGCCACATGGCGGCGCCGGAGAGCGGGACGATCTTCACCGTGTAGCCCTTGTCCTCGAGCACGGTCTTGATGATGTTGGTGGCGACCACCGCGTCGGACCACTCCACATAGGCGATGGTGAGGTCCTTCTTTTCCGCCTGCGCCGCACCCATGGCGAGGCCGAGGGCGGTGGCGGCGACGGCCGCCGTCTGCACGAATTTTCCGAGGATCGACATTGTCGTTGCTCCGCTCTGAAAAGGTTGTTCGGGGTCGGAAGTCGTTTTTCTGCTTCCGTTGGTGAGGGTCAGACGCCCTCGCGGTCGCGCCGCATGTGACGGGCGATGTGCTGGGTGATGCGGTCGAGGATGACGGCGAGCACCACGATGGCGATGCCGGCCTGGAAGCCCTGTCCGGCTTCCAGCCGCTGGATCGCCTTCCACACCTCGCCGCCGAGCCCGCCGGCGCCGATCATGGCGGCGATCACCACCATGGAGAGCGCCAGCATGATGGTCTGGTTGATGCCGGCCATGATGGTGGGGATGGCGAGCGGCAGCTGCACCTTGAACAGCTTCTGCCAGCGGCTGGAGCCGAAGGCGTCCGCCGCCTCCACCAGCTGCGAGGGCGTCTCCAATATGCCGAGCGCCGTCAGCCGGATGGTCGGCGGCATGGCGAAGACGATGGTCGCGAAGCACGCCGACACCGCGCCGAGCCCGAAGAAGGGGATGGCCGGGATCAGGTAAACGAAGCTCGGCATGGTCTGCATCATGTCGAGCGCCGGCGCGACGACGCGCCAGAAGCGCTTGCTGAGCGCGGCGCCGATGCCGATCGGGATGCCGATGGCGAGCGCGAACAGGGTCGAGACCAGCACCAGCACGAGCGACTGCATGGTCGCCCGCCACAGCTCCAGGTTCCACAGGAAGGCGAAGCCGAGCATCGAGAAGAGCGCGATGCGGGCGGTGGTCAGCCGCCAGATCAGCAGGCCGAAGAGGACGATGACCAGCCATGGCGGCAGGCCGACGAGGAAATCGGTGATCTCCTCGATGCCGGTGCCGATGACCGCGCTGATGGCGCGGGTGACGCCGGAGAAGTGCTCGGTCGCCCAGTCGAGGGCGATGTCGCACCATTCGGCGAGCGGGATGCGCGGGATCTCGAATTCCATCGCCGTGCCCCTTTCAGTGCTCCGTCTCGGACCGCCGGCGGGCGAGCGCGGCGACGAGATCGGCGTTGGCGATGACCCCGGCGAGCTCGCCCGTCGGGCCGATGACGGCGATCTCGCCGCGGCCTGCGGCGAGCTTGGCGACCGCCTCGTTGAGCGTGGCGGTGCCGGAGACGAAGGCTTCGCGGTCGCTGAGCAGCAGGCGCAGCTCGGTCTCGCCGGCGCCGCGCAGCGTCGCGGCATCGACCGTGCCCTGGAAGCGGCCCTCATGGCAGACGACGGTCATCACCGGCTCGCCGGACTGGGTGAGGCTCGCCAGCGCTTCCGCCGCCGTGCTGTGCCAGGCCTTGACCGCCGCCGGCTGGCGCATGGCGTCGCCCGCGGTGACGACGCCGAGCACGTCGATATGCTCGACGAAGCGGCGCACATATTCGTCCGCCGGGTTGGCGAGGAAGTCGGCGGCGGTGCCCTGCTGGACGACGCGCCCGTCCTTCATCAGCACGATGCGCCCGCCGAGCGCGATGGCCTCGTCGAGGTCGTGGCTGACGAAGACGATGGTCTTCTTCAGGCGTCTTTGCAGCGCCACCAGCTCCTGCTGCATGTCCCGGCGGATCAGCGGGTCGAGGGCGCTGAAGGCCTCGTCCATCAGAAGCACGTCCGGGTCGAGCGCCAGCGCGCGGGCGAGGCCGGCGCGCTGCTGCATGCCGCCGGAGAGCTGGGAAGGGTAGTGCTGGTCCCAGCCCTTCAGCCCGACCGTCTCGATGGCGGCGAGCGCCTTGTCGCGCCGCCGGTCGGCCGCCACGCCCTGGATTTCCAGGCCGTATTCGACGTTCTTCAGGATGGTGCGGTGGGGGAACAACGCGAATTGCTGGAACACCATGCCGAAGCGGGTGCGGCGCAGCTCCATCAGTTCGCGCTCGGCGAGCTTGGTGACGTCGGTATCGTCGATGAGGACGCTGCCGGCGGTCGGCTCGATCAGCCGGTTGATGCAGCGCAGGCAGGTCGACTTGCCCGAGCCCGACAGGCCCATGACGATGAGGATCTCGCCCTCGTCGACGTCGAAGCTGACATCCTGCAGGCCGACGACGGCACCGGTCGCTTTAAGGATGTCGGCCCGGTTCTGCCCGGCCTGGAGCAGCGACAACGCTGCCCCGGCTTCGTCGCCGAAGATTTTGGTCAGTCCGCGGACCCTGATGCGCGGCCGTTTCTCGGTCATGCGCTCCCCTCTTTATCAAGGGGAGTGTCGGGCGCATGGCTGCCCTGCCGATTGGACATATGCGACAAGCGGCGCGTCAAAGACGACAAGACGTCGCGCTTATTGCGGCCCCGTCAATAGGGGCGGTCTCTCATCCGCCGAAACGGTCCCGCCACGCCGGCAGCGTGCCCGGCTGGGGCAGGGCGGTCGCCTCGTAGACGGCGCGGGCGCAGGCGCGGGCGAGGCTGCGCACCACCGCGTCGCCGATCAGCGCGAGGTCGAAGACGGGATCGGTGAGCGGGCGCTTGCCCGTCGCGGCGGCGAAGATGGTGTCGCCGTCGAGCGGCGTGTGCACCGGCCAGATGGCATGGGCGTAGCCGTCATGGGCCATCACCGCGAGCCGCTTGCACTGCGCCTTGGTGAGCACGGCGTCGGTGGCGACGATGGCGATCGTGGTGTTCGCGCCCGGCGGCAGGCCCTTCAGCGCCGGCCGGTCGGGCAGGGCAGGCAGCGGGGAGGGCAGGCCGAGCCCGCCGAACTCGCCGTCGTTCTCGAAGGGCGCCGCCCAGAAATGTCCGCCGTCGCCGAGATTGGTGGCGCCGCAGGCGTTCACCGCCACCAGCGCGCCGACCGTGTGGCCGGAGGCGGCGACCATCGAGGCCGAGCCGAGCCCGCCCTTGAGGTTCACCGTGGTGGCGCCGGTGCCGGCCCCGACCGTGCCGAGCGCGAAGTCGAGGCTTGCAGCGTTCGCCGCGGCATAGCCGAGGTCGCGATAGGGGGCGAAGCGGCCCCAGTCCTTGTCGCCGCCATTGATCAGGTCGAACAGCACCGCGCCCGGCACGATCGGCACCACCGCCGTGCCGACCGGGAAGCCGATGCCGCGCTCGGCCAGCCACGCCATGACGCCGGCGCCGGCATCGAGGCCGAAGGCCGAGCCGCCCGACAGCGTCACCGCGTGGATGGCGCCGACCGTCTCGTCCGGCGCCAGCAGGTCGGTCTCGCGCGTGCCCGGCCCGCCGCCGCGCACATCGACCGAGGCGACGGTCGGTTCGTCGAACAGGATGGCGGTGACGCCGGAGGCGAGGTCGAGGTCGGTAGCATGGCCGACCTTGAGGCCGGCGACGTCGGTGATCAGGTTGCGCATCGAACCTCTTCCTTGAAACGGCTTACCCGCGGGCATCACATCACGGCGAGGGTTAACCCGTCGCATTGCATAAGCCAGCGCGGGCGTGCAAGGGGAAGCCCTCGGAACGGCAAGGTTGCTCCTTTCATGGCCGACGTCACGCTTCCGGCCGCCTTCGTGGCCGGCATCGCCAGCTTCGCCTCTCCCTGCGTGCTGCCGCTGGTGCCGCCCTATCTGTGCTACCTCGCCGGCACCAGCCTCGACCAGATCACGCACAAGGCGCCGACCGACACCGCCGCCTGGCGCACGCTGGGCGCGGCGGCGCTGTTCGTCGCCGGCTTCTCCACCGTCTTCGTGGCGCTGGGGGCTGGCGCTTCGGTGGCCGGGGCGTATCTGCGGCTCTATTCGCAGGAGCTCGCCGTCGTCGCCGGCGTGGCCATCCTGCTGATGGGGCTGCACTTCCTGGGCATATTGCGCTTCGGGTGGCTCACCCAGACCAAGCGCGTGCATGTCGACGCGCCGACTACCCTCGTCGGCGCCTATGCGATGGGCCTCGCCTTCGCCTTCGGCTGGACGCCCTGCATCGGGCCGGTGCTGGCGGCGATTCTCGCGGTGGCGGCGAGCGAGCAGACGCTGACGCGCGGCGCGGGGCTGCTGGCCATCTATTCCGCCGGGCTCGGCGTGCCCTTCCTCGCCGTGGCGGCGATGGCGCGTCCGGCGCTCGGCCTGCTCGGCCATGCGCGGCGCTATCTGCCGATGGTGGAGAAGGTGATGGGCGCGCTGCTCGTGCTCACCGGCATCGGTTTCCTGTCCGGCTGGATGGCCACGGCGAGCTTCTGGCTGCTGGAGACCTTCCCGGCCCTGTCGCGCTTCGGCTGAGCCGGACAAGTCGTGGATCCCCGGCCAGGCCCGGGGATGACGTTCCTCTCTCCGCGCGTCAACCCGGACGGCCGCAGGCCGATCCGGGATCGCGTAAACAATCTCGACGTCATGCCCGGGCTTGGCCCGCCGTCGGCATTTGCCGATGGCGGTTTGCTTGAAACAGAACTCGGGCAGGCCCGAGTTCTGGCCATCCACGTCTTTCTTCCAGGGTGAGCCGGACAAGTCGTGGATCCCCGGGTCAAGCCCGGGGATGACGCCCGAACCATCGACCCAAAACAAAACCCGCCGGATCGCTCCGGCGGGTCGTGTCGTATCAGGTCCGAGGGTGCGCCGAGAGGGCGTCCCTTTCGGGCGCGCCGGCTCAGAGCTCGGTGTAGCCGCCGTCCTTCCAGACGTAGACCACGTAGTCGAGGTTGGTGCGGTCGCCCTTCTTGTCGAACATCAGCTTGCCGAGGACGGTGTCGAACGGCTTGCCCGAGTGGATGTACTCGGCGACCTTCTTGGGGTCGGTCGACTTGGTGGCTTCCGCAGCCTGCTGGATCACCTGGCCGGCGGCGTAGGAGTAGAGCACGTAGCCTTCCGGATCGATGCCCTTCTTCTTGAACTCCTCGACGACCGCGGCGGCGGCGGGGTTCTTGCGCGGGTCCGGACCGAAGGTCATCAGCGTGCCGGCGGCGCCCGGACCGGCGATGGTCCAGAACTCCTTGTCGGTGATGCCGTCGCCCGAGAAGAGCACGGTGTTCATGCCCTGGTCGCGCATCTGGCGGACCAGCAGGCCGGCCTCGGTGTGCAGGCCGCCGTAGTAGAGGATCTCGGTGCCCGCGGCCTTCAGCTTGGAGACGAGGGCCGAGTAGTCCTTCTCACCCGGGTTGATGCCTTCGTAGAGCACTTCCTTGACGCCGGCGGCCTTCATCGCCTTCTGCGTCTCGTCCGCCAGACCCTTGCCGTAGGGGGTCTTGTCGTGAACGATCGCGACCTTCTTGCCCTTCAGGTTCTTGACGATGTACTCGGCCGCCACGGCGCCCTGCTGGTCGTCACGGCCGCAGGTGCGGAAGACTTCCTTGAGGCCGCGCTCGGTCAGCTTCGGGTTGGTCGAGGCCGGGGAGATGGCGAGCACGCCGGCTTCGGCATACTGCTCGGAGGCCGGGATCGACACGCCCGAGTTGAAGTGGCCGATCACGAACTTCACGCCGTCGGCGATGAACTTGTTCGCCACCGACACGCCCTGCTCGGGCTTGGCCGCGTCGTCGCCGACGAAGAGCTCGACCTTCTGGCCGAGGATGCCGCCCTTGGCGTTGACGTCGGCGACCCACTGCTCGGCGCCGTTCTTGAGCTGCGCGCCGAAGGTCGCGTTGGCGCCGGTCATCGGGCCGCCCACGCCGACCTTGACCTGCGCCGAGGCCGGGGCGGCGAGAGCCGCCATGGCGCCGAGCGCGATACCGGCAAACAGAAGCTTCTTCATGAACTTCTCTCCTGGTTCTGGAAGGGAGTTGATCTCGCTGCCTCGTCGGCCCGGTGACACTCGCCTCGGGCCGATATCATGCCCTTTTCCGTGTCCGTGTCGATGACGAAGCGAAAGGTTGCGGAGACGCTCACGCGGTATCTCCGTGGGTTGCCGATGGGACGCCTTCGGTCCAGCCGAACGGACCGGCCTGCCGATAGAGCCAGCCATAGCGCGTGCCCATCTGCTTGGCGCGCTCGGCGCGGAAGCCGAGCGTCGTGACCGCCAGCAGGAACGCCGTGTCGGTGAGGAAATAGTGCCACGACAGCAGCGTCCCCTCGAACAGCGCGTAGTGGAAGAAGCGCACCACGCAGCCGAGCAGAACGGCGTAGATCACCGCCTGCCGGTAGCTGCGCCAGGTGCCGGCGATGGAGCGGCCGGTGAGCCAGGCCGCGCCGCCGCCGAGGAAGATGGTGACGAGCAGGAAGTCGCCGCGCGAGACCTCGACCACAGCCCATGGCAGGAACAGGAAGGACAGCACCATGAGCAGCACGACGAGGCCGGGCACCAGCACGGCGGGGCTCGCCGGCGCGCCCTGGGCGATGAGGGTTCCGGTGCGGATGGCCATCAGTGCGCCCCTCCCTCGAGATAGGCGGCCCGCACTTCGGGACGCTCCAGCAGTTCCTTGCCCTCGCCGGACATGGTGACGAGGCCGTTGACCAGCACGTAGCCGCGATGGGCGAGCTTGAGCGCGTGGAAGGCGTTCTGCTCGACGAGGAAGACCGTGAGCCCTTCCGAGCGGTTGAGCTCGCGTATGGCGTCGAAGATCTGCCGCACGATCAGCGGGGCGAGGCCGAGCGAGGGCTCGTCGAGCATCAGGAGGCGCGGCCGGCTCATCAGCGCGCGGCCGATGGCGAGCATCTGCTGCTCGCCGCCCGACAGCGTGCCGCCGCGCTGGTTGATGCGCTCCTTCAGCCGCGGGAACAGGGTGAAGACCTTGAGGAGGTCCTCGTCGAAATGCGCGAAGCCGTCGACCGAGGCGCCCATCTGCAGGTTCTCGAACACGGTCATGCGCGGGAAGATGCGCCGGCCTTCCGGCGACTGCGCGATCTTGAGCTGCGCGATCTCGTGGGTCGGCATCTGCGTGATGTCGCGGCCCTCATAGACGATGGAGCCCTCGCGGGCGCGCGGCTGGCCGAAGATGGTCATCATCAGCGTCGACTTGCCGGCGCCGTTGGAGCCGATGAGGGTGACGATCTCGCCCTTGTGGACGTCCACGTCGACGCCCTTCAGCGCCATGATGTTCCCATAGAAGGTCTTGACCCCGCGCACCGACAGCATGGGCGCGTCGGCGCGGGCGGGAACCGCCGCGGCCGGGGCGGGGGCGGCGAGGGTGTCGCTCACGAGCCGGCTCCCGTCGTGGAAGTATCGGTGGCCTGGGCTTCGATCTGGTGGATCTCGGCCTCGACCTCCTGCACTGCGTCCTCGTCGACGCCGAGATAGGCGGCGATGACGCGCGGGTCGTTCTTCACCGCCGCGGGCGTGCCGTCGGCGATCTTGGTGCCGTAGTCGAGCACGACGACGTGGTCGGATATCTCCATGACGACGCTCATGTCGTGCTCGATCAAGAGGATCGAGGTGCCGTGCTCGGCGCGGATGGAGCGCAGCAGCGCGTTCAGCTCCAGGCTCTCGCGCGGGTTGAGGCCGGCGGCCGGCTCGTCGAGGCAGAGCAGGATGGGCTCCGAGCACATGGCGCGGGCGATCTCAAGCCGGCGCTGGGCGCCATAGGGCAGGTCGCCGGCGGGATCGTCGGCGCGGTCCATCAGATTGACCTTGTCGAGCCAGAACTTGGCCTTCTCGGTGGCGGCACGCTGCGCGGCGGCCCAGCCCGGCAGGCCGAGCAGGCCCTTGATGGAGAAGCCGGAGGCGGCCATCAGCGCGTTGTGCTGGGCGACCATCAGGTTCTCCAGCACGGTCATGCCGGTGAACAGGCGGATGTTCTGGAAGGTGCGCGCGACCTTAGCCTCGCCGGAGACGCGGTAGTCGGGCAGGCGCTCCAGCAGGTACACGCCGGCGCCTGCGACGGCGAGCGAGCGCTCGCCGATGCGGGTGACCTCGGTGACCTCGTCCTCCGTCGGCGCACGGCCATGCGCCAGAACGAGGCGGCCCTCGCTCGGCTTGTAGAAGCCGGTGATGCAGTTGAACACCGTGGTCTTGCCGGCGCCGTTGGGGCCGATCAGCGCGGTGATGTCGCCGCGCCCGACCTTGAAGGACAGGTCGTTGACCGCGATCAGGCCGCCGAAGCGCATGAACAGGTGTTCGACCGAAAGGATGGGATCGACGTCCCAATTCTGGGGTGAGGTCGCCATCAGCCGTGGCCCTCCTTCACGAGGCTGCCCGACACCGCCTTGCGCTCCTTCAGGAAGATCGTCGGGTCGCGGGTGGAGACGAGGCCGCGCGGCTTCCACACCATGATGGCGACCATGGCGAAGCCGAAGATCAGCATGCGGTAGAGGCTGGGATCGAAGTCGTTGCCGAAGATCTGCTTCAGGAAGCCGAGATTGCGCAGCATCTCCATGCCGCCCATCATCACCGTGGCGGCGAGCGCGACGCCGATCTGCGAGCCCATGCCGCCGAGCACGACGATGGCGAGGATCATCGCCGAGACGTCGAAGGTGAAGCTCTCCGGCGAGACGAAGCCGGCGCGCACGGCGAAGAAGCAGCCGGCGAAGCCGCCGAACATGGCGCCTGTGGCGAAGGCGGTCAGCTTGGTGTTGGTGGTGTTGATGCCGAGCGAGCGGCAGGCGATCTCGTCCTCGCGCAGCGCCTCCCAGGCGCGCCCGACCGGCAGCTTGCGCAGCCGCACCGTGGCGAAGGCGGTTACCAGCGCCAGCGCCAGGATGACGAAATAGAGGAAGATGATGCGGTGCATCGGGTCGAATTCGAGCCCGAACAGCGCCGCGAAGCCGTCCTCGTCGGAATTGAACGGGATGCCGAAGAAGGTCGCGCGCGGGATCGAGGCGATGCCGGCGCCGCCGCCGGTGAAGTCGACCCAGTTGATCAGCACCAGGCGGATGATCTCGCCGAAGGCCAGCGTCACGATGGCGAGATAGTCGCCGCGCAGGCGCAGGACCGGGAAGCCGAGGATCATGCCCCACAGCCCGGCGAACAGGCCGGCCACCGGCAGGCAGATCCAGAACGCCCAGTTGGCCCAGAAGGTCTCGCCGAGCAGGCCGCCGAAGAAGGCGTTCACCGGCTCGGAGGTGGCGAGAAGGGCATAGGTGTAGGCGCCGACTGCGTAGAAGGCGACGTAGCCGAGGTCCAACAGGCCGGCGAGGCCGACCACGATGTTCAGGCCCCAGCCCAGCATCACATAGGTGAGGATGAGGATGCCGAGGTCGATGAGGTAGCGGCTCTCGCTGAGCCCGCCCATGCCGTAGGCGGCGATCGCCGGGAACAGGATGGCGAAGCCGAACAGCGCCGGCCTCAACGCCGGGGCCACGAGGGTGCCGGCGCGGTCGAACACGGTCGGCCCGCTGCGCGTCTTCACCTGCCGGTTCGGCGACCAGACGGTGAGGTTGAGCAGCAGGCGGCCGGCGAAGATGATGCCGACCATGATGGCGAGCAGTCCCGGCCGGTAGCCGAGCCCGAGCGCGCCGTCGATGATGATGGTCTCGAAGCCGATCAGCGGCCCGAACAGGCCGAGGGCGATGAGGCCGGTGATAAAGGCATCCTTGAGGGCATGAGCCATCACCGAGCCGGCCTCGGAGGCGCGGGCCGCAGAGGAGGCGGATTCGGCGGTCTGAACAGCCATGACGTGCGACCTCAGACCTTCTCGACCTCGGGCCGGCCGAGCAGGCCCTGCGGCATGAAGATGAGCGTGATGGCGAGGATCGAGAACGCCGCCACGTCCTTGTATTCGATGGAGAAATAGGCCGACCAGAAGGTCTCGATCAGGCCGATCAGCAGCCCGCCGAGCACCGCGCCCGGCAGCGAGCCGATGCCGCCCAGCACCGCCGCGGTGAAGGCCTTCACGCCCGGCACGAAGCCGTCGGCGAAGTTCGCGACGCCGTAATACATGAGGTACATCACGCCGGCGACGGCGGCGAGCGCGGCGCCGATGACGAAGGTCAGCGAGATGGTGTGGTCGACATTGATGCCGAGCAGCGCCGCCATCTTGCGGTCCTGCTCGCAGGCGCGCTGCGCCCGGCCGAGCGAGGTCTTCTGCACCAGATACCAGAAGCCGGCCAGCAGCGCCGAGGTGATCACCATGATGATGATCTGCTTCCAGGCCAGCGTGACCTGGTAGGTGCCGCTGTCCATCAGCGTGATCACGTCGGTGATCATCGGCGGGATCGGCTTGTTGCGCGGGCCCTGGGAGACCTGGACGAAATTGGCGAGCAGGATCGACATGCCGATCGCCGAGATCATCGGCGCCAGGCGGAAGGAGCCGCGCAAGGGCCGGTAGGCCACCCGCTCGATCGCCCAGCTCAGCAGCGAGGTGAAGAACATCGCCACGACCAGCACGATGGCGAGCGCCAGGAAGATCGAGGTGATTCCAAGTACCGTGGTGAGCAGAAGGAAGCAGATCAGGGCGATGAAGGCCGAGACCATGAACACGTCGCCATGGGCGAAGTTCACCATGCCGATGATGCCGAAGACCATCGTATAGCCGATGGCGATCAGCCCATAGATAGAGCCGAGCGTCAGCCCGTTGATGAGCTGCTGAACAAAGATTTCCATGCTTTCGTCCGGCTCCCCTCAGCCGTTGTGCGGAAGACGCGCGCGTCGGGCTTTTGCATATATTCTGTTCGTGCCCTGAACATGTGCGTCTCTGACTCTTAGCGTTGTCCGCGCTCCGATACAATTCGATCGAAAGACGAAATGCAATCGATCGAAAGACGTGATACCAAGGTATCAAAATACCAAAATGCCGAAATCCCTTGCACGTCAGACGTTTATCCGCGTGCTGCATGCAACGCGCTCGTCGCCGGCCTTCACCTTTTCGTCACAGTTTGGCCATCGAAGCTGCCGTAGCGGCGCCGTTTCCAAATTCCGCCTGAGCGAGTTATGCACAAGAGCCCGCGCCTCCCGGTCGGAGAAGCGCGCCGGCGCGGCAGGACGACGAGGTGATCTTGGACGAGGTGAGGGCACACGGGGTGGAGCGGCTGGTCGAGCCGGGCCTCTATCGCGAGGCGATGAGCCGGCTGGTCGCGGCGGTCCATGTGGTGACGACGCAGGGCCCGGCCGGGCGTGCCGGCTTCACTGCCACGGCGGTCGCCTCGGTATCGGACAGCCCGCCGACCCTGCTGGTCTGCCTCAACCGCCGCATCCGTTCCGCTGGCGCCTTCCGCCAGTCCGGCAGCTTCGCGGTGAACCTGCTCAGCGGCGAGCAGCAGGCGGTGGCGGAGAGCTTCGGCGGCCGGCTGTCGCTCGCCGGCGAGCAGCGTTTCTCGGTCGGCCACTGGCGCGAGGGCACGCTGGGCGTGCCGTGCCTGGAAGGTGCCGTCGCCGTGTTCGAATGCGCGCTGATCGAGAGCCGCACCATCGCCACCCATGACGTGCTGGTCGGCCGCGTCGAGGCGGTGACGCTCGGCCCGGACCGCGAGAAGCTCGCCTATGTCGGGCGGGGCTATAAGGTGGTGTAGGGCGTTCCCGCGGGAGATTCAGCCGTCACCCCGGACGGCCGAAGGCCGATCCGGGATCGTGTGCAGAACGGAGAGCGATCCCGGCTCTGCGCGCCTGCGGCGCTCCGGCCGGGATGACGGTGAGGGGGCGATGGAAGAGGATGAACTTCCCAACAAATTCGCCCTCATCCCCGGGCTTGACCCGGGGACCCAGCCTTTCCGCCTGCACCCGGTCCCCTGGGTGGCCGGGTCAAGCCCGGCCATGAGGGAAGAAGTGTTGTCCCGGGACTAGACCGCCTGTCCCGCGGCCCAGCCGGACGACCATGCCCACTGGAAGTTGTAGCCGCCGAGCCAGCCGGTGACGTCGACGACCTCGCCGATGAAATAGAGACCGGGCACGTCGCGCGCCTGCATGCTGCGCGAATCGAGTCCGGTCGTGTCGACGCCGCCGAGCGTGACTTCCGCCGTGCGGTAGCCCTCGGACCCCACAGGCTTTATGCGCCAGCCATTCACCGCCGCCTCGATGCGCCGCAGCGCCTTGTCGGAGAGGTCCGCGAGGTTCCTCCCATCGGCCTCCTGCTCGGCGATGGCCTGCGCCAGCCGCTTCGGCAGGATGCCGGCGAGCAATGTGCTCGGCGCCTGCCGGCCATTGGCGGCGCGGGCGGCGCGCAACTGGGCGAAGACGTCGGTGCCCGGCGCCATGGCGATCTCGATCTCCTCGCCCTCGCGCCAATAGGAGGAGATCTGCAGGATCGCCGGACCCGACAGGCCGCGATGGGTGAAGAGCAGCCCCTCATCGAAGCTGGTCTTGCCGTGGCGCACGCGGGCCTCGACCGAGACGCCGGCGAGCGGGGCGAGCCGTGTGAGCAGGCCGGGCTCCAGCGTCAGCGGCACGAGGCCGGGACGGGTCGGCTGCACCTTGAGCCCGAACCGTTCGGCGATCTCGTAGCCGAAGCCGGTGGCGCCCATCTTCGGGATCGACTTTCCGCCGGTGGCAATGACCAGCGAGGAGCAGGCGAGGGCGCCGTTCGTGGTCGCGAGTTCGAATCCGTCCGCGGTTCTGTCGATGCCGATGACGGAAGTGGCGAGGCGCAGCTCGGCGCCGGCCTCGCGCAAGCCCTCGGTGAGCATGTCGACCACCTGCCGCGAGGAGCCGTCGCAGAACAACTGGCCCAGCGTCTTCTCGTGATACGCGATGCCCCGCGCCTCGATCCGGCGGATGAAGTCCTGCGCGCTGAAGCGCTTCAGCGCCGAGATCGGGAACCCCGGATTACTGGTGAGGAAGTTGCGCGGGCCGGCATCGCGATTGGTGAAGTTGCAGCGCCCGCCGCCGGAGATGCGGATCTTCTCGCCCGGCGCGCGGGCATGGTCGATGACGACGACTCGCCGCCCGCGCCGGCCGGCCTCGATGGCGCACATCATCCCGGCCGCGCCAGCGCCGATGACGACGACGTCCATGCGTGCGGCGGATGTCACCCCATGTCACCAGTGGCAGCGGCATTGCCACCGGTGGCGGGCAAAATGTCACCATTTTCGCCACCAGCAGGATACCCGGCGACGGCCTCGCCATAGGCATGCACGCCGCCGCAATAATCGGTGACGCGCCAGCCTTCCGGCGTCGGCTCCAGATAGCCCGGCCCGACCGGCACCTTGCCGAAACCTCCGGGGATATCAAGCACATAGGTCGGGATGGCAAGGCCGGAGACGCGCCCGCGCAAAGCCCGCATCAGCTCCTGCCCGCGCTCTATGGTCAGGCGGAAATGCGCCGTGCCCGGCGCGAGGTCGGGATGGTGCAGATAATAGGGCTTTACCCGGTTCTCGACGAGTGCCCGGAACAGGGCAGAAAGCGTGTCGGCGTCGTCGTTTACCCCGGCCAGCAGCACGCTCTGACCGACCAGAGCGATGCCGGCATCGGCCAGCCGCGCCAGCGCGGCGCGGGCTTCGGGACCGAGCTCGCGGGCGTGGTTGGCGTGGACGGCGGCATAGGTCGTCAGCCCCGCCGCGCGGAGAGAATCGACCAGCGCCGGCGTTACGCGCTCAGGTGAAGCAATCGGCACACGCGTATGGAAACGCACGATTTTCACATGGTCGATGGCGGCGAGGCGGCGCATCAGATCGGCGAGCCGGCGGGGCGCGGCGACGAGCGGATCGCCGCCGGTGACGACCACTTCCCAGACCTCGGGATGCGCCGCGACATAGGCCAGCGCCGCCTCCAGCGCCTCCTCCGACAGGCTCGTCTCGGCGCCCGGCCCGACCATCTCGCGGCGAAAGCAGAAACGGCAATAGACGGCGCAGACGCCGACTAGCTTCAGCAGCACGCGGTCGGGATAGCGGTGGACGATGCCCGCCACCGGGCTGTGCGCCTCGTCCCCGATCGGGTCCTCAAGTTCTTCCGGCAGCGTCTCAATTTCACGCGCATCGGGCACGAATTGCCGGGCGATCGGATCGGCCGGGTCGGCTGGATCGATCAGGCCGGCAAGCGTCGGCGTGACGGCGACGGCATAGCGCGCGGCGACCGCGTCGAGGCGCGGATCGGGCGCAACGAGGCTAGCCTCAACGAGTTCGTCGAGGCGGCGCAGGGTGCGGGGAAGCTTCGCGAGGGGCGCGGACGAGCGGAGCGGGCGGTTCATGCGCGGCTTTGTGATACGTTCCTGCCGCGCCGGCAAGGCGGGGCTGCGCTATGGTGGCCCATGCTCCATGCGATGTGACGAGGAGGCGCCGAATGTTCACGCGCGAGGATGACGTGCTGGCCGCCGCGGCGAGCTGGCGGCGCGAGGGGCGCGGCGTTGCCGTCGCCACCGTG